>CAZTIY010000103.1:0-5372 GCA_964613765.1 uncultured Eubacterium sp.
AACGGCTAAGAGGATGCTTGATGAGTCTTTGCCTGTTGATATGATAATGCGTATCAGCGGTCTTTCCGCAGATGAAGTTAAAGGACTGAGTGAAGGGAATACGAAAACGCCCGTCTGACATATCTGCACCCTTCTATAATATGAAAAATACTTAAAATATCACATTGTCTGCGGAACTTCGCCGCGGCGAACGGCGCGATAAGCGGCAGGAGAAAATTTCAAAGAGAGCCTTGTATCACGCCTGATACAAGGCCCATGATCAGATGTTTATACGTTAACACGTTTGCACATTTACATATTTACACATCTCAGTTTACTTTATTGCGGGGGACAGCGCCCGAGAGAAGCTGCTCGAACTGGTTACGTATGATATCAACGGAATTGGAAAATGAATCCACGTTGGTTCCCGCCGAGTGCGGAGTCAGTGTGACATTGGGGAGAGACAGCAGCGGATTCCCTTCGGGAAGCGGCTCCTCATCGTACACATCTATGCACGCGCCACCGATGCGCTTCTCCTGCAGGGCGGATATGAGGGCCTGCGTATCAACCAGTCCTGCCCGGGCGCAGTTGACAAGGACGGCGCTCTTCTTCATCATGGCGAGGTCATCCGCTCCGATGAGCGGCGGATCACCCTCCTTGTACACCATGTGCATGGTGACGAAATCGGACCGGCGGAGGAGTTCTTCTTTGCTGACCGCCTCATCGCAGCCCCTCGCGATAACCTCGTCCGCGGGCAGGAACAGGTCGCATCCGAGTATCCTGCAGCCGAATCCTTTAAGTCTCTGAGCGACAAGCGTACCGATTTTGCCTACGCCTATTATGCCGACGGTGCAGTTACACATGTCATGGCAGTCGAGGATGTTGGGGAAAACCCGTACCCATTTCCCGGACATAAGCGCGGCGTGTCCGCGGGCTATATTCCGCATCTCACACAGCATCATCGCCACGGTATGGTCAGCGACAGCAACGGCGTTTCTGCCGTCGGCGTTATAAACTTCAATGCCGCGTTCGGTGCAGAGGGGGACGTTAACATTTTCCACGCCTGTGCGGAGCACTCCGACATGTTTCAGCGCCGGGGCGGCGTCCAGTACTGCTTTGTTCACGGGGGCGGTATGCACCACAACGGCATCCGCGTCACGTACCGCCTCAAGCATTTCCGGCGTGACCGGGCATTCCTCTGCGCCGTAAACCTCCGCGGTTCTTCCTATCATAGTGATGGCTTTCAGATCCATCAGGTTTTTTTCCGTGTAAAGGGTCACTTCGCAGCCGGGAAGTCCCTTCATCTTCTGCATCAGCATTTCCGGCACGCCGGCGTCGCAGACACACACGATTTTCATACAGTTCTCCTTTCTGTCCGGAATATTTAACCGGGAGACTCATTCCGGTTAAAGTCAAATTCATTCCCGGGAGCAGTTTCCCGGGTCGTAATTATTAACATTAAAGATACGGCGGGAAACGGTCAGCGCCGGTTCATCGACGTTATCCGACGGAATTCGTCGCAGGGAATGTCGTATCATCACGGTCTCAGTCGATTTTCGACGTTATCCGACAAAATTCGTCTCAAGAAATGTCGTATTACCACGGTCTTAATCGGTTGTCGACGTTTTTAGACGGGTTTCGCCGCGGGAAATGTCATCTAATCGACATTTTTCGTCACAGGTTTATGATATTCGTCCCGGCACTTTTCTGACCGGCGTCCTGCGGTATCTTCTGCGTTTAGTTACGCGTATTTGCGTATAAGCTCCGGGATGACTTTTGTTAAATAGGGTCGCTCGAACTCAATGTTCCATCCGCGGCGGATAATAAGCGCGAGCAGCCTGTAGCGATCAATATCCTCTTCCGCAAGGGGCGTCAGCCGCTGGTATTCTTTGAAAAACTGCTTCCCGATGAATTTGCGGATGACACGGAAGAACGCGCGCTGCATATTTGATGCTTCGGGAAACAGTTCAGCCTCGGAGAAAAGAAACTCCATCAGCGCTTCCTCTACCGCGCGGTTTCCTCTGGCGGCGGTCATCCAGTCGATGATTTTGCACTCGCCGTCCTTATCCACAAGAACATTTCCGGTGTGGAAATCCAGGTGAAGCAGGGTGTCTTCCTCAGGCAGGGATCTGATATAAGAAGCGGCCCTTTTCTTCTCATCTTCGGTGAGGAAAGCCATGGACTCGTCATCAAGCAGATCCAGGCAGACCTGACGGACGTCGTCAAGTTCTTTTGAATGCTTTTCCTGTACACGGATATGGCAGTGCGCAAGGTCCTTGCCGCCTTTTAAGACATACAACGGGTTCTTTCCCGGCATGTCGTTCTGCGTCACTCCGTCGACAAAGTCCATGGTGAAACCGAAACGGCCGTCTTTCTCCACCATTTCGTACACGTTCATTCCCGTACAGCCGAGATCCGCCGCGATTTTCGTGTTGCGGTATTCCTTCTCCGCGTAAGGGCGCGGATAGTCCGGGAAAAACAGCTTAAGAATCTTTCCGTCGTCCGTGTGAAAAATCTCCGCGGACCTTCCTCTCGCAAAATTTTCGCTCATCAATTTCTTCCTTTCCGTAAATCGTCACTTTATCCGCATTCGATACGACGCGCGTCCCGCGTAACATTGACCGATCCTGCCGCATAGTTTGATCTGCCGTGTTTTACGTCAGATTAAGCTATGCTTTTTCTTATGCTATCATAGACGGCGTCACTTAAAAGTAAAGACAGCAGACCCACAGCCTCAATTGTCAGTCTGCTGTACTGTTCCGGACAAAACCGTCTCCGGCCATGTTCAACAACAAGACTATGATAACAATTGCCGCGGATGATTACAATCAGTTTTCACAGGATCGCTTCGCCTTTAGAAGTTCTCCTGAACCACGTCAAACATGTCGGAGTCTACGCTTCATTTGAGTTTCAAGGTTTTCTGCCGTAGAATTTCTGCGGCGTTGCGTTTCAGGATAAACTTACCGTCAATATTTTCGGACAGCGTGTATCACGCGGTCATTCCCCGCGAGATCCTTTTGACAAAAGATATCCCGATAATTCCCGTTTTCTCTTAGCAGCCTTTCAACACGGGCTCTCTGATTATAACCGATTTCAAGAAGAAGTCTCCCGCCGGGCTGAAGATGTTCAGCCGCTCCCGGTATTATACGCCGGTACGCGCCGAGACCGTCAGGACCGCCGTCAAGAGCCTCTGAAGGTTCGTGGTCGCGAACCTCGGTACTTAGTGTCGCGATTTTCCCTGTCGGAATATACGGGGGATTAGAAACTATCAGATCAAATAACTCTTCGTTGAGAGGGTCAAAATAGTCGCCTTGAATGAACAGGACTCGGACTCCCAGCCGTTTCGCGTTCTCCCGGGCGACAGCGAGCGCAGCAGGAGAAATATCGGTGCAGGTGACATTAACCCCCGGCCGCAGTTTAGCTATTGAGAGACCGATAGCGCCGCTTCCTGTACAAAGGTCGAGAACGCTGATGGCACGGGACGGAGTTTCATTTTCTTCTTTCTTTTCCTTTTCGTCGAATTTTGCCTGATCGATGTAATTCGACGTAATCGGTTCATCCTCGTCCAAGGCTCTTAATAATTGAACACCGGTCTCCGGCCCGGCGACGAATTTCGATCGGACGTTAAAATTCGACGAAACCGGATCTTCTTTGTCCGGCGCCTTTATTATTTTACTACCAATCGCTGACCTGGCGTCGAATTTCGACCGGTCGTTAAAATTCGGCGGAACCGGATCTTCTTTGTCCGGCGCCTTTATTATTTTACTACCAATCGCTGACCCGGCGCTGAATTTTGCCTGATCGATGAAATTCGACGAAATCAGTTCGTCTTCGTCTAAGGCTCTTAACAATTGAACACCGGTCTCCGGCCCGGCGACGAATTTCGACCGGTCGTTAAAATTCGGCGGAACCGGATCTTCTTTGTCCGGCGCTTTTATTATTTTACCATCATTCGTCAGTCCGGCGTCGAATTTTGCCTGATCGATGAAATTCGACGGATCAGGGTCATTCGCGGGCAGGTCATTTGCTTGTTTAATATCGTAAGAGAAATCTTCGTCAAAATTCGACGAAATATTATCGATTTCCTTAAGGGCGGCTTCTGCCAGAATTTCTGTATCGAGGCGCGGGATAAGAACATTCTTATTAACTATAAAAGTAAGGCCCATAAAATCGCAGGTTCCCTCAATATACTGAAGAGGTTCGCCTTTTGCGCGTCTATCAATCAGTCGTTCATATTCCCCGGTCTTTTCGGGAGAGACATTCTCACGCGCCGTCAGAGGAAGCGAGCCCCTGTTGATTCTCGAGAGACCGCACCAAAGGAGTTCACTGTCAATTTCCGCCTCACGCTCCGGGATGCCCGCCGCCTCAAGCTTCTCGCGACCGCGGGCAATAATATCATATACAGAGTATTTTTTGTCGGTTTCGGTTCGCATTTTCAGGATTTTTATTTTTCCTTTTGTTCAACTGAAATATGTTTCAGGAGATGCCCGTCTTTGTCACAAATTCCTTCTACGTAAGGGGTGTCCTCCGGGACGAGCACCGATTTCATGGCGACGATAGCGATTTCCAGCTGTTTATAATCGGGTGTCTTCGTTGTGAGTTTCTGGAGAAGGAGCCCGGGCAGACTCAGAAGCTCGATGAGCGGATTCCGCGAACGGCCCGCAAGCCGCAGAACCTCGTAGGAAAGAGAAGCGACCGCGGGGAGGAGAAGAATCCTGGACGCGATACGCACGGCGAGATTCGGCCATCCGAGCAGACTGAAAAGCGCGAGGCTTATCACCATGACGAACACCAGGAAACTTGTCCCGCACCTCGGATGGAGAGTATAGAACTGCGCCGCGTTTTCAGGCGTGAGTTCAAGCCCGTTCTCGAAACAGTGGATTATCTGATGCTCCGCTCCGTGATACTCAAACACCCGGCGTATGTCCTCAAGTCTTGAAATAAGCGCTATATATATCACGAGCAGCGCGATCCGGACAAGGCCCTCGATAAGGTTGAGCAGGACGCTGTTTTTTATCCATGTCTTAAGGAAACTGACTGCGAGGGTCGGTAAAATAATGAAAACACTTATAGCTATCGCGAGAGAGAGCGCGACAGAAGCGATTGTCATGAAGTTATCGATCTGACGTTCGGAAAAGTGCCGCAGGAGAAACCTCTCAAACCGTCCCGGCTCTTCCTCAGGGGTTTTCCCGCGGGATTCAGAATCATCCCCGGTCTCCGTGCCCGCATTGCGGTCCAAGGATTTGGAATCTGTCCCGTTTTCAGGATTTGCACCGTGAGTCAAGGATTCAGAACCTGTCCCGGTCTCCGGGTTCACGTCGTGCTTCCCTGATTCCGTATTCAATCCGGTTTCCGGGTTCACGTCGTGTTTCCCGGATTCCGCATTCAATCCG
>CAZTIY010000104.1:0-1401 GCA_964613765.1 uncultured Eubacterium sp.
TGTTTGTTTGATTTTTGTTTTCTGTGCTTCGGTGGGAACAGGCCACGGAAAATTATTGTATACGACGGAATTCGAATACTGGTAATCACTTTTCATACGCCCACAAACAGCCCTCATCCACGCGTTATGCACGTTCGATGATAGAATGCCAAAATGATAGAGAGTTGCGCCAGGTACAATCAAAGCGCTGCCATTCACAATAACTTCCGGTGAAATATAATCGATAGGGATATATCGTCTTCGCTCGGAAGAAACCTTTGGAATGACCAACATTTGGCTGTTTGGTTGTCGTATTTCTCCGAATAGCATTGGCGTACTTGCAAGCGCTAATGTCTGCGGCCTTTTGCTGTTCCTGCGAAACTCCTCCGTTTTTCGAATCCGTTCCATGATAAAGCCGGATGAAAGCAATTCTTTCGGAGAGAATCCAACCAGCCATAGACACCAACGCATTTTCCCTTGAATCAGTTCTGCACCGCCCATATATCTTCTAATGAATCGTTTGTTTTCCGTGTTCTCTTTCAAAAGTTCATCGACATCCTCCCGCTCTAAAATCAAATGCCCATCGTCAATGGGCATGCTGCCGTATGAGATAGGAAGAGCACCGCAAATACTTTTTGTTCTGCTTCCTATGAGAACTGAAGGAGCATCAACCAGATACGGGTTAATGTTGGTGACATATTTCATCTGACCTTCTGAATATAATTGCTTTGGTTCAAAATTGTCCGCCGTGCTGAAACCGATAATGACACAATGCACATGAGCTTTTAAACTCGCTTCGCTGTCCCACCGAAAAGTTCTGTAAGCAAAATCAATATGAATACCCTGATTCAGCATGTATCTCCAGAAAACCGGAACTTGTTCACCTTGCGTGATGGAGTTTGTAGAAACAAATGCTGCCCGGATATTTGTTTGGCTTAACATTTGTGCAGCTTTAACATACCAGCCGGTTACATAATCGAGATTTCCGACACCTTTTTCCTTTGCTCCAAACAAAGAGATCAATTCTGATTTTTGTTCTTTTGTCTGCTCCTTTTTTCCTACAAACGGCGGATTTCCCATGATATAGTTCAGTTTATTCTTCGGTACGACGGTTTCCCAGTCGAGCCTCAGGGCGTTGCCTTCTGCGATATTCGCGTTCGTCTTCAGCGGCAGGAAATCAAGAGGCATGTGAATTATGGCTTCTGTCTCTTTCATCATCTGGCTCTCCGCTATCCATAGAGCTGTCCTTGAAACCGTCACGGCAAAGTCGTTTATCTCGATTCCGTAGAACTGGTCGATTGTGACTTGTATCGGAGTTGTCTCCTGCCAGCCGAACTCTATCTGACCGCCGGACAGGATCTGCAGCACTTCGTTCTCCAGTTTGCGAAGGCTCAGGTAGCTCTCGGTCAAAAAATTCCCCGA
>CAZTIY010000104.1:1411-5281 GCA_964613765.1 uncultured Eubacterium sp.
CAGCGAGCCCAGTTTTCGCTGGAATTCCAACAATGTCCGGTCACGCGTCTTTTGTACGGGGACGGATTTGATTTCCTCAAGCTCTTTTTTCAGATCATCAAGGAAGAGCGGATCGATGACCTTGTGAATGTTCTCTATAGAGGTATAGTGCATGCCTCCCGAGCGCCTTGTCTCCGGATTCAGCGTGCTTTCAAACACAGCTCCGAAAATCGTCGGACTGATCTCGCTCCAGTCAAAGTCTTCACTGGTTTTGCGAAGCAGAAGTTCGCGTATCTCATCTGTGAACATGGGGATTTCAATGCTCTCGTCCGCGAACAGTCCTCCGTTGACGTAAGGAAAAGCCGCAAGTTCAGGCTCGAGATACGGATCGCGCTCTTCCGTCACGGTGTCCAGCACATGAAAGAGTTCTATCAGCGCTTTACGGATATGGACGGCGTCAAACAGTGAAAGGTAGTCATGGAACATTCCGCGTTTTCCGAAAATGCCGGCGTCCTCCGCGTACAGACAGAACACGAGGCGCACGCAGAGGACGTTAAGGCTTCGAAGAGAGTTTTCATTTTCCGGGTCTTTGTACTGTTTCAGAATGGCATCGTAGAGAACTCCTACGAGTTCACCCGCGGCGACGGACACTTCCGTCTCGCGTTTAAGGCTGTCGTTTCCGGTATCGACAAGGAACCGCAGTCTGTAATATTCCTTTTCCAGATCGGCCAGTTTTATCTTTTCCGGCTCTCCGCCCGGTTTCTCCATATCGTAGACATAGAACTCCGCAAAGTTGCAGGTAACGACCCAGCGCGGATGCTGAGAAAGCGGAAGCTCGGTGATATACCGCTTTGCCTGCTGAAAAGGATTGAGCAGCGTCCCGTCCGACTGCCGTATAGGTTTGTTCAGATCCTTTCCCAGCCCCTTTTGCTCGATGAGAACTCCGGTAGCCGGAATTACGGCGTCGATAAAGCTGGTGTTATCGAGGTGCACCTGCTCTTCAAAGATAATAAACTCCTCAGGTCGCTCCACTCCGAACACATTCCTGAGAAGCGATATCCAGAACAGCTGGCTCTGCCCCTTCTCGTATCCTTTGTCTTTCCAAAATTCCGCAAATTCTCTTGCGGCGTTTCTCTGTTCTGATTCTCTCATACGAAAGTCCCCCGGGTGCATCGAAGCGTCAGTATTTTCCCGTATAATTATCGGCGCCTGACGCGCGGATATCAGGCAGGACATCCGTCCCGCAGTTAAGTTCTTGAACCTGCAAACAGTATACTTAAAATCAGAGCGGCTGTGAAGTCTGAATACAGGTTCGGACGGGGGCAGACGAAAAACATGCATACGGAAATATATTGTTTGCAAACGCTTGCATTTTGCAGATGATTAAAATATTATAGACAACAGGAGCCGTGAACATTTCAACTGCCCGGCAAGCAGAGAAAACGAAGTTAAAGGATTTCGGGAGCGTGATGAATATGTCTAACACATCGGCAGTTTACGCGAGGATAGATAACGAACTAAAGGAGAACGCGGAGAGAATCCTGAACGAGCTCGGCATTTCCCCGTCAGCCGCCATCCGTATGTTCTACAGTCAGATAGTCCTGACTAACAGCTTTCCGCTGAATCTCAGTCTTCCGGAGGCGTTATCATCCGCGGTCAGAGGCATGAACCCCGATAAGGATAGCGGTGCGGGGAGCGGTACCTGAGACAGGATCGAGTGCGGTATGAGAAGTAATGCGGACCGCGATATGAACCGTGCAAAAAGCAGCGATATGATATGCGGTACGGGCAGCGGTACCGGAGACGGGTTTGCTGCGGCAAGAGAAGTGATACGAACTGTGATACAGGCAGCGGCAGTGACAGTGATATAAACGGTTAAACGAATTTTGGTATGAGCCCCGCGGGGCGGAGCGGAGTTCTGTGAAGGGAGGCGGTGAGAATGTTTGAAGTAAAAAATTCAAAGAAGCCGATGATCTACTATTTCTTTATAATACTTATACTTCTTATGCTGTTCAACTTTCTGGCCATGCCGTGGTTCGCGCGGCGTCAGATCAAGGAAGTGGATTACGGCACGTTCATCTCCATGACAGAGGGCAAGAAGATAGGTCTCGTGGAGATACAGGAGCAGGATAATCAGATAATCTTCACTGATAAATCGCAGGAAAACGTTTACAGGACCGGCATGCTGGACGATCCCGGTCTCACGGAGCGGCTGTACCGCTCAGGCGCGAAGTTCTCCAGTGAGATCGTCGAGCAGGTAAGCCCTCTCGCGGGAGTTCTGCTTACGTGGGTACTTCCCCTGGTGTTCTTCTTCCTGCTCTGGCAGTTTATTTCCCGGAGAATGTCAAAGAACATGGAGGGACCGGACTCGATGATGTTCGGCATGGGGAAAAACAACGCGCGTGTCTATGTGAAATCCGCCGAAGGTATTAAATTCTCTGATGTAGCCGGTGAGGACGAGGCGAAGGACAACCTTAAGGAAATCGTAGAGTACCTGCAGAATCCGGGTAAATACCGCGAGATCGGCGCATCTATGCCTAAAGGCGTTCTGCTTGTCGGGCCCCCGGGAACCGGCAAGACGATGCTGGCCAAGGCTGTGGCAGGCGAGGCGAGCGTTCCGTTCTTCTCGATTTCCGGATCTGAGTTCGTGGAGATGTTTGTGGGCGTGGGAGCGTCCAAGGTGAGAGATCTGTTCAGGCAGGCAAAGGAGAAGGCCCCGTGTATCGTGTTCATTGACGAAATCGATACCATCGGGAAGAAGCGTGACGGGCGCGTCGGCGGAAACGACGAGCAGGAGCAGACATTGAACCAGCTTCTGACGGAGATGGACGGCTTTGAGGAAAACGCAGGAGTCATCATACTCGCCGCGACGAACCGGCCGGAGTCGCTTGACCCCGCACTTACGCGTCCGGGACGTTTCGACAGGCGCGTTCCGGTGGAACTTCCCGACCTCAAGGGCCGCGAGGAAATACTCAAGGTTCACGCGAAGAAAATTAAAGTTGCCGACAATGTGGATTTTGAACAGATAGCGAGGATGGCTTCCGGCGCCTCAGGCGCCGAACTTGCCAATATCGTGAACGAGGCTGCGCTCAGGGCTGTCAGGGACGGACGGAAAACTGTTGTCCAGTCCGACCTGGAGGAGAGTATTGAAGTAGTAATCGCCGGATACCAGAAGAAAAACGCCATACTTACCGATCAGGAGAAATGGACGGTGTCATACCACGAGACCGGGCACGCTCTTGTCGCGGCCAGACAGACTCATTCGGCGCCGGTTCAGAAGATCACTATCATACCGCGCACATCGGGAGCGCTCGGCTATACCATGCAGGTGGAGGAAGGAAACCACTATCTGATGACGAAGGAGGAGCTGGAGGCGAGAATCACAACACTTACCGGAGGAAGGGCCGCGGAGGAAGTGCGCTTCGGTACGGTCTCCACAGGCGCGTCGAACGACATAGAGCAGGCTACCAAACTGGCGCGCTCCATGTTCACTCAGTACGGAATGAGCGAGGAGTTCGACATGGTCGCTCTTGAAACTGTAACGAACCAGTATCTCGGAGGCGACGCTTCTCTGGCGTGCTCGACGGAGACGCAGACACAGATCGACCGCCAGGTGGTTGAATGTGTGAAGACCTGCCACCGGAAAGCGCTGGAGATTCTGCGTGAGAACCGCGCAAAGCTTGATGAGATCGCATCCTACCTCTATGAACATGAAACTATAACAGGTGAGGAGTTTATGGATATCCTGGACAGAGCGTAAAGGACAACTTGCAATCCGAATCTTAAATGTAATTCGCGGGTTACTGTTCAGAGGGCAACTGAACACAGGCAGTTATCGGGGCGGCGGCATAACACCGCTGCGGAAATTTTCCGCAGCTGAGCATGCAGTTT
>CAZTIY010000105.1:0-5267 GCA_964613765.1 uncultured Eubacterium sp.
GAGGGAGTTGACGGCTCGGCGGGTCAGACGGTCTATTCCGCGTCAAAGGGCGCGATTGCTGCCTTTACCAGGGCGGCGTCTAAAGAGCTGTCTCCGCAAGGAATCCGGGTGAATGCCGTTGCGCCCGGGATGATCGATACCGATCTCTTCCGTTCTATCGGAGATAAAAAGATCGAAGAAAATCTCTCTCACATTCGCATGGGCAGATTGGGAACGCCCGCCGATGTGGCCGGTGTCATCACATTCCTTGCTTCCGATATGGCCGGGTATGTGACCGGAGAAATCATCGGTGTTGACGGGGAAGCACAGGTGTAGAACTCGGATATTTATGCGGTGCTGAAGCTATATCAGGTGGGCGGAGGGAGAAAATGAAACACCGGGTTGTCACAAAGGACAGAATATCCACTGAGGAGAACCTGACTGCAAAGCGGCCGGGAAGCGGGATAAGCCCGAGGAGAGGGTTCGATGTTATCGGGAGAGCAGCGGCAGGAGATTTCGGAGAGGATGAACTGACAGAGCTATGAATAATGAAAGAAACAAGAATTGAGGAACGATGAGAAAACGAGTCTGGATATTAAATCATTACGCGGGAGAATCGTTCGCCGACAACGGGTGGAGACATTACTGGTTCGCTAAATATTTAAAGCGCGATGGATATGAACCTGTCATATTCTGCAGCAATGCGCAACATAATGGAGAAGCTCCGTTTTTCTTTCCGATGAATGATTTATGGGAGGAAAAAGAGCAGGAGATCATAGACGTACCATATATATTCGTGAAATCGAGGTCATATGCCGGCAACGGAAAAGACCGTGTGCTGAATATGGCGGATTTTTACCGGAATGTGCAGAAAGCGGCAAAGGCTTACGCCAAAAGGAGCGGAGCGCCGGATGTTATTATCGCGTCCTCGGTTCACCCTCTGACGTTAATCGCCGGGGAAAAGCTCGCAAAGAAATTCGGCGTGCCGTGCATATGCGAGATCAGGGACCTGTGGCCGGAAGCGCTTGTCGAATATGGAAAATTAAACAGGGATTCCCTGCTTGTTAAAGCATTATATGCCGGAGAGAAATGGATTTACAAAAAAGCGGACGCTCTCATCTTTACGATGGAAGGCGGACGTGACTACATAGCTCAACAAGGTTGGAACACCCAGATAGATAAAAACAAAATCTTTCACATAAATAACGGAGTCGATATTGAACAATTTGATGAAAACAAAACGAAATATGTATGGCCGGATGCGGATTTAGACAGCAATAACTTATACAAGATCGTATATACAGGAAGCATCAACTTGATTAATCATTTGGAGCTGATCGTGGATGTTGCGAAAATAATTCAAAAGCAAAAAAACATCAAAATTCTGGTCTGGGGCGGAGGAAATGAACTTCAGGATTTGCAAGCAAAAGTAAAGGAAGCGAAACTCACAAACATTGTATTTAAAGGCACAGTCGAAAAAAAATATATTCCGGGGATCCTGTCCAGAGCGGATATTAATCTTATGCACTGCTGGGAGATGTCGGATGCTGTGGCGAAATATGGACCCAGCAATAATAAGCTGTTTGAATACCTGGCGGCCGGCAAACCGATTTTTTCAACAGTGATACCGGGATACAGCATATTGAAACGGTATCAGTGCGGCGTTGAAACGGAAGAGCCGACGGCAGATGCTATAGCAGCCGGGTTATTGGAATTAATTAATATGCCGGAAGAAGACAAAGAGCTTTTATCTGTAAACGCAAGAAAGACCGCGTATAAATACGATTTTTCTGAACTTACGGAAGATTTAACAGGTGTTATTCAGTACGCTGAGGAAAGAAAGACTATCAGTTAGCATGAATATCGGGATTATCGGAACAGGATATGTAGGACTCGTCCAGGGAGTGATTCTGGCTGATCTGGGTATGCCGGTTCTTTGCATGGATATAGATAAGGAAAAGATCGATCTTCTTAAATCGGGGACAAGTCCTGTCTATGAACCGGGGCTGAACGAACTTCTGACAAAGAATATCCGTGCCGGACGTTTGCGCTTCACGGCGGATATGGAGAAAACAGTCACCGGATGTGATGTGATTTTCATCGCGGTCGGAACGCCGCAGGATGAAGACGGGAGCGCCGATCTTCGTTATGTGACGGAGGCGGTCAGTGCCATCGCAAGGTACATGGACTCATATAAAGTCATTGTGACGAAATCAACGGTTCCTGTAGGTACCGGCCGGAAAATGAAAGCGCTGATTGCGCAAAAGCTTGAGGAACGGGGGCTGACGTGCGGGTTTGACATCGTATCCAATCCGGAATTCCTTCGGGAGGGGAAAGCGGTACATGACTGCGCCAATCCTGACCGGATAGTCATAGGAACCGAGACAGAACGCGCAAGAAAGATAATGAAGGGGCTTTATGACGTGTTTAATATAAATCATACGCCTTTCATATTCACCGGTATAGAGACGGCGGAACTTATCAAATATGCTTCGAACGCGTTTCTTGCCGTAAAGATTTCATATATCAATGAGATGGCGTTACTTGCGGAAAAGACAGGCGCGGATATACAGACTGTTGCGCGGGCAATGGGTATGGACGGACGCATATCTCCTAAATTCCTTCATGCGGGTCCCGGGTACGGAGGGAGCTGCTTTCCCAAAGATACCAGGGCGGTCGTCAGAATAGCGGAGAATAACGGAGTGGAAATGAAGGTTATCCGGGCGGCTATCGACGCGAACGAAAAGCAGAAAGAGAAGATGGTGGAGAAGATTGTGTCGGAGATCTCCGGGGATAATAACCTTTCCGGTAGAACGATAGCCGTGTTAGGCCTTTCTTTTAAGCCTGATACCGGGGATATGCGCGAGGCCCCCGCGCTTGATATCATACGCGGCCTTGTAAAGGCGGGGGCATCGATACGGGCATACTGCCCAGCTGGCATGGAAGAGGCGGCATGGAGGTTTAAGGATATAAGGGAGAGTATCTCTTATACGGAAAATGAATATGAGGCGGCAGAAGGAGCTGACGCTCTCGTGATTCTCACAGAGTGGAGTCAGTTCAGGAATCTTAATCTCGACGAGATACATAAGAAGATGAAGGATTATTACTTCTTTGATTTAAGGAACTGCTATGCGAAAAAGAGAGAACTGCTAAAGGACTTTCATTACTACGGTGTGGGGCAAGGGGCATAGACAATGGAAAAAATCCCGTTAATGGATCTGACAAGGCAGTACCGGTCGATCGAGGAGGAACTTAATACCGCAGTTCACGGTGTAATGGCATCCGGTCAGTATATTCTGGGAGAGGAAGTTTCCGCGTTAGAGCGGGAATTTGCCGGTTACTGCGGAACCAAGTACGCAGCGGGAGTCGGAAACGGAACGGACGCGCTTGTGATCGCGCTTAAAGCGATAGGAATAAAGCCGGGTGACGAGGTCATAACCTGCGCGATGAGCTTTTTCGCGACAGCGGAAGCCGTCGTTCAGGCGGGCGGAGTTCCGGTCTTCGTAGACTGCACACCGGACACATATACGATCGATACAGAGCAGATAGAGGAAAAAATAACCGGCCGGACGAAAGCCATACTTCCGGTGCACCTGTACGGTCAATGCGCCGGGATGGACAGGATAAACGAAGTCGCGTTAAAGCATGGTCTCTATGTGGTAGAAGACGCGGCTGAGGCATCCGGCGCGGAGTATAAAGGGAAAAAGGCGGGTTCGCTCGGGGATATCGCCTGTTTCTCATTCTTCCCGACTAAGAATCTCGGATGCGCGGGGGACGGCGGAATCATACTTACGGATAATGAGAGCCTTTACAGAAAGTGCCGGGCATACCGGGTGCACGGAAGCGGCAAGGACGGACTTTTTACCTATGAAATAAATAACGGGATTAAGGAGAATTCCCAGGTCATAGATTTCAACGGAGTCAATCCCAAATATTACAACTTCACAACCGGATACAACTCAAGGCTGGACGCGCTTCAGGCCGCGATATTGCGGGTGAAACTGAAATACCTTGATGTCTGGAACAAAAGGCGGAGAGATATAGCCTCACGATATGACAGTGAGATTGACGCGGAGGGAGTTGTCAAGCCTGAAACCGCGGAGGACAACAGACACATCTATTACGTGTATATACTTCAGGTCGATGACAGGAAGAAATTCCGCGAACACATGAACCGCAAGGGAATATCAACGGGAGTTTATTTCCCTGTACCTCTTCATCTTCAGAAGGCGTTTGAGCATCTGGGGTACAGAAAGGGTGATATGCCTAATGCGGAGAGACTCGCTGAGCATAACGCGGCCATCCCGATGTTCGCGGAACTTACTGAAAATGAAGTGACACGTATCATTGAGACGGTTAACTGTTACGGGAAGATCTGAAAAAGACGTTACCGGAGCCTGCCGGATGCCGGATTCTTGTTAGAGAGAGATGAGCGTTATGCTGCTTAGTGAATTAGAAAAAGAATACAGCCTTAACTATGATTTTAACATTCTGTCGGAATGCGCGTTCGATACACTCGCTCTTGCGGGAGCGAAAACAGGTACTCCGTTTTTAACGTTCATCGACACAGAAAAATATATCGATTCATTGTCTGATGAGGCAGTTATGGTCCTTACGACCGATGCGCTTGCAGACAGAATAAGGGAAACCGGCAGGGGAGTATGTATCACTGATAATCCGAGATTTCGTTTCTTTGAACTTCATAATGCTCTCGGAAACGGCAGTAAATACGCTCGTGAAAACTTTGAAAACAGTATGGGCGATAACTGTAATATCAGCAGAAACGCGGCAATAGCGGACAGGAATGTGATTATCGGAAACGGCGTCACCATTGAAGATTTCGCTGTCATAAAAGAGCATACGGTTATCGGAGATGACTGCGTGATACGCTCGGGAAGCGTGATAGGCGGGGAAGGCTTTGAGAAGCATAAACGTTACGGAGACAGGATACTTTCCGTCAGACATTACGGAGGCACGGTAATAAAGCGGGGCGTTGAACTTCAGCAGAACGTGTGCGTAGACAGGGCGCTGTATCCGTGGGACGACACAGTAATAGGCGAGTATACAAAGGTTGATAATCTGGTGCACATCGCGCACGCGGTGAAGTTGGGAAAGAGAGTGTCAATAGCGGCAAGCACATTTATAGCCGGCAGAGTGGAAACAGGCGACGACGTATGGATAGGACCGGGGGTTACGATATCGAACGGAATCAGGATAGGCGATAATGCGAAAGTGAGTCTCGGCGCTGTAGTAACTAAAGATGTAGAAGAGAATGTAAGGGTATCCGG
>CAZTIY010000106.1:0-5258 GCA_964613765.1 uncultured Eubacterium sp.
AGGTGAGGCGATCGGTGAAGCCAGGGGGCAGACTGTCGGAGCGAAGAATAATGCTATCGAGACAGCAAAGAGGATGCTTGACAGGTCGTTCTCCATTGATGATATCGTTCAGATCAGCGGTCTTTCCGCAGCTGAAGTCGAGGCGCTTAATTCGGGAAGCAGAGAATAAAGAATAGAGAATAGAATGATGTGTGTGCCGGAATTACATTTTTATTCGACATGCCCGCTATGCAGTGCTTAAATTATTTAAGAATGCGCCTGTATTGTGGCTCTTAACTCGCAAACTTTCGGCACACACATCACAGAATAAAAAATCGAAATTAAGAATTCTGCCCGCATGATGCAGAAGGGAATCATTTAAGCTTAAATCGCGGTGGTCCGGCCTCGGAAACCCCGCAGCGGGAGTGAAACTTAGTGTAATCATACAATATCAGATAGTAACAGAGGGTCCGGTGCTGCATGATAACATGCGGCACCGGACTTTCCGCAACGTGCAGTTTACCGCTTAGTCAGAACCAGCCTAATCAGAACCAGCCTAAACCGAAGAAGCTGTCAATCTGTCCGGCGAGAATGAACAGAAGCACAAGGGGCGTTATGAATTTCATGCAGAACATGCTGAATTTCTTGCTTCTCCAGACAACGCCCTCCTGCTCTATTTCGTCTGACATCCATTTGCTGCCGAGTTTCCATCCGATTATGACGGTCATCATAAACGAGCCGAACGGCATCAGGAGACCTTCCGAGAACAGATCAAAGAAATCCATCCAGCAGAAGCCGAGCGGCTGATACATCCCGCTGGTACCAAGGGCATCGAACGCGACGATGCACCCCGTAATCAAATTGAAGACGGACACCCCGATGACGAGATTTCTGCGGCTAACCTTTTTGCCTTTACTGTCAAATATATCCGTAATAAAGGCGACGGGCGCCTCAAACATAGAGACAAGTGAAGTCAATTCAGCGATTACAACGAGAAGATAGAATAATGCGCCGAAGAACGGGCCGACCGTACCCATATCATTGAAAACGGTCTGGAGGGTAACGAAGAGTAGAGCAGTGCCGCTTGTGGGCTCCTGTCCGAATGCAAATACCGCCGGGAATACCGCAACGCCCGCCAGCAGCGCTACCAGCGTATCAAAAACGCAGATCACTACGGCGCTTCTCTCGATATTCTCTTTTTTATTCAGATACGCTCCGTACGTAACCATAATGGCCATTCCGAGAGACAGTGAGAAAAATGCCTGTCCGCCGGCTTTCGAGAAAACGGTTATCCAGCCTCTCCCCTTGAATACGGACCAGTCCGGCTTGAATATAAACTCCAGTCCCGCGCCGGAACCCGGGAGGCTGAGCGATTTTACAATCGTGATGATAAGCAGCACAACCAGAGTAGGCATTGCGTATTTGCAGAATTTTTCTATTCCCTCCGTACCTTTGAAAAGTATAAACATTGTAATCAGGACAGAGACCAGAGTAAACAGGGCCGCCTGCCAGCCGTTTGCCAGGAAATTCTCCCAGTATGCGGTCGCGTCGCCTCCGTTGATTCCCCAGCTCGCATGAAACAGAGTGCCCAGATTGCCGAAGAAATATTTCATGCAATATGCGGTAAGTGTGCAGCAGAACCCGGTAATAAGCAGAATTGATATAGCGCCGAGATAGCCTATCCATCCGTTATTCTTCCCGGTAAGCCTGTAATCTTCAACTATGCCTTTGCCTCCGTGTCGGCCGATGGTAAGCTCACCCTGCATAACGATAAATCCGCCGACAGCGCATATAATGACGTAACAGATCAGGAAGGCGAATCCTCCGTTAGCACCCATCTTATACGGGAATCCCCAGATATTGCCTACGCCGACAGCGGATCCGACCGCCGCCATTATGAATCCGAATGTGCTTTTAAATTTATTATCATTTGTATTTGTACTCATGTGTTCATTCCTTTTCAATCATCTGACTTTCATGACCCAACCGAATTTATCATCGCAGTTGCCGAGCTGGATATTCAGAAGCCGATCACGGAGATATGCCGCTTTAGGACCGATTTCTCCGTTGTTTATAATGATTTCCTCATTCTTATAGCACAGCCTGCCGACAGGTGATACAACGGCTGCCGTGCCGGTGCCGAAAGCTTCGTTCAGCCGTCCTTCACGGGAGGCCCGGTACACTTCATCGATTGAGAGTTTCCTCTCCTCGGTTTTCCAGCCGGCATCCTCCGCGAGGGTCAGAACTGAATCACGGGTTACTCCCGGAAGAATGGTTCCGTCAAGCGGGGCCGTTATTATGACATCGTCAATCACGAACATCATATTCATGGAACCGACTTCTTCTACATACTTATGCTCATTCGCGTCGAGCCATAATACCTGGTCATAGCCCTTTTCCGCGACGCGCGCGCTTGCAAGCATGGTTCCGGCATAATTCCCGCCGCACTTTGCGTATCCTGTTCCGCCCGGAGCAGAACGGATGAACTCTTCCTCTACGTAAATGCTGACCGGAGCTATGCCGTTTTTGAAATAATCTCCGGACGGCGAACACAGAATGAAAAACAGGTATTTTTTTGCGGGATGAACACCCAGACACGGGTCGACCGCGATCATTGCCGGGCGCAGAACAAGAGAAGTCCCGGGAGCATGGGGCGTCCAGTCTCTGTCCAGACTTACAATGGCATTTAACGCCTCACAGTACATATCCGGATCCATTCCGGGCATACACATGCGCGCCGCCGACTGATTCCACCTTTCGGCGTTTTTATAAGGGCGGAAGAAAAGGATATCATCGTTTTTTGACCGGTATGCCTTCATTCCTTCGAATATTTCCTGTCCGTAGTGAAGCACGGTACAAGCCGGGTCCAGAGCCAGCGGATGATAAGGTTCTATCCTTGCGTCATGCCATCCTTCTCCTTCGTCATAATCCATTAAAAACATGTGATCGGAAAAATAATTGCCGAATCCGAGAGTTCCCTCTTTTTCCTGCGCCAGAGGCTTTTCCCCGGGAGCGTCGGTTTTTGTGATTTTAATGTTCATAAGCGGTTCACCCCTCTCTGTATTATGATAATTTGGTTTGATTTACAACTGTAATGTAGTTTAATATAGTTAAGTGACACAAATAAATCAGATTTTTTTCAACACGTATTGTACATTTTTTCAACGTTTCGATTTTTGTGAGGAGCTGATGTCTGTATGGAATCGATTTATCCCTATCGTGTGCTGAGCATTGTCGCGGAAACCGGTAAAATTTCCAAGGCGGCCGAACTTCTTCATCTTACTCCGTCAGCGGTAAGTCACATAATCCAGAATGTTGAGAATGAGCTGGGAGTCGTCTGCTTTCAAAGGACGCGGACCGGCATGAAACTTACGGAAAACGGGAAAAGAATACTTCCGCAGATAAACGCGATAATAAGGGAGCAGGATGTCCTTAAACAAAGTATATCCGGCATTCTTAATATGCAGGACGGCGTAATTAAAATCGGCGCGTTTTATTCCGTGACAATCAACTGGCTTAAAGATATATTCAATAAATTTCACAGTCTGTACCCGGATATAGCGATTGAGTTTTTTGAAGGCGGTTATCAGGACATTGTACACTGGATAGAATTTAACATGATTGATTTGGCTTTCATCGGTAAAAGCGCTGCCGGATCTCTGCCCTTTATACCGCTTTATCAGGATGAGATCGTGTGTGTCGTCCCTGAAAATTTCGACATGCCTTCTTCCGGTGCCATATCATCAATGAAAGATCTGAATGATTTTCCGCTGATTATACAGGAAGACGGCGAGGATATCGAAACGAGAGAAGTTATCAATAAATTTAATTTCAGTCTGGAACATCCGAACTTTCAAATTGAAGATGATAATTGCATTCTTGCAATGGTTGAGGCCGGACTGGGAGTCGCATTTATGGGGACCCTTGCAGTAAACAAATGCATTGCGAATGTCAAAACAATTTCTTTTTCTCCCCGGGCATTTCGAACAATCGGTCTTTATATCCCGAATGAAAGCAAAATGTCGCCCGCGGCGGTGAAAATGAGGGATCTCATAACGGATTACGTTTCCGCCTTCACATCACCCGATACTTCTGAGACGTGCTAAATATGCTCCAAACGAGTTGAGAAGCCGCTTTCGGATTTTGCGCTATGCCCGCATTTCCTGACCGTAAATGTTACTGTTCAGAGGACAAGTGAACATAGGCAGCTGGCGGGGCGGCGGCATAACACCGCTGCGGAAATTTTCCGCAGCTGAGCATGCAGTTTCACGAAGGAGTCCTGACTGGCTGTCAAGTAACTGACCCCCACAAACTTTATAGTAGGAGCGAGGAAGTGAGCGGCAAGGCGCGGGGTTTAAGCTTAGCGGTTTGACCCCGCGCCCCGCAGGAGGCAGGCGACTTGTAGAAACTGCGCGAAGCGAGGACCTTTTTTCGCAGCAGTGCTATGCCGCCACCCCCTCAAATACAATGTGTGAACAGTAATCTGATGTGAACGGATAAAATGGCGGGACACGAACAAACGCGAACTGAGGTATGCGAACGGAGAACAGAAATCATTCTCGGACTTCACTTTATCTCCGGTCGCGAGAGAGAACCGGATGTCCTCTTTGGAATAGAGCGTTATGTGGTCGTTATCGTTCAGAGCCGGTTTTGGTAATTGAAACGGTGACCCGTTCAGGTATTTCAGAATTATATGCCTTCATATGCGGTCTGCAACGACGAAAAATGACTGATAATCTACGTTGATTTCCCCTTTCCGTTATTGTATCCTTTCATTGAATGTGAGCTTGTATCGGGTATATCAACTGTCATATTTTTATCGCTTGACTGAGCGTTTTACTGAAAGGAAATTTATGGAAAGTGAAAAAGTTATGCCCGATTCGCTCATCACCGACACCGGTTCGGATGAAACCCTCGAAACACTGTCAGACTTTGACGGGATCGACATTACGAACGACTACATGTTCTCCACCGTGATGCAGGATCCCGGAATCTGCGCGGAGCTTCTGAAATATCTTCTTCCGGAGTGCAGGATCAGGAAAATCAGGTACATTATGTACGATGATGACGGCTCCGAGATCGCTGATGAAGACGGGAAGACTCAAATCAGACCGGAGATGCAGAAAACCCTGACAGGTCCTTACGGCGCAAGGGCCGTCCGCCTCGATGCCTACCTTGATGACGGGGAAACGGTATATGACATTGAGATGCAGACATCGCGGGACAGAGATCTTCCGAAGAGGGGCCGACTTTATCAGTCGCACATTGATATTTCACAG
>CAZTIY010000107.1:0-5196 GCA_964613765.1 uncultured Eubacterium sp.
CTTCCTGTCCTGCTCGGCGTGATGCATTTTCTCCGGAACGTCGGAAACCGCTCGCCGTTTCCGCCTGCCTGACGAATCCGGCTGAAATGTGCCTCATACGCCCGTAATTGTGATAAAATTAGCTCGTCGAAACAGGCTCAGACCACGCCCGAAATCCGGTATCCGGGACTGAACTCAGTCCGGGAAACGGCAGGATAACACAGAATAGCAGGTGAAAAACAAGATGGAGAAATTCATGTCTAAAGTAAGCGGCCCCTCGATGATACTTATTATGGACGGATTCGGACTGAATCCCGGAGAATACGGGAACGCGGTAAAAAAAGCGGATACCCCGAATTTAGACCGTTTATTCACCGAATATCCGTTTACGAGTCTTGACGCTTCCGGTGAGCCGGTCGGTCTCCCGGAGGGACAGATGGGAAATTCCGAGGTCGGACACCTTAATATCGGCTGCGGCAGAATAGTATATCAGGATCTTCTGAAAATAACCAATGCCGTAAGGGACGGTTCTATCAGGAACAACAGCGCCTTGTCTCTCGCCATGGATCATGCAATAAAGAACGATTCCACACTCCACCTGTTCGGACTTCTGTCGGACGGGGGCGTCCACAGTCATACAGACCATCTTGCCGCTCTCATCGACATGGCAAAAGATAAAGGAGTAAAAAAACTCGCGGTTCACTGTTTTCTGGACGGCAGGGATGTTCCTCCCCGTTCGGCTGTACCCTATATAGAAGCTCTGGAGAATAAACTTGCTGAAGCAGACATCGGAAGGATAGCCACAGTGTCCGGAAGATACTATGCCATGGACAGGGACAAACGCTGGGACAGAGTCAAAAAAGCCTATGACGCGATAACACTCGGTACAGGCGAAACCGCTCCATCGGCGGAAGCAGCCGTTAAAAACGCTTATGCAAGAGGAGAAAATGATGAATTCGTACTTCCCACCGTGGTGTACGGAGCGAAAACCGTATCCGACGGGGACGCGATCATCATGTATAATTTCAGACCCGACCGCGCAAGAGAGATTACGCGGGCTTTTGTCGATCCCGGTTTCTGTGCGCCTGACGGATTTGACAGGGAAAGGACCGTGAAGGATCTTTGTTATGTCTGCATGACGGAATATGACAAAACAATGCCGAATGTTTCGGTAGCCTATCCGCCGGAGAAGTATGAAAACACACTCGGAGAATATGTTTCCTCTCTCGGCCTCCGTCAGCTCAGAATCGCAGAGACCGAGAAATACGCGCATGTGACGTTCTTTTTCAACGGTGGTGCGGAAGCCCCGTGCCGGGGCGAAGACAGAATCCTGGTGCCTTCCCCTAAAGTCGCCACTTACGACCTTCAGCCTGAGATGAGCGCGCCCGGGATCACGGACAAAGTGCTCAAAGTGATAGAAAAAAACTCATATGACATGATCATACTGAATTTCGCCAACGCGGACATGGTCGGGCACACAGGGATATTTGAAGCTGCCGTGAAAGCCGTGGAGACTGTGGATGCATGTGTCGGAAGAATCGCGGATGCAGTTCTGGCGGCGGACGGTCAGATCCTTCTCACCGCCGATCACGGAAACGCCGATGTCATGCTCGATAATGACGGAAATCCCGTTACGTCCCACTCCACAAATCCTGTACCGCTCTGCCATATAGCACGCAGGCCGCGGAAACTTAAGGACGGCGGAAAACTCGCCGATATCGCCCCCACCCTTCTTACGCTGATGGGAATCCCCGTGCCGTCCGGTATGACGGGCGATATCCTGACTGCGGATTGATTTTTTCATTACATGAAAGGATTGTCATCCCCGTCCCCGCCGTCATCGTCGGTATCAGCTTCGTTATCCGTGATATCACCTTCATAGTCCCGGATGTAGAATTCGTTCGCGGTTTCGTCATCCGGGATGTCGTCTTCATCGTCATAATACAAAGTCTGAAAATCCCTGTAAGTCCCTTCCAAATCGGCTTCACCCAGGTATTCGCCCAGTACATCCGCATAGATATCATAATTTTCCTGATCATAAATACAGAATATCACAGATATCTGTTCTTCTTCGGAATGCGCGTCCAGCCAGGACAGCACCGTTTCAACCGCTATAACCGCGGCTTCTTCCTTAGGATATCCGTAAGCTCCCGTCGAAATACACGGGAATGCCACCTTCTCCGCGCCGCATTCCAGCGCCGCCTCAAGGGAATTCCAGTAACATGATGCGAGAAGCTTCTCATCCTCCGGGCCTCCCGTATAATACGGTCCGACGGTGTGAATTATATGATCGGCTCTCAGGTTAAAACCGGGAGTAACCTTTGCTTCTCCCGTTCTGCATCCGCGCAGTTTACGGCATGCCTCTCTGAGACGGGGCCCCGCAGCGGCGTTTATCGCCCCGTCTACTCCGGAGCCGCCGAGAAGTGTATTGTTAGACGCGTTCACTATGGCATCAGCTTTTATGGCAGTTATATCCTCCAGCACAATCTGTATAACCGCGTCGTTGTCTGTCAGCATATCCTGCATTGTATCAAACAGGTCCTTAATATTTTCCTGTGTCAGTCTCAAACTGTATGGGCCGTAAGGATTGAACACTACTCCGTCGATATCCATGTCAAGCACGACAGAAAGGAGTATGCTGAGTTTTTCCAGTCTGCATTCCTTCCCCGGAAAATTTCCTGCGTTCATCTCTTTCACGGACGTGAACAGCGGAAGACAGATTTCTCCGCTTTCGTTTTCTACAAATTCTGACTGTATAATGATACCTTTGTCATCCGCGTTATCGGAAATCCCGCCGGTTCCGAGCAGAAATTCCGGATAATTTTTTCCGTTTTCATAAGTTATTTTGACAGGGGCAAGCACCGCGTTGTCAAATACGGCGTTTATGAGGGAATCAGCAAGAGCGGATTCTGAAAATTCTATATCATCTCCGTCAAAAAAATTCCTGATGCTCTCTTCCAGATCTTTGTTTATTGAAAGAATCTTTGTCCTGTTCAGCGATTTATTCTTTTTTGACATCCATTCCCTCCTGACGCTTCCTGTGTTCCGCTGTTCTGTATGCCGAACAATACTTTAACAATGTATCAGCCTGAAGTCTTTATGAAACTGTCCGGCAGTTATTAAAAACTCCCGGTTTTCGCGTTTATTTCTCTTCCGCGCGCCGATACCCGGTCCGCCGGGCTGCCGATCTGCCTGCCCTTATGCCCGTTTCCCAGGCATTTTCCAGATTGAATCCGCCGCAGGGACCGTCTGTATCCAGAATCTCGCCGGCGAAATATATACCCGGAACAAGTTCAGACTCCTGCGTATCTGAATCGATCTCGACCGGCGGGACACCCCCTCTTGTGATCTGTGCGTAATCCCATCCTCTGAGCCCCGAAGGGTGAAACGTCAGACCCTTTATCATGCGCGCGGCCGTATCCGCGATCTCCCCGGCTGCATTTTTCGCGCGCTCCGTGATCCATTCCGCGAGAGGTCTTCTTACTATAGATCTTAGAAGCGCCGACCCGCGCTGCCCTGACGCTTCCCTTTCACGGATATAACGGCTTATATCCTCTTGCTCTGACCCGGGATAAAGATCCAGTGTGATCCGGTACCCGGAAAATCCGTCCTTAAGAGTCCTTCCCTCCGGTATTTCCATGAATCTGCTGAGATCAAAGACGGCGATCCCCGACAATCCGTATTCCGTAAACTGGACCTCGCCTTCGGCGCGGGCTTTTATTTTTCCGTTTTCGGTGAGTACTGCCGCTGACCTCTGCCTGACACCCCTGAGAGAACTGACATCCTCTTCCGTAACAACCGCCGTCAGTGCCGGCGCGAGCCGTGTGACCGTATGACCGAGACTCCTCGCTATACGCGCTCCGTCCCCGATAGTCCCGTACGCGGGGCCCGCCTTTCCGCCAAGAGCAATAATCACGCTGCGGGCCTTTACCGTACAGCGTCTTCTGTCACCTGAAGCCCCTGTCTCGCACTCTATTATAAAACAGGACTCGGGTTCCGTCCCGTTCTTCTCCGCGAAAGAAGCGTTTGCGGTCTCAGCATTTGAAGCATATACAGGCTTTACGCAGGGATCAGAAAACGGTTCCGGTAACTGCATTCCCTCATCGGACCCCTGACTCCGGTTTTCGCACCTGCTCTCCGGGTCCCCGTCGTTATTACAGTAATGCGCCCGCCTTACAGAAACAACTTCAGTACATACCGCGATCTCAGCCCCGAGCCTCTTAAGTTCATCGGAAAGTGCGTCCCTCACATCTTTCGCGTCGCCGGATACCGGATAGATTCTGCCGTCTTCTTCTGTCCGCGTCAGAACGCCGATGCTTCTGAAGAATTTTATCGTTTCCGCCGCTCCGGGAATAGCGCTGTTTGAAAGATTGCAGCGTCCGTTACCCGTGGCAAGGATCTTCCTCCCGGGTTCTTCTTTTTTCTCTAACAAGATCACGCTGACACCGGGTGCGCTTCTTAAGGCGCTTATCCCGGCCGCCATTCCGGAGGCTCCCGCTCCCAGAACGGCAATATCGTACACTTCGGACATCATTTCTTCTTCAATTATCCCCGGTTTCGTCCGGCCGGCTGATAAACCGGATTTTACAGCATGTCTCTGTTCTCATATACAAGCCGTATATCGTCGCTGTCATCGCTTACATCACCCCGAACTGCCGTACCCCTTTCCCCGGATACAGCTTTTTCCAGTTCACCTTTCAGGACAGATCTCAGTTCCTCGCGGGAGTCATCCCCTTCCGGCGCTCCGAGATACATCTCAATCGCTTTAAGAAGAGTCTCATTAGGAAGTCCTGTCGCCGCGCCGCAGAGAAAAGCCGCGTCAAGTTTGAATTTTTCCGCATTTACGATTTGCCTGAGTTTATCTGTTAACGCTTCTTTCGTCATTACACGCCTCCCGTCTGTATCTTGTTCATCCTGATATCATCGTAATATCTCACCCCTCCCGTGTCAAGAAATTAGAAAAATATCAATTCTCTCACGCGTTCTCCCGGCAAATAAAAATATCAAAAATTACCTTTTTAGCGATTATAGCGATTACTTTATAGCGAAAAAACAGTTACTTTTCAGAGGGTAAGCGAACACAGGCTGCTATCGGGGCGGTATAACATCGCTGCGGAAATTTTCCGAATCTGAGCATGCATTTTAACGAGGAGCGGGAAAGTGAGCGGTAAGGCGCGGGGTTTAAGTTCAGCGGTTTGACCCCGCGCCCCGCAGGAG
>CAZTIY010000108.1:0-2023 GCA_964613765.1 uncultured Eubacterium sp.
GGATACAGCCTTAAGCTTAAGGTTGCGGAGCATCTCAGGGAGCGCGGTTTCGAGGTCACCGACGTCGGCTGCTATTCCGAGGAACCCGTTGATTATCCGGTATTCGGCAGGAAAGCGGGCGAAGCGCTCATGGCAGGCGAAGCGGATCTCGCGATGGTGTTCTGCGGTTCCGGCATAGGCATATCAATGGCCGCGAATAAAGTGAAAGGTGTACGCTGCGCTCTCGTGACATCGGTAGAGATGGCGAAGCTCGCTAAACAGCATAATAACGCAAATATGCTCGCCATGGGCGGGAGACTCACTGATCCGGAACTCGCGGTCGCCATGACGGATGCCTGGCTCGATGCGGAATTCACCGGCGGTCACCATGAGAAGCGCGTGGAGATGCTTAACGGGATGTAATGCGCGTTTTCCCGCGGAATCCGGACGTGCGTTTGAAACGGCGGTTCACGTCCCCGGCGCGGCGGACCCGCCGGTTTCACCGGCGGGTCGTAAGCTCCGCTTACGGCGGCGGGCAACAGACCCGGCTGCGTCCGGGAGTCAGAACTTTACTGCGCGGCCGACGGAATGGCAACAGATTCGACCGGCCCGGGGCTAAGGAAGCATCAAATATCATTACCGCTCCCGTGAATGAGCGCGGGTTAAAACTTCAGTTCAATAAGGAAGGCTTGCCATGATCAATATTCCTGATAACATCAGTAAATACGATAATGTTTTCGACGTACTCAAGGAGCGCGGATTCATAGAGCAGGTAACGGACGAGGAAGCCGTTCGCGATCTTCTCGGCCGCGAAAAGATTAAATTCTACATCGGCTTCGACCCGACCGCGGACTGCCTTCATGTAGGGCATTTCATGCAGATTATCATACTCGCGTATATGCTGAAATACGGTCATACTCCCGTCGCCCTCCTCGGCGGCGGAACCGGTATGATCGGCGATCCCTCGGGCCGCACCGACATGCGGAAACTGATGGACACGGATACCATTGATCATAACTGCGAGCAGTTCAAGAAGCTTTTCGAGAAATTCCTCCCGTTTGACGACGGCTGGAAATATGAAGGGAACGAAGGCGTTTTCCGCCCCGGCCACGAGAACAGGGAGCCCCTTCCCGGGATGGCCGTGAGCATAAATAACGCCGCCTGGCTCAGAAACCTTAACTTCGTCGAGTTCATGCGCACCATAGGAAAAGACTTCAACGTCAACCAGATGCTCCGGTCCGAGGCGTTCAGACAACGCATGGAAAGGGAGAACGGTCTGTCTTTCTTTGAATTCGGCTACATGCTGATGCAGGGTTATGACTTCATGGTCATGGCGCGCGATTTTGACCTTAAGATGCAGTTCGGAGGGAACGATCAATGGTCGAATATCATCGCGGGAATCGACCTCACCCGGAAAGAATGCGGCAAAGAAGTCTACGGCATGACGTTCGCCCTCTTAACGAACAGTGAGGGAAAGAAGATGGGAAAGACCGGAAAGGGCACGCTCTGGCTTTCTCCGGAGAGGACGAGCCCGTATGAGTTCTACCAGTACTGGCGCAATGTGGGCGACGCTGATGTTGAAAAATGTCTCCGCATGCTCACGTTCCTCCCGATGGATGAGGTGAAGAGGCTCTCGTCGCTTCAGGGTTCGGAAATTAATTATGCAAAGGAAGTCCTCGCCTATGAAGTCACAAAGACCGTCCACGGGGAGGAAGAGGCGGAGGCAGCGAGGGAGGCCTCACGCTCCGCTTTCGGGGGAGATGCGGAATCGGAGAATATTCCTAAGTTCACTGTTTCGCCGGATGAAGCGGAAAAAGGTATCGGCCTTCTCACACTTCTTAAGAACGCGGGTCTCGCCGCTTCGAACGGGGAGGCCAGAAGGTTCGTGGAGCAGGGCGGTGTCACTATAGGAGACGAGAAGGTCACCGATCCGAGAATGACCGTGACCGCGGATATGCTCGCGGGTGACGGGATTATCCTGCGCCGGGGCAAGAAGAAGGTCGTGCGCGTGACGTCCGGACAGCCGTACTGACCGGAAGGCGGC
>CAZTIY010000108.1:2123-5187 GCA_964613765.1 uncultured Eubacterium sp.
GCGGCACAATATATACGCATTTTTACGTGAATTAAACACTGCATGGCAGGTCTGCAGGACAGAAATGCAGTGTTAACTCGACTCACACATCATTATTTTAGTTCTACTTTATAAAGAAGGAACGCAATGAGCGGACTTACTTCCGAACAGGTGAGGGAGCGGGTGGAAAAAGGCCTCGTGAACGAGGACGTGGATTCATCCACCGGCACCGTGGAAAGCATAATTAAAGAAAATGTTTTCACCTACTTCAACTTAATATTTACGATTCTGGCGATTCTCCTCATATTCGCGGGGGCAATCAAAGAGATCACATTCATGTTCATCGTCGCGGCCAACACCGTGATAGGCATCTTACAGGAAATCCGGTCGAAGAACACGTTAGACAAATTGCGGTTTGAGAAAATGCCGAAGGTTCAGGTCTACCGCGACGGCGTGCTGCAGGAGGTGCCGTCTCAGGAACTGGTACAGGATGATGTCGTTTTTCTGACATCGGGAGACCGGATACCCGCGGACGCGGACGTGATGCAGGGGAGTTTTCAGGTGAACGAGTCCCTCATCACGGGCGAGCCGGATGAAGTTAAGCGCGCCCCCGGCGACAGTCTCTACTCGGGAAGTTTCATCGTGTCCGGCGAGGGCGCGATACGGCTGACCCATGTCGGCAAAGACTCCTACATATCCAGGCTGACCATAGAGGCGACAAAGCAAAGCAAAAACGACAACCGTTCCGAGATGGTGAAATCGCTTGACAAGCTGGTCAAGGCGATAGGCATTCTCATCATACCGATCGGAATCATACTGTTCGTCCAGCAGTTTGTCGTGATGCACCAGCCGTTTCAGGCAAGCGTGACCGCGATGGTTGCCGCGGTTCTCGGAATGATTCCGGAAGGTCTTTACATGATGGCGAGTGTCGCCATGGTGGTCAGCGCGGTGAGACTCGCAAAGAATGAAGTGCTCGTTCAGAACATGCGCTGCATAGAAACGCTCGCGCGTGTCGATGTGCTCTGCGTGGACAAGACGGGAACCATCACGGAGAATAAAATGGAAGTGGCGGGAATGACCGTCCTCGCGGAAGGCCTTAATGAGAATGACGCGGATCTTCTCATTTCCGATGCAGTCGCTTCGCTTTCGCCGGATAACATCACGATGAAGGCGATAAAAGAAAGATTCACGAACGTGTCCGGCCGCCGCCCGACTTTTGTATGTCCCTTCTCATCAGTCTATAAATATTCCGGCGCGCAGTTTGAAGACGGGAATTTCGCGCTGGGAGCTCCTGAATACGTGCTCGGAAGTTATTTCCCGAGATATGAAAAGGAAATAGAAGAAGTCAGTCGTAAAGGGATCAGGGTTCTCGCTTTTGTACTGACAGAGCAGGTGCCGGACGGAAATCCCATCGACGGACGTGTCCGGCCCATAGCGCTCATATATTTGAAGAATCCGATCCGCCCTGCCGCGAGAGAAACATTCGGCTATTTCAGTGATAACGGCGTTGAGATAAAGGTTATTTCCGGAGATAATCCCGTCACGGTGTCAAACGTCGCTATGGAGGCCGGGATTGCGGGCGCGGAGAGGTATGTTGACGCGAGGACGCTGAAAGATCAGGCGGCCTGTGACGCGGCCGCGACCAGGTATACGGTGTTCGGCCGTGTGACGCCCGACCAGAAGAGGATGCTCATCCGCGCCCTGAAGAAGAGCGGGAAGACAGTCGGCATGACCGGCGACGGTGTAAATGACATTCTGGCGCTCCGTGACGCCGATACATCTATAGCCATGGCTTCAGGGAGCGATGCCGCCGCGAACGCTTCACAGATGGTACTTCTCGATTCCGACTTTTCCAGGATGCCCGCTGTCGTGGCGGAAGGCAGGAGAGTCGTGAATAACATAACGAAGTCGGCGACCCTGTATCTTACGAAGAATATTTTTTCATTCCTTCTCGCGATATTCTCACTGGTCCAGGTGCTTCAGTATCCGCTCCAGCCCTCGCAAATAACGCTTATCAGCATGTTCACGATCGGCATGCCCAGTTTCGTTTTGTCGCTTGAACCTAACAAAAAGAAAATAAAGGGAAAGTTCCTGCCGAACGTTTTCAGGATGGCGCTCCCCGCCGGAATCACGATATTCCTGAGTGTGAGTTCGCTGCTGTTCTTCGGTCAGGTTATGGAAATAAATCAGGCGAGCATATCGACCGCCGCGTCAGGGCTCGTCGCTCTCGTGGAATTTCTCATACTCGCCAGGGTGGCGCAGCCCATGAACAGGCTCCACACCATTCTGATGGTCGTGATGGTGGGCGGATTCTTCTACATGATAATTTTCCATAATGAGTTCTTCGGCATAAGTCCGATGAACAAACAGTGCGTGTTTCTTCTGATCGTGTTCCTCATCGCGACTGAGGCCCTGTTCCGGTACCTTTACAAGTTCTCGACGATTCTCGGAATGATGATGACAAAGGAAGGACGCGCGAAACTCGCGGCGGCGCGGGCAAAGTCAAAGGCCGAGAAGAGGTCGGAAGCGTCTGAGGAGGACGATCAGGCTGACAGCGTGAGATATGATTCAGGGGCCGCGGGGTCAGGTGGACGCGCGGGGATGGCGGGCCGGGCAGGATCCGTTACATCAGAAGGTCCCGGGGGCGTGCCGGGTACAGGCGCCGCGTCCGGGCGGACAGCCGGGAACGCGGGTCAGCCGGGTCATCCCGGAGGCAGAGCAAATGTAACCCCGGGAGTTACGCCTGATTACGCCGATCCTTACGCAGCGTCAGTAAACGCGGGAGCTAAACAGGAAGCCCGGCCGGGCAATGAATACGCTAATCCTGACGCCGCGCCTCGGCCGGTCAATCTTCCCGCGAATCCGTATGCATCGCCGCAAAACGCAGTGAATCAATCTGCCCCGCGGCCCGTGAATCTTCCCGCGAATCCGTACGCTTCGCCGCGAAACGCGGGTGGTCAATCTGCGGCGCAACCTGGAGCGGACTACGCCAATCCTTATGCCGCGCCGCAAAACGCGGGTGCTCAATCTGCCCCGCAGCCCGGCACCGCGAACTATGCCGACCCGTACGCCGCGCTTAGAAGCG
>CAZTIY010000109.1:0-5162 GCA_964613765.1 uncultured Eubacterium sp.
GAAACTGCATGCTCAGCTGCGGAAAATTTCCGCAGCGGTGTTATGCCGCCGCCCCTGCCGGCTGACTATGTTCACTCGCCCTCTGAACAGTAACTCTGTATACATTCAGAATGAGATTCAATTCAATTCATTCTTGATAAAAGAACGTTTTCATGCTAACTTTATTCGTGCGCGATGTCAACTGTATTCGTATTTTCTACACATACCCGCCTTGCAACAACCATAAAGGCGCACTAATATTGAAACATGCTGGGCTATGTTGAGGCTTATGTCCCGGAGCTGAAGGTCCGGGAGTATCAGATATATAACGGCACATACTGCGGACTGTGTAAAACAGTCGGCGACCGGTACGGTCAGATATTCCGTACAGGGCTCAGTTACGACATGTCGTTCCTCGCGCTGCTTCTGGGGTCGCTTATCGAGGAGGAACCTGAGATAACTTCCGAGCACTGCGTGCTTCATCATATCAGGAAGAAAACGGTTCTGAGGACTCCCGCCTCAGAGTACGCGGCTGATATGATGATACTCCTCGGATGGGAAAATGTAAAAGATGATCTTGAGGACAGGGACAGCGGTCACCGGGCTACTGATCACATTTCGGCGTTTTTTTTGAGGAAAGCGTCGAAAAAAGCCGCCGCGCGGCATCCGGACACGGCCGGAATTATTGAAGAAAGTCTGGAAAAACTTGAAGAAATTGAAAAAAATTCACGGGCAGCCGATCACCGGACAGACGGCGCGCTCCCTTATGTCGCGGACATATTCGGCCGGGTGACGGAAGCTGTTTTCAGCTGGGACGGAATCACGGACGCTTCCGGAAAACGCGCGCTTTCGGCCTTCGGGAGGAGTTTCGGAAGATGGCTTTATCTTACAGACGCGTTCGACGACATTGCAGGTGATTTAAGAAGCGGGGCATACAATCCTTTCCTGACTGATGAAATGCGAATGAGCGGGAAACCGCCTGAAGTCCTGCGCGCGGAGATTCGTGAAACCGCCGAACCGCTTCTCTACCGCCACCTCGGCGAGATGAATCTCGCGTTTGACGTCATGACGTTAAAAAGGAATGAGAATCTTCTCCGGAATATAATTCTGCTCGGACTGAGACGGAAGACTGACAGAACATTAGAAGGAAAAAAGGACAATATTCATGCTGAACAGAGATCCTTATGAAGTGCTGGGCGTCGACCGCACCGCGACGCAGGAGGAAATACGGACGGCCTACCGCGCGCTGGTAAAGAAATACCATCCGGATAAATATCAGGGAAACCCTCTTGCCGATCTTGCCGAAGAAAAGCTTCAGGAGATTAACGAGGCCTACGATGTTCTGACGAAATCATCTTCACAGGGCGCACAGCCGGCAGGCGGCGGAACATCCTACAGTTATTCCTCTTACGGTTACGGCAGTTACGGACCCCGCGAAAGCAGCGCTTCAGGTTCGCCCGTATATAATGAGATCCGCGCCGCTATCAACCGTAACGACCTGCGGCAGGCAGAAAACCTGCTGAACAGCTGCTCCGTCCGCGACGCCGAGTGGCAGTTCCTTACAGGCGTACTCTGTTTCCGTCAGGGAAAAATAAGCGACGCGGTAAGCTGTGTTAAAACCGCGATGGAAATGGATCCGGACAACCAGGAATACAGAACGGCGTACGCACAGATGAACAGCGCGGGAAATATGTACCGCAGTGATTCTCAGGCTTACGGATACGGGAACGCCGTGAATCCCGCAGACATGATGCTCTGCTCGCTTCCGTTCTGCCTGTGCTGCTGAAAATACCCCGTTCTGCGTGACGGGCGCCGGTAAAAACTGATATGACTCCCCGGCCGGAATCTGTGAAAAAGATACAGGCGGGGGTGTTTTATTTTGCCGGTGTTATATCGCCCGCGCCGAATGACTCCTTCATTCTGAGCATCCGCATGCTGTTCAGAATACAGAGCATGGCCACTCCGACATCGCTGAATACCGCGGCCCACATGCCCGCTAAACCGAGGGCTCCCAGTATCAGTATCAGGAACTTTACAAGAAGCGCGAACACGATGTTCTGACGTGATATTCCGAGCGTCCTTCTCGCAATTCCGATAACCGCCGGTATGCGCCGCAGATCATCATCCATAATTACTATATCCGCGGCTTCAATCGCGGCATCAGAGCCCATGGAACCCATGGCTATACCTGCGTCGGCCCTTGTGAGTACGGGAGCGTCATTTATGCCGTCGCCGACAAATACAAGTTTTTTCCTGGATTCCGAACCGTCCGCGGGTCTCAGCGATCCGAGCATCTCTTCTACTTTAAGCACCTTGTCCTGCGGCAGTAGTTCAGCGTATGTTTCGCTAATGCCCAGGGTTTCAGCGACATGCTCAGCAGTCTCTTTTCTGTCTCCGGTAAGCATTACAAAGTTCTTCACACCTTCATCTTTCATAGCGGAGACAGCGTACTCCGCCTCGGGTTTCACGGCGTCGGATATAAGGATCGCGCCCATGAACTCCCCGTCTCTCGCCACATATACGCATGTGGAAGCGGGATCCCCTTCTATGAAAGCAATGCCGTGATCACGCATGAGCGCTTCATTCCCGGCAAGGATCACGTGTCCTCCCGAAATCGCCCGTATTCCTCTGCCGCTTATATTCTCACCTTCATCCGGATTCTCTGTGATATTCCCCGCCGCCTCTCTGACAGATACCGCGATGGGATGGTTGGAAACGCTCTCCGCGATCGCGGCCGTCCCGATAAGTTCCCCGGGTGTCACTCCGGGAGCGCATTCCGTATTCTGAACTTTAAACTCTCCTTTTGTTAAAGTCCCCGTCTTATCAAAGACCATAGTGTCAACGTTCGCCATCATCTCCAGGAAATTCGATCCCTTTACGAGGACTCCGATTCTCGATGCGGCACCGATGCCCCCGAAGAAGGCGAGAGGAACGGAAACAACGAGCGCGCACGGACATGAAATGACGAGAAATGTGCATGCACGTTTTATCCAGACCGCCGGGTGACCCGTGATTACGGACGGAACCACTGCCAGAATTACGGCTCCCGCCACGACTGCCGGCGTGTACCGGGCGGCGAACCGGGATATGAACGATTCTGTGCGGGATTTCTTATCCGCGGCCTCTTCCACCATTTCCAGAATGCGGGATACCGTCGAATCAGAGTATCTTTTATCCGCCCGGATCTTTAGAACATCTTCCCCGTTGATGCATCCCGAGATTATGGGATCGCCCGGGTTTACGGGCCTCGGGACGGACTCTCCCGTCAGGGCGGAAGTGTCTGTCATACCGCTCCCCTCGAGCACGGTCCCGTCTACGGGGATCTTCTCGCCCGGTCTCACAAAAAGAATATCACCCGGGGAAACCTCTCCGGGCTCTGTATCAGCTACGGTTCCGTCGGCCTTCAAAACATGCGCGATTTCCGGAGCTATCTCCATAAGATCCTTTATCGACTGACGCGACTTCCCCTCCGCGTAATCCTCAAACAGTTCCCCCACCTGGAAGAAAAGCATGACTGCGCAGGCCTCCGCGTTCTCTCCTATCGCGAATGCCCCGAATGTCGCGAGTGTCATGAGAAAAGCCTCGTCGAAAATCTCCAGATGCGCGATTCCCTCGGCGGCCTCTATTATCACAGGACCGCCGGCTATAAGATAAGGCACGAGATACGGGATCATCATGATAAGGTGGTTGTGAAGTATACTCTCCGGTATTCCCAGCGCTGTTCCGGTATGCTCCAAAGCGATGACCGCGGCATAAATGACAAGCGCGATTATTATATTCCGGCGTTTCTTTTTCCATTCATCAGTCATAATTTTACCTGCTCCGATCCGGAAAACTCTCACAATTTCTGTTTACCCGCGAAGTGAGCAGTTAAACTTACAACCGCGTCCGCTGTCAAAAGCGTCCTGCCGGATCAACCGCCGGATTCCACGCTGCCGCGTACATCCATGCCTTCGGCTGCATCCTTCCCGCTGCCGGGCGGATTCGGGACTTTCACCCGGCAGAAACGGTAAGCGGTAAATCACACGTCCCCCTGATAACAACGCCGCCGGGCGCACCTAAAATAAGTGCAGCGAACAGCGAATATAGAATTCTCTGTCCGCTGCACTTTTATATAACTGTCAGCCGGCCGCCGGAACAAAACTTCCGGTCTGCTGTTTCACTGTGAAGCTGAAGCGTATCCGTTCCCCGGGGCCCCGTACAGTAAAATCGCATTTATTATCCGCGCCGGCGGGAAACAATATCGCATCTGTCATCCGCGCAGCCGTGCCGCGGGGATGTTTCGCTTATTGCGCCGGAAGATGCGCGCCTATGATATTGGCAACATTTCCTATGGGCATGGTCTGGAGACACACGGCACCGGGACCCGTAATCACCGTGTTGAACAGCCCCTCGCCCCCGAAAATCGCGTTTTTTACTCCGGGAACGGTTCTGATATCCATGCTGCATGTCGCGTCCATATAAGCGACATATCCCGTATCTACTATGATCTGCTGCCCGGGAGCGAGTGTGTATTCTATCGCGGAGCCGTCAATCTCAAGGAACGCGGTGCCCTGACCGGAAAGTTTCTGCATGATGAAACCCTCACCGCCGAAGAAACCGGCTCCGAGCTTCTTTCTGAAGAACATGGAAAGAGTAACCCCGGATTCCGACGCGAGAAAAGCCGACTTCTGGGCGACGATCTCCCGTCCCTGTCCGACAGGCATCGCCCTGATCTCGCCGGGAAAACTGGAAGCGAACGCTATGAGTCCCGCCCCGCCCTGCGATGTATAAGTGTTCTGGAAAATCGTATCACCGGAAAGAGCTCTTCCGAACGCTTTACCGATACCGCCGTTTGTGTTTGTCCTCATGTTCATATTCGGACTCATCCAGGCCATTGCTCCGGATTCCGTAATCATGCTCTCGCCGTCGTTCAGCCTGCAGATTACTACCGGAAGATTGCCGCCTCTGATCTCATATTCCATTTTTTCCTCCTTCAAAGACCTTACAAACCGTCAATCCGTTTTATTCCGTAACAGTTCCGGTGAACGGCAAAACGCCGTCCATACGGATAATTTATCAGAACCGGACAGGTAACGCAATAACTACAGTATGTTCGTTTTAACATATTGTCACGCTGCAGTTACAGTTCACATATGGTACTTGAAGGTCGGGCGGCATAATACCGCTGCGAAAAAAGGTCC
>CAZTIY010000110.1:0-5108 GCA_964613765.1 uncultured Eubacterium sp.
ACCGGAGGTCCCGAGGAGACATATATCAAGCATTAGAATCACCTTTCCTTTATAAGTTTAACACAGCAAGGCGTGATTGTCACATTCCGCGGGGCCGCCCGTGGTATAATTAACTCGGGTTATGAGTTGCGGTTCAGAGGGAAGTGAACATAGGCAGCTGTGCCGCCCGTCCCTCAAATACATGTGTGAAATGTAACGGTTATGAAACGGAAACCGCGGTTTAAGATCCGGACGGGGACAAAGACATAAGACATAAGACATAAGACATAAGGAATTATAACGGCAGCCTGAAAAGCTGTCTCATGAAGGGTCCGGACGCGGCCGAAAATCTCAGAATATCGGAATTTAACAGGGAAACGGAATGAAAGAACTTACTGTGGGAATACTGGCACATGTCGACGCGGGAAAAACCACGCTCTCCGAGGCGCTACTTTATATTTCCGGAGAAATCAGACGCGCGGGGAGAGTTGACAAAGGGGATTCCTTTCTTGATGCGACGCTCGTTGAAAGGAAACGCGGGATAACCGTTTTTTCGAAACAGGCGGTTATAGAGACTCCCGATACCCGTTTCGTGCTTTTAGATACGCCCGGCCACGCGGATTTCTCGGCAGAAACCGAGAGAACACTTTCTGTTCTCGATTACGCTGTTCTTGTCATAAGCGTTTCTGACGGGATTCAGAGCCATACTGAAACGCTCTGGAGAATGCTTGCGGATCATAAGATTCCGACATTTATTTTCGTGAATAAAACTGATATCGCTCTCCGATCAAAAGAATCTTTAATGACTGAACTTAAGAAACTGTCCGCGGCGTGCTGCGATTTCACTTGCGGGAACGGATACGGGGATGATCCGGCGTCGGCTGATAAAGTCAGGGCCGGTTCCGGAAGAAAACCGGAAGGCCGCGGTGTGAGCCATCCCGGCGCCGGCGGAAAACCGGAGAGCAGCGGTGTGAATATGACTGGCACTGCCGGAAGCGCCGGAGCAATTAGTGAAGCCCTTACCGATTCCGTCACTCTGGCAGACCCGGGACTTCTTGAAAAAGCTCTCACGGGTTATCTGAAAACAGAAGATATAGCGCGGTCTGTAAAAGAGCGGAAAATTTTCCCCTGCTATTTCGGCTCGGCGCTTAAAATGACCGGGGTAAGCGAACTTCTCCGGGGACTTTCCGTTTACACTCTTTCCGGTGAAAAGCGAAATGAGTTCTCTGCGAGAGTATATAAAATCGCGAGGGGTGATCAGGGCGAGAGGCTGACTTTTCTGAAGATAACGGGAGGGGCGCTGCATGTAAAGGATCCCGTGACAGAGGGCCGCGGCACTGACGCGCTTACGGAAAAGGTCGATCAGATCAGACTCTTTTCCGGCGCGAAATACAGACAGATTGAAGAAGCGGGACAGGGGCTCTGCTGCGCCGTGACCGGACTGTCCGGAACATACGCGGGGCAGGGTCTAGGCACCGAGTCTCACGATGAGGCAGTTACCTCGGAGCCGTTCATGACGTGTTCCGTTTTTTCGGAAGAGGCGGACAGTCACAGGATTTTTAATGACCTTAAGATTATGGCCGAGGAGGATACCGAACTTCATCCTGTATGGAATAGGGAGACAGGGGAGATCTCTGTCAGGATTATGGGAAATATCCAGAAGGAAATTTTGTCCGAAATTTTCCCGGGAAGATTCGGATACGGAATATCATTCGGTCCCGCACGCATACTCTGCCGTGAGACGATAACGAAAACAGAGGAGGGGATGGGGCATTTCGAACCTCTGAGACATTACGCGGAGGTTCATCTGATTCTCGAACCGGGCGATCCGGGGAGCGGTCTTGTCTTTACGTCGCAGGTCCCGGAGGACAGCCTGGCCGGGAACTGGCAGAGACTGATATTGTCATCTCTTGAGGAGGGCGACTGTCCGGGAGTGCTGACAGGAGCGCCTGTCACGGACATGAAAATTGTTCTTGCCGCGGGACGTGCGCATATAAAGCATACTTCCGGCGGGGATTTCCGCGAGGCGGCTTCCCGGGCTCTCCGGGCGGGCCTTATGAAGGCGAGGAGGGACGGAGCCGCTGTGCTTCTGGAACCCCGGGCGGACTTCATCCTGAAAATACCTGAAAATCAGCTTGGTCTCATAATGACGGAGCTCGGCAGAGGCGGCGTGTCATTCGATGAACCGGAGAAAGAGGACGGGCTCGCCGTTTTGAAAGGGCAGGGACCCGCGAGGATTCTCACGGAACTTCAGAATAATATATTATCCGCGACTTCGGGCAGAGGGAAACTCACAATGAAGTTTACCGGTTACGAGGAGGCGGCGGATACTGAAGAACTGATCCGCCTGTCAGGTTATGATCCCGATGCGGACGCCGAACATCCTTCATCTTCGGTCTTCGTGAATCACGGGGGAGAAACAGGCATTGTTCCGTGGGAAGAAGCGGAAAAGAAAATGCATATTCCTTCCGTGCTGAAGGAAAGACGGGATGAACGGAAAGAGAGAGCCGGAGCGTACAGAGAAAGACTCGAAAATGATGAAGAACTCCTTGCGATTTTTGAGAGAACATACGGAAAGATAAAAGAAAGAACCGGAAGACCCGCATCCGGCAGAAAGTCCGGTTCAGCCGGAGCGGCAAATACGGATGTTTCCGCACGTGTAAGAAAGATCTCTGCCGGACTGAAAACACAGGGATACACGGACGAGCCCGAAGTTATTTTTATAGACGGTTACAATCTTATCAGACAGGACAGGGAGCTTAACGAACTCGCGAAGCTCGATCTGGGAGCGTCGAGGCAGAAACTTATTGATGTGCTGTGCAATTACTCGGGGTTCACCGGCTCGGAGATAACGGTCGTTTTTGACGCCTACCGTGTGAGTGACTCCGGAGAAAGGGAAAGCCGGGTGCACGGAGTGACCGTCGTATATACGGCAGCAGACGAGACTGCGGACACATATATAGAACGCGTCACGCGCGTTAACAGACGGCGTCATACAAGGGTGGTCACCTCCGACGCTATGGTGCAGCAGATATCGCTGGGGCACGGGGCCGTCAGGACATCTTCACGCGAATTTCTGGAAGAAATTAAGGGGTGTGAAGAGGCGATAAGAGAAGTGCTTTCACAGGAATACTGACGGATCACGGAGGGCCGCATATATTCGTTACCGCAATTTATTCTGACATTGTTACCGGTACAGAGGGTAAGTGAACACAGGCAGTTGCGAAGGCAGCGGTGCTATGCCGCCTGTCCCTCAGATACCATGTGTGAACTGAAACCCTGACATTCACGGCGGGAAGCGCGCCGGTTGAAAAATCTTTTCTAAACAGTCGTTAAGTTGTATAATTAACGGAAAATGTGCTTTATAGAGGATCGTGAATGGATTTCTTCGATTTAACGCTTATCGCCGTGGGCCTCGCAGCGGACGCGTTTTCTGTTTCTCTCGGGAAAGGAATGTCGGTACGTCGCGCGAGAGGATCGGTAATGCTCGCCTGCGGTCTCTGGTTCGGAATTTTCCAGGCTTTGATGCCGGTAGGAGGATATTTCCTCGGAAGTCTCGCTGCCGATCTGGTCGACCGTTTCGATCACTGGATAGCTTTTATATTACTTGGCATAATCGGCGGAAAAATGGTTATAGAGGGTATCGGTGAATCATCGTCCGTTCACGTCGGCGAGGAACACACGGCGGACGACGAATCCGTTAAACCAGCAGAAATGGCTCTTCTTGCTGTTGCGACCAGTATTGACGCTTTCGCGGTGGGAGTTACATTCGCTTTTCTTGAAGTTTCCGTCTTTCCCGCCGCAGTCTGGATCGGGATTCTGACATTCCTGATTTCGGCGGCGGGCGTAAGACTGGGAAGTTCCATAGGAGACCGGCTCGGAGGGACGGCGGATATCCTGGGCGGTATAATACTGATACTTATAGGGACGAGACTCCTTATTCACGGGCTGAGGGGATAAGATTCGCCTCAGATTTAAATGAATCCCGGGAAATACAGAAAGAAGCCGCATCCGTGTCACGATCTCCGGGAGCGGATTTCCTTACAGGCAAATAAATTTGCAGTTGCGGTTTTCGCTTTGAATTTCAATTATGGAACGTATCATTGTTGCGTCTGGAAATCGTCATAAAATAGAAGAAATAGCTGATATAACCCGTGCCTTCGGTCTCCGCGCGGTTTCTGAAGAAGAGGCCGGCGTACCTGCCGGTTTTGATGTCAAAGAGGACGGTAAAACATTCGAGGAGAATTCGCGTAAAAAAGCTGAAGCTGTAGTAAGGCTCACAGGAGAGCCCGCGATAGCGGACGACTCGGGCCTTATGGTCGATTATCTGGGAGGCGCCCCCGGAGTATATTCGGCCCGATTCTCGCTTATTGAAGACTGTCCTGTTACAGCGGAAGAAGAGAAGAGAGAATTACAGATCGGCGTAGAGTCGGAGGAACACGATTGTCATTCGGCCGGCGTGCGGCAAAACGGCGCGTATATTGTATCCGGTTATGTGCCTGACAGCGAGGGACATCCCCGCAAGGTCGCCGCCGCTTTTTCTTCGGCGGGGACGGGGGAAAACCGCGTACTCAGTACAGATGAGGCGAATAATCGTAAGCTGCTGCGCCTTCTTGACGGTGTTCCTCCCGAGGAGCGACGCGCGAGGTTCGTATCTGTAATTACGATGGCATGGCCGGGCGGGAGGATATATACCGCGAGAGGAGAGTGTCCCGGTATGATACTTACGGAGTGCCGGGGCACGGGAGGATTCGGATATGATCCGCTTTTTGTTCCGGGCGGGTATGACCGGACTTTCGCCGAACTTTCTCAGGAAGTGAAGAACAGGATAAGCCACCGCGCCCGGGCGCTCAGAGAACTTGAGCGGCTTCTGAATGAGAGTGTAAGCCGGTGACGGATTTCTGACGCGCCTGCCCCCGGGGAAAAGGAAGAAAACAGCCTGATAATCCGCGGCGGTCGGTGCTCAGAGAACTTGAGCGGCTTCTGAATGAGAGTGTAAGCCGGTGACGGATTTCTGACGCGCCTGCCCCCGGGGAAAAGGAAGAAAACAGCCTGATAATCCGCGGCGGTCGGTGCTCAGAGAACTTGAGCGGCTTCTGAATGAGAGTGTAAGCCGGTGACGGATTTCT
>CAZTIY010000111.1:0-5099 GCA_964613765.1 uncultured Eubacterium sp.
GGTCGTAGTCCGCTCTGTCTTCCTGATAATTACCTCGCAGACATTCCTCGGTAAATGAATATCGGTTGATGGTGTCGGACCTGCTGTCGGCGGTGTCTTCGCAGATCCAGATGCTCACGGCCTTTTTAATCCTGCCGTATTCCTGGTTTTTGAACACCTTTCCTCTCTGTGCTGATATCATCCTCGCAGCATAGTAGATACCGCGTTTCGTAATCGGGTATCCCGGAATATCATTGTTCTGGATCTCACAATTTACGTATATCTCAATACTCTCTCCGTTTCGCGGAACTTCCGCCTCAAAACGGATGTCATAGTAGACCGCGCCTTCTCTCTGCGACTCATCTGCCGTATCATGACCTTCAACCTTCTCATCCCCGCTCATAAGTTCCCTGTCCGGATGGTCCTGATGCACAGAAAGCGTGCTGACCTGAGGGTTTCCTTTGATGAACTTTTCAGAGATTTCCTGAACGCTGTACGGGACGTATTCCGAGAGAGAACTTTTCAGGATATACGCGAGGATAGACTTCTGTGCGACAAGGTTTCTCGCGGAAGCGTCATATCTTGCGGATTCATCTTCCTCCGCGACTTTAAGGTTTAACGCTAATTCATTGGGAACTCTTGTCTGAGCCATGCTGTTTATTCTCCCATAATTCGGTTGATTCACAAAGACTTGCACTAAGTTATTGAAAGTATATACGCTTTTTCGCTGAGCGTATAAGAAAAGCAACCTCAGGGAATGTTTCTCTATCCTGCTTCATCTCTCCCGGATGCGTTGATTCACAAAGAGCCGTTGAATCTCAAATATTCTTTGAATATTCTTTGAATCAAAAATGTTCATCGACTCCTGAAGACCCGCTGAAAGCGGGGGTTCGCAGACAGTATAACCCATCATAAACCGCAAATTCAAGGTTACCTGAATGAGAAAAAAATTATTGTGTAGCTGTTACTGCCGGAGCCGCAGATGAATCCCGCTAATCAGCAATATGACGTAAAGAGCCGGGACGGCTGTCTGAACCAAATGGCACCGGCAAACCGACATTGGCTATGAATTTTGAAGCATTTGCAATTTAAAAGCCCCGGTTATGTAATCCGAGGCTCTCGTTTGTATTATCTGACTTTCACTTTCTTCGCGCTGCTGTATGAGCCGTATATCTTCGACTTACCTACCATCTTATACGCTCTCACTTTTACGTAATAGGTCTTCTTCGATGTAAGCTTACTGATAGTCTTTTTGGATGTCTTGTAATTTACGTTTACAGCTTTCATGCCCTTAGTGAACTTGCTGTTCTGCGCGTACACAATCTGATAGCCTGATACCTTGCTCGTCTTCTTCCAGCTTACAGACATCTTTTTCTTTCCGGCGGAGGCTTTAAGTGACGCCACCTTTTTAGGGGACACCGTGATTGTGATATTCTTTGTCGCCTTCAGATATTTGGATGTAGGTGCCGCGGTTACGGCTATGGTCGTCCTGCCGGGACCCGTGAGGGTGACCTTGCCCTTTGAGTTTACTGCCGCGACGTTCTTATTCCCGGATTTATAATTCAGTTTTCCCTTTGCTGCGGCTCCCAGGCTGAAAGGCCTGTTCCTGTAAACCTTGTTCACTGATTTCGCGCTTATGCTCTGCGTACTCTTGCCAAGGTCGGCCTTAGTATAATTCACACGCATAAAATGCGACATATTTTTATACTTCCTGCTCTGGTAATGCGTATCTCCGAACAGACCTTTGCCCTTGAAATAGTTAGTATCTTTTTTCGTGGGAGATACTACGATACATCCTCCCACTCCCACGCACAGACCCGTATAATTCTTGGGATATGTAACATTTACTTTTCCATACCCATTGGATACCCAAATATGGCCGCCTAAATCGCCGGGGACATCATAGTAGTCAGAAAAGGAATCGCCGGTCTCAAAATAATAAGTGGGATTGCCCCATTTCCATTCTTCGGTAACCGTGACGCCGTATTTATTCTTGTTTTCAAGACATTTTCCTGTATTATAATCTATCACTCCATAATATAATGATCCGCCAATACTTCCTGAAAACTGACCCCCATGTCGTTTGCCACCATCTTTTTCACTTCTTTTGCAGAAAAATTCCTTTTTGTAGTGAAACTTACCTTGAATGTCAGCTGCTTATAGCCTTTTTTCTCAGCGTCCGTTATTTTCCAGTCGCTGATCTTAGCTTTCTGGTTCAGCATACCGACATTCCGGTAATATGACTGATAGACTACCGTTTTATTTGGCTTCAGATCCCACTTTACCGGCATTTTGCTCATGTATGCCTTCGACGCGGCATGCACGGGAAGAACTGCCGTGCCGGTAATCACGATAACTGCGGCAAGGAGAAGTGTCAGCTACCTGTTTAACCTGCTTTTCTTCCTGGTTCCACTCATTTTTTCACCTCTTTCTCTTTTCTTTTTCGCTTTGCGGCTTCATTCCGGAGATTCAGAAATACGGATATAACTATAGCACTACCCCCCTGAGTCAAGTATTTTTAACGGTTTCAGACGTTTTAACACGATTTTTATACAAATGAAATCATTTTTGAAAACAGAGTTCCTGCCCGCTAAGCGCGAATCAAAAAACCGGGATCTCTGAATTGGCACAGCCGGGAAAAGCGACAGCCGCCTGCCGGAACGCGCGGCAGGAAAACCGTATCGATACGGAGAAAAGGCCCGCTTTATGTTCCTGCCTGTTCAACTCGCGGCAGAGTAACCGTATCGCGGCACTGCAAAATTTACAGCAGGATAAACGGTAGAGCCTGCCGAACGCGCACGGTCGTAAAACGTACGTAAGCGGTAAAGAAAACGGGAAACAGTCCCCGTTGCGGCTTCTGTCTCCCGTCTCTGTGCTTTCCCTGTAAGATGAGCTTGCTTCCTACCTGGAAATCTTTACCTTCTTTGCTCCGGACCAGCCTGAATAGTATTTGCCGCCCGATACCGTCTTGTACGTGCGTACCTGCACGTAGTACGTCTTACCCTTGCTGAGCTTCTTTATCCTGCTTGATGTCGTCTTGTTCCTGCTTATCGTTACCGTCTTTGTGCCTGACTTGAAGTTCTTACTCTTACTGTATCTGACCTGATAGCCGGTAGCGGACGCATTCTTCTTCCATGTTACTTTCATGCTCCTGGGCGATGCGTTCTTCACAGACGAAAGCGTCGTCTTAGAAGGATTGACCTTTACCGTGATTGTCTTGTTTGCCGCAGCATAGTTTCCTTTGGCAGGGGATTTAATCGTCACCGACGCCTTGCCAGAGAAGTTTGCCTTCACGGTTACCTTTCCTGCACTGTTTACAGCAACCGACTTGTTGTTGCTGGAGTATGCAGGCTTGGCTCCGCTGGTGGTTCTGGCGTTAATATTAAAGCTCTGTGACCTGGTAGAAGCAGTCTTTGTGAAGTTGGATGCCGTGATGGTATTCTTCTTAGGCTGCAGTTTGGCTATCGCTCTTGTTTCTACTTTATTACATACAGTGCACTTGCGTGTCTGTATCCCCTGTGAGCTTATAGTAGCGGCCTTGTTTGTATGCCACGCGCTCCAGCTGTGCACCTTCTCACTGTCACGCTTTAAGGTAGCTTCATAGGTTACTTTTGTTTTATCGCAGCCTGTGCATTTATAGGTCACCTTATCTGTTGTACAGTTCTGCGTTTCTCTCTTCTGTTCCTTCCAGACATGACTGTCAGAATTATAGTCTACAGAAGTTTCAATTTCCCCGCAGACAGAGCATTCTTTTGTAATTTTTGTCTGATGGCAGTCTATCGGCTCTTTCTTTTCTTCTACCCAAACGTGTCCTTTCGCTTCAGATGTTTCTACTGTATCATCTTCATTGACGTAGCCGCAGACTGTGCAGTAATGTTCACGTCTTCCGGGTTCTGTGCATGTGGCAGGGATATCCCTGTAATCGTACGCGTGAACGTTTTCCCTTGTTTCCAGTTCGGTCTTGCCGCAGTATACGCACTTATGCAATATCTTAGTCGGACCTGTGCAGCCGGATCTGGTAACAGTCGACTTGCCCCAGATATGGCCCACATGTACGGTTACCTTATCCGAGTTGCCGTTTTCAGAGGTTACAGTGATGTCTGCTTTTCCTTCCCTGTCACCGGATTTGATTATGACCTTCGTCCCGTCATCGGCTTTCACACGCTCAACCGTAGCGACAGAATCATCGGATGTTGTCCATGTCAGATCCGTCACGCCGCTATTCAGAGGATATACATCAACAGCGACTGTTACTACTCCGCCTTTAAGGGATTCTCCTCCCGTGTGAAGATCTACTGTATCTCCAAGGTCTGCGCTGTTTCCGTTCTCAAATCTTCTAAGCGCGACAGATTCTACCGGTTTATATCCTAATTTCTTGTAGTTGCTCTGATCAACCCTTCCGTCCTTGCTCTTCCAATGGGCGACATAGGTCTCACCGTCTTTGGGGATACTGTAGAAGTCCATCAACTTGCCGGTACTCTCTTCGTACCAGCCCCGGAATTCAAATCCGTCCGCTTCTCCGACGCTTCCTTTACCGAAAGGAGTTCCGTATCTGCGGTACGAAGTGCCCCCGAAGCCGCCGCCCGGCCAGCCGTTAAGATCCCAGTTGTACTTTATCCCTTCGGGCTCATAGAGAGCATAGAGGGTATCTACACCTGCCGGAATCTCGTCGCCCGGTTCTACCTTCTGTCCCACCTGTCCATTTTTCGGAGCGGAGAGCCATTGCCAGTACTGTGTTAAAGCAGGAGACGAAGATCCGTCTTCATAATCCAACTTTGCGCCATCTGTGAAATTATACTCCACACCATCGCAGTCCACATTAAAACCCGCAGGAATCTCTACGGTATCAGTTCCGGTGTCAGTGTAGTCTCCCCAGAAAGCATACTTGACAGGCTGCGTGTACCAGCCGACAAATTTCCAGCCTCTCATTTTAGGAACACGCCATGTTTTCAGCTTCGGATCGTCGGGCAGCTTATTACCCTCCAGCTTCACTGTTCCCATATTTATTTCCCCGGCTGTCATAACATGGTTATTATCGCTGATGGACTTCTGCCCCGCAACCACATTAAAGGCCTTGAACGTGACAGTCCTTTCCGCAGCAGCCCCGGGCGCGGATACCG
>CAZTIY010000112.1:0-5088 GCA_964613765.1 uncultured Eubacterium sp.
GGTCCGCGACGGCAAGTCCCGCGGGTCCCGAACCTATGACACTCACTTTAAGTCCTGTGCGTACGGCAGGTATTCTCGGTTTGACAAGATCATGAGCATAGGCGTACTCAATCAGGGCCAGTTCATTATCGCGCACCGAGACGGACTCATCGCCGAAGCGGCCGCAAAGACACGCCGATTCGCACATCGCGGGGCATACCCGGCCCGTGAATTCCGGGAAATTATTCGTCTTAAGAAGTCTGTCCGCCGCGTGGCGCCAGTTTCCTTTACAGATATGATCGTTCCACTCCGGGATCAGGTTATGGAGCGGGCAGCCGAAGTTTGACTGGCAGAAGGGCACTCCGCAGTTCATGCAGCGGGCGGCCTGCTCCTTTCGCTCATCCTGCGGGAGTTCTTCGTGAAATTCGCGGAAGTTTTCTGTCCGGAGGAGCGGATCTGCCGCCGGTCTTTCCGCTCTTTTATATTCTAAAAAGCCTGTCGCCTTTCCCACTTCATCTGCCTCCCTTCAAAACGTTATAGAACGCGTCAAGTTCCGCCTGTTCTCTCTTAATGCCCTTTTCCTCAAGCCGGCTGATGGCGGCAAGCATTCTGCTGTAATCATCGGGAGTTATTTTCTTGAACAGCGGCAGTGTCTCCTCCCAGTGGTCCAGAATGGCGGAGCCCCGTCTTGAGCCCGTAGCTTTCACATGGTTTTCGATAAGTTCCTTAAGCTGCTGTATATCGTGCCTGTCCGTGACTTCGGACATCGTTACCATGTCCTTGTTAAGTTTCAGGTACAGTTCATGGTTCTCATCCAGCACATAGGCTATGCCTCCCGACATACCCGCCGCGAAGTTCTTGCCCGTGGGACCCAGTATTACCGCGACACCGCCGGTCATATACTCACAGCCGTGGTCACCGACGCCCTCCGCCACGGCCGAGGCGCCGGAGTTTCGCACGCAGAACCGTTCCCCCGCCATCCCGTTAATATATGCCTCGCCGGAAGTTGCGCCGTACAGCGCGACGTTACCGATTATAATGTTCTTTCCCGGGTCAAAAGTGCATTTTTCGGGGGCCCTCACGATGATCCTGCCGCCGGACAGACCTTTGCCGAGATAATCATTACTGTCGCCGGTAAGACGGACAGTCATGCCTTTAGGCAGGAAGGACCCGAAGGACTGGCCTCCGCCGCCCTCCGCCTCGATAAAGACGGTGTCATCCGGCAATGTGTTCCCGAACCTCTTTGTGATCTCTGAACCGAGTATAGTGCCGAAAGTGCGGTTGGTGCCGGACACCCGTACATTTATCTTTTTCGGGGTGCCGTCCTTCAGAGTCTTCTTAAAACCGGGAAGAAGAACTCTCATGTCAATAGTCTCATCAAGCGCAAAGTCATAGTCCGCTTCGGGTTTATGATGGACGGCGTTCTCCCGCTCGTGGTTCCTGTTAAAGATGCCGGAGAGATCCACTGTCGCGGCGTTCGCGGAAAGGTCCCCGCGCTTCCTGAGAAGATCCGTCCGTCCCACAAGTTCATCGACAGTGCGCACACCGAGCCCGGACATGATTTCTCTGAGTTCCTGAGCCACGAATCGCATGAAGTTCATTACATACTCGGGTTTTCCGCGGAAGCGGCACCTCAGGTCCGGATTCTGTGTGGCCACTCCCGCCGGGCAGGTATCCAGGTTGCATACTCTCATCATTACACAGCCCATGGTGATGAGCGGGGCCGTCGCGAAACCGAACTCTTCGGCGCCCAGCATGGCGGCCACCGCAACGTCTCTTCCGGTCATAAGTTTTCCGTCAGTCTCGATTATCACCCGTTCACGAAGGCCGTTCGCTATAAGCGTCTGATGGGTCTCCGCCAGTCCGAGTTCCCAGGGAAGTCCGGCATTAGGTATCGAGTTCAGGGGAGCGGCGCCTGTGCCGCCGTCGAAACCGGAGATAAGGACGACCTGGGCCCCCGCTTTGGCGACGCCGGAAGCGATGGTGCCGACGCCCGCCTCTGAGGCCAGTTTAACGCTGATGCGGGCATCGCGGTTGGCGTTCTTAAGATCGTATATCAGCTGGGCCAGATCTTCTATAGAGTAGATGTCGTGATGCGGCGGAGGAGAAATCAGGGTTACGCCCGGCGTGGAGTAGCGCGTGCGCGCGATCCACGGATATACCTTGTTGCCGGGCAGATGACCGCCTTCACCGGGTTTGGCGCCCTGCGCCATCTTTATCTGGATTTCCTCAGCCGAACACAGATATTCGCTCGTCACGCCGAACCTGCCTGACGCGACCTGTTTGATGGCGCTGTTTCTCTCAGTCCCGAGCCGCTCCGGATCCTCGCCGCCTTCGCCCGAATTTGACTTTCCGCCCAGCCTGTTCATGGCGACGGCCAGGCACTCATGCGCCTCTTTTGAAATCGATCCGTAGCTCATCGCGCCGGTTTTGAAACGGCGGACAATGCTGTCGACGCTCTCGACCTCATCGATCGGCACACCGCCGTTCTCATCCGGTACGAACTCCATGAGACTTCTCAGGTTGCGCGGCGAATGACCGCCGTTAACCAGAGCGGAATACTCCTTAAAGCGTTCATAGTCGCCTTTTTCGGTCGCCTCCTGCAGCGCCACTATTGTTTCCGGATTGTAGAGATGTTCCTCGCCGTCCTCGCCGGAGCGCAGCTTATGGTAGCCGACACTGTTCAGCGTGGTATCAACACCGAGTCCCAGGGGGTCGAAAGCCTGACTGTGATGGTATTCCACAGCCTGGCCGATTTCCTCAATTCCGATGCCGCCGACGCGGCTCACTGTGTTGGTGAAGTACTTATCCACCGTGTCCTGACGTATGCCCACAGCTTCAAACACCTGCGCCGACTGATAGGATTGAATGGTGGAAACGCCCATTTTGGAGGCGATTTTGACAATACCGTGCAGAACGGCTTTGTTATAGTCATCGATAGCCGTGTGTTCGTCTTTATCAAGGAGACCGAGATGAATGCATTCCGCTATGCACTCGTGGGCGAGATACGGCTGCACAGCCCGCGCACCGTAACCCAGAAGCAGCGCGAAGTGATGGACATCGCGGGGTTCCGCGCTCTCCAGAATGATGGACACACTCGTGCGTTTCTTTGTGCGGACCAGATACTGTTCCATTGCCGACACGGCGAGGAGAGACGGGATGGCGACATGGTTCTCGTCCACACCGCGGTCAGAGAGTATGAGTATGTTAGCGCCGTGAAGGTATGCCTTGTCGCAGTCGATGAAAAGCCTGTCCATCGCCCTTTCGAGCGGCGTGTTTTTATAATATAGGAGACTCACGGTCTCCACATGAAGTCCGTCCCGGTGCATGGCTTTTATTTTCAAAAGATCCGTGCCAGTCAGAATCGGGTTTTCGATGAGGAGCACATTGCAATTATCGGCTTTCTCCTCTAAGAGATTGCCGTCAGAGCCCAGGTAAACGGTGGTGTCCGTGACGCACTCCTCACGGATCGCGTCGATGGGCGGGTTTGTGACTTGGGCGAACTGCTGTTTGAAGTAGTGGAAAAGAGGCGGGTACTTCTCGCTGAGAACGGCAAGAGGCGTATCACTTCCCATGGACGCGGTCGGTTCTTCTCCTGTCTTTGCCATGGGAAGTATCGCGTCCGTCACATCCTCATAAGTGTAACCGAAAGCGCGGTAGAGCCGGTCCCTCATAGACTGCGGATTGACTTCCACCTTTTTATTAGGTACAGGCAGATCCTTGAGGCGAACCAGGTTCTGATCGAGCCATTCTCCGTACGGCCTGCGTGAGGCGTAATAATCCTTCACTTCTTCGTCCTGCATGACCCTGCCTTTTTTAGTGTCAACAAGGAGCATTTTGCCGGGCATGAGGCGGCTCTTAAGCGTGATGTGCTCATCGGGAATATCCAGCACACCCACTTCCGAAGCGAGAATCAGTCTGCCGTCATCCGTAATGTAATAGCGGCTGGGTCTCAGCCCGTTCCTGTCAAGCACGGCACCGACCAGTTCGCCGTCCGAGAACAGAATGGATGCCGGGCCGTCCCAGGGCTCCATCATGGTAGCGTAATAGCGGTAGAGATCACGCTTCTTACGGTCGATCATCTTATCGTTTTTCCAGGGCTCCGGTATGGTGATCATCATGGCGAGAGGAAGATCCATGCCGTTCATGACCAGGAATTCCAATGTATTGTCAAGCATCGCGGAGTCGGATCCGCTGCTGTTTATTACAGGGAATATCTTATCCATGTTCTCGCGCATCACAGCGGAGCTCATGGTCTCTTCCCGCGCTATCATGCGGTCGACGTTGCCGCGTATCGTGTTGATTTCTCCGTTATGAAGTATGAGGCGGTTGGGGTGCGCCCGCTCCCAGCTCGGTGTCGTATTGGTTGAGAAACGGGAATGTACCATTGCAATGGCTGAAGTATAATCCACGCTCTGAAGATCAGGATAAAAATCGCGAAGCTGGCGGACCAGGAACATACCCTTATATACTATAGTCCGGCAGGACAGACTTGCCACATAGGTATTGTCATTACTCTGTTCGAATACCCGGCGTGCTGCATACAGCCTCTGATCGAACGGAAGACCTTTTCGCGCGTCCTCAGGTCTCTCCACAAAGCACTGGAGTATATGCGGCATGCAGTCCCTGGCTTTCTGACCGAGTATGTCCGGACGTACGGGCACTTCACGCCATCCCAGGAATTTCATACCCTCCTTGGCGACGATGATTTCAAACATCTTTTTCGCCTGAGCCCGGTGTACCTTGTTCCGGGGAAAGAAGAACATGCCGACTGCGTAATCCCCGGCGCCTCCCAGCCTGATACCGCACTCCCCGGCGGCGGACCTGAAAAAGTTATGGGGTATCTGGGTAAGTATTCCCACGCCGTCGCCGGTTTCGCCCGCAGCGTCCTTACCGGCCCTGTGCTCTAATTTCTCCACTATTTTAAGCGCGTCGTCAACTATATTGCGGTTCGGACGGCCTTTTATGTCCACCACCGCCCCGATACCGCAGGCGTCTTTCTCAAACTGCTGTCGATACAGTCCGCTGTCTTCCATATTTTTTCCTCCCGTTCACCCGGCGTGTTCGCCTGTGACCTGACCTGATTAAATTCCGCTATGCCCGATTTAT
>CAZTIY010000113.1:0-2247 GCA_964613765.1 uncultured Eubacterium sp.
GCTATGAACCGACGTTTTTCGATGAAATACGACAGCGTCGCGCGATGGATTGACGTTTTTCGACGGAATGTAACAGAGCCGTGCTACAGTTCGACGTTTTTCGTCGAAATCAAATATGCGCATCCCTCGTTAGATTGTCGATTTTCGACAAATCAATGAGGCGAGATCGGGAAATCGTCGCTTTTCGACGAAATACGACAGCGCCGCGCTATGAACCGACGTTTTTCGATGAAATACGACAGCGTCGCGCGATGGATTGACGGTTTTCGACAGAATGTAGCAGAGTTGTGCTACGGACCGACGTTTTTCGACGAAACCGGTCAGCGCCGGCAGACACTTGAATAAGTTGGCGTTTACAGCGCCGGAAAGGCAGCGTTATGGGACTTCATGAAGCCTGCGGAGTCTTCGGAGTTTATTCGCCCGTCAGGAGAAGGGTCGCGGAAGACGTATATTACGGACTTTACGCCCTTCAGCACAGAGGGCAGGAGAGCGCCGGTATTGTCGTGAACGATGACGGTATGATGACCGCGCGTAAAGACCTCGGGCTGGTAAGCGAAGTATTTGACGACAGATCCCTGAAAGAACTGGGCGAAGGCACCATGGCAGTGGGACACGTGCGGTACAGTACCGCAGGAGGGAGTGTCGCCGCTAACTGCCATCCGCTGGTCGTAAATCATAAGAAAGGGAAGATGGCTCTTGCCCATAACGGGAACATTGCTAACGCGCTCGATCTGCGTGACGAACTCGAGCTTAACGGCGCGATTTTCCAGACCTCGAACGATACAGAAATAATTTGCCATATCATAACGCGTGAGAGAATACGGTCGGCCAGCATAGAAGAAGCCGCCGCAAAAGCGATGGCAAAGCTCATCGGTTCATATTCCATTGTGCTCGTTTCCTCTGCAAAGCTCCTCGCGATCAGGGACCCGTGGGGATTCAGGCCGCTCTGCTACGGGAGAAAACCCGACGGAACCTTTGTCGTATCGTCAGAAACCTGCGGACTCACCGCCGTGGGAGCGGAATTCATACGCGACGTCGAACCGGGCGAAATAGTTTCGTTCAGCAGAGACGGCGTGAAAAGCTTCCCCGGAGAAATCCCGGATCAGGAGGTCTGCGGCGGTGAGGTTCAGTCGGGAAAACCCCCGGAGCAGGCGATCCGAAGCGGCGAAATCTTCGTGAATGGAAACCCGGAGAGCGAAGGATACAGCCATGAAGTCCCCGGCAGCGAGTCTCAAGGGTGCGTCGCGGCAAAACCGGCAAAGAAAATCTGTATTTTTGAGTATATTTATTTCTCGCGTCCCGATTCCGTAGTGGACGGTGTCTCCGTTCACCGGTCCAGGATGCGCGCGGGCGAGATACTGGCGGAAGCACATCCCGCCGATGCCGATATTGTCGCCGGCGTTCCCGACAGCGGGCTTGACGCGGCCATGGGCTTTTCCGCGAAATCAGGCATACCCTACCGTCCCGTTTTTATAAAGAACAAATACATCGGCCGGACATTCATAGCGCCGGGCCAGGAATCCCGCATGGATCAGGTCAGAATCAAACTTTCCCCGATTGAGGACGAAGTCAGGGGTAAGCGCATAGTCCTCGTCGACGATTCCATGGTAAGGGGAACGACGAGCAGAAGAACCGTCGAGCTTCTGCGTGAGGCCGGGGCAAAAGAAATACATCTCCGGTTCAGCGCTCCTCCTTTCCGCCATCCGTGCTTCTACGGGATAGATGTTGATTCCGAGGAGAACCTCATCGCGTGCCATTATTCGATTCCGGAAATCGGGGAGATGACAGGCGTTGACAGTATCGGTTTTCTCCCTGTGGAATCTCTGGGGAAACTGATTGGCAGAGAAGACGGCTACTGCGCCGCCTGTTTTGACGGGAACTACCCCACGGCGGTTCCCGAAGATATGCGTAAAGACAGATTTGAGCAGAAACTTTCCGAGCGAACCGACTGAATAATTTTATAGGTAAAGAATTAAACGAAAAACGTCGAAATTTGTCTCGGTTTCGACGAAAAACGTCGACGTCGGCCCGCCCCGTCGAAAAACGTCGAAAAGTGTCGATGCGGCCTGATCCGTCGAAAAAATGTCGGTGTCGTCGAAAACACACGCATCAGTCTTCGGTTCGACGAAAAACGTCGGAATGATGTGGATTCGTCGAAAAACGTCGACGTCGGCCCGCCCCGTCGAAAAACGTCGAACTGGTGCGAACCCGTCGAAATTCATCAGAAAACGGAGGGTGACAATGCAC
>CAZTIY010000113.1:2257-5016 GCA_964613765.1 uncultured Eubacterium sp.
CGAAAAACGTCGACGTCGGCCCGCCCCGTCGAAAAACGTCGAACCGATGCCTGACTTTTTGAAATTCATCAGAAAACGGAGGGTAACAATGCACTTCACAAAGATGCATGGAGCAGGAAACGATTATTTATACATGTACGGTCCTAAAGAGGAACTCGACGCGCTGCCCGTCCCGGAACTTTCACGCCGCTGGTCCGACCGCCATTTCGGAATCGGGGCAGACGGCATCATCCTTATATCGCCGTCAGATGTCGCCGATTTCCGTATGCGGATATTCAACGCAGACGGGAGCGAAGCCATGATGTGCGGGAACGGGATCCGCTGCGTGGGTAAATTTGTCCATGATAAAGGTTACACCGAAAAAACCTCCGTTACGGTGGAAACGCTGTCCGGAATACGCACACTTGCACTGCGCTTGCGGGAGGACGGAACGGTCGGGTCCGCGACGGTTAACATGGGAAGAGCGGAGACAGGGGCACCGGAGAATCTGAAGCTGGAGGACGGGACAGAAGTCACATTCAGTCCTGTATCGGTCGGAAACCCGCACGCGGTCGTTTTCGTCCCCGACATGGATGATGTCGATGTAGCCGGAACGGGACAGAATATAGAACATTCGCCGCGTTTTCCTGGCGGTGTGAACGCGGAATTTGTGCAGGTTCTTGATGACAAAACAGTCCGGATGCGTGTCTGGGAAAGAGGAAGCGGCATAACGCTTGCCTGCGGGACAGGGGCGTGCGCGACCGCGGCCGCGGCAGTAGCTCTCGGTAAAGTGCGGGGCGGAACGGAAATCACCGTTAAGCTCGACGGGGGAGACCTCTCAATACTGGTAGAGGACGACGGGACAGTGATGATGACAGGTCCCTGCGAGTTCGTGGCGGAATGCGATACAGTGGATTAACAAAAATGGAACAGCAAGTTGTAAAACTGCGTCCCGACGGGAAATTTAACGCCGCCCGGCGGACAGTATAAGCGCAGGGTTCAGCGGAAGAAAACACATCTGAACGCGGCCTCGCAGTCCGCCCGGAGGGCGTGTCTGACGGGCGGATGCATCTTAACGAAGCAGGACGCTTATGCGGACGGGCAGATGCATCTTAACGAAGCGGGGCGCCTATGAGGACGGACGGATGCATCTTATCGAAGCGGATCGCTTATGCGGACGATGCCGGAGTACGGTGCTGCCGCGCCGCTTCTGATGTTATCTGTTCCGGGTACGGACGGTATTTGCGCGTTATATAACGTTTTGGGCGCGCGGACAGGGAAGAGATTAAGAGGTGACATTATGACTCCGAACGTGAATTACACGAAACTTAAAGAGAGCTATCTTTTCCGCCATATCGCGGAGAGAGTGGATGAATATCTGGCGAAGAACCCCGGAAAGAAATTATACAGGATGGGCATAGGCGATGTGTCCCTTCCTCTTGCTCCGGCAGTGATAGAAGCACTGCATGAGGCGGTATGCGACCAGGCGAAAAAAGCAACGTTCCACGGCTATATGCCTGAGACGGGAGATCCCGAACTCAGGGAACTTGTAAGGCGGCAGTACGCCTCGCGCGGCGTTGAACTGAGGCCCGGTGAAGTATTCATCTCAAGCGGAGCGAGCGATGAACTCGGAGATATACTCGACCTGTTCGGACCCGGTCAGGTAACCATGATTATGGAGCCCGCATACCCGGCTTACGTAGACGCGAACCTGATGACAGGGAACACAGTAGTTCACGTTCCCGCCGGTCGTGAAAACGGTTTTCTGCCGTCCCCGGCGGACGGAGAGAAGGCTCTCGCGGAATCGGGACTCACGCAGCCGGATCTGATTTACATCTGCTCGCCTAATAATCCGACAGGCGCCGTGTTCGGAAGAGACAGACTTGCCGGATGGGTCGCGTGGGCAAAAGAGAGAGATGCCGTCATCATATTCGACGCGGCATACGAAGCGTTTATTGAAGAAGACCTCCCGCACAGTATCTTCGAGATACCGGGAGCGGGAGAATGCGCGATTGAAATCTGTTCGCTGTCAAAGACGGCGGGATTCACGGGAACCCGGCTCGGTTACACCGTCATACCGGAAACTCTCGTGCGCGCGGGTCTCAGCCTTAACTCCATGTGGGTGAGGAACAGGACGACCAAAACGAATGGTGTTTCTTACATACTTCAGAAAGGCGCCCGGGCGGTGTTCACGGAAGAGGGGCAGAAACAGATACACGCGAACATAGAAATATATAAGGAAAACGGACGGGTTCTGACTGAGGCGATGGATGAACTCGGCTTATGGTATACCGGAGGAAAGAACGCTCCGTACATCTGGTTCAGCTGCCCCGGCGGAGACAGCTGGGCGTTTTTTGACAGAATGCTTAACGAGATACAGGTGGTCGGTACACCCGGTGAGGGCTTCGGAGCCTGCGGAGAGGGATATTTCCGGTTTTCCTGCTTCGGCTCTCCGGAAGACACCCGCGCAGCCGCAGGCAGACTGAGGGAGATGCTGAGATAAAAAATACACCCGGCGGTGACCGGGCGTAAATCAGAATCATATACTAACACTTACTTAAGAACATTCAGCAGGCAGCTTTATGTCAGCTGAGCTTGCAGAGTGTCTCGCGGAGGGCCCGCGGAAAGGACCCTCCGTATTTGCTATTTTTTATCACTGATCGCGTTGATCTCAGAAACTGAAAGTCCGGTAATCTGAGAAATATCATCAACGGGGTAAGATCTTTCAAGCATCCTTCCCGCCGTTTCAACAGCATTTTCCCGTTTGCCTTCTTCATGAC
>CAZTIY010000114.1:0-4879 GCA_964613765.1 uncultured Eubacterium sp.
AACTGCATGCTCAGCTTAGGAAAATTTCCGCAGCGGTGTTATGCCGCCGCCCCGACAGCTGCCTGTGTTCACTTACCCTCTGAACTGTAACCCGCCGATTGTGTGATTGATTTTTTCCGGTGATTCTTCAGAGGATTCCGCGTACGTTTCTTCGGCATTTATCCCTTCCTGCTCCGCGGCCGTATTCTTCTTTGTAAAGAATTCTTTAACGTTTTCCGCTACTCCCGCCGGGAGCCCGCACTCCCTCTGAAGTTCTTCGACAGATGCGTTCCTGATATTATCGACGGTCTTAAAATGATAGAGGAGTTCATTCCTTCTTTTCGGCCCTATGCCGGGTATCTCATCGAGCGCCGAACGGGTCTGACTCCTCCCGCGCACACTTCGATGATAGTCAATGGCATAACGATGAACCTCTTCCTGTATTTTCCCCGCGTATCTGAAAAGCACAGGCCTGTCGGAAAGATCCGTCTCACGGCCGTCCCTGAATACGAGCGCACGGGTCCTGTGCCGTTCGTCCTTAGCGAGTCCCACAACAGGCACATCAATCTTAAGCGCGTCCAGCACCTTGCATGCCGCCGTAACCTGCCCTATCCCGCCGTCCATCATTATGAGATCCGGGAATGTGATAAATCCCGGGTCGCCTTTTACGCCCCGCCTGAATCTGCGGTAGAGAACCTCCTGAAGGCTCGCGTAATCATCCGGACCGTCGACCGTTTTTATCCTGAACCGGCGGTAATCCTTTTTCACCGGCTCAAGTCCGCTGAAGACGACCATCGCCCCGACGGAATCCACACCGTTCGTATTCGAGATATCGTATGATTCTATCCTCACAGGTTTTCCCTCGCGCTCCGGAGCGCGCCGGAAACCGCCCTCAAGTAATACTCTCTCGAGTTCCGACAGTACCGACTGCTCGTTTTCGCGCCGCGTTTCCGCCCTGTCGGAGAGTGTCTTCGTCATTTCCAGAATATCCGATTTCGTAAGATTGAGCAGCGCACGTTTGCTTCCTCTCTTCGGAACGGTTATCCTGACCTTTCGTCCTTCCCCGCTCAGAAATTCTTCCAGGAGCTCCTTTTCATCCGGAGGCTCCTCCACGAGGATTTCCGGCGGAACACGGGCCCACTGACTGTAATACTGTTTGAGGAAAGCCCCCACCATATCATTTTTTTCGTCTTCCGGGGCCGCCTGTATCCGGAATGTCTCCCTGCCGCTGAGTTTCCCGTCCCTTACCGGAAAAAGAGCTATGAAAGCGTTTTCCCCCTCTTTCCCCGCGAGAACGATATCCATATCCTTATCCGTTACCATAGTGACACGCTGGGTTTCTTCCAGAGCTTTTGCGGAGAAGAGAAGATCCCGCCATCTGGCCGCCTCTTCGAACTTCAGATCCTCCGAAGCTTTTTCCATGTTATCCGACAGCCTTCGAAGGAGAGGTTTGTCTTTCCCCGACAGGAACTGCAGAATTTCGTCAATCGACCTGCGGTATTCCTCCGTGTCCGCATCTCCCTTACAGATGCCTCTGCAGGCGCCGATATGATAATTAAGACACGGGCGGTGATTTTCAGGAAATTCCTGCGAAGGGCAGCGCTTGAGGCGATACATGCTGTCAAGAAGATCTATTATCCTGTTCACGGCGCCGACATCCGAATACGGGCCGAAATAACGGTTTCCGTCTTTTTTCACTGTCCGTGTTTTAAGGACCCTCGGAAATGTCTCCCCCGTCGTCACCATGATATACGGATAAGTTTTATCGTCGCGCAGGAGGACGTTATACTTCGGCATGTATTTTTTTATGAGATTGCACTCCAGTATCAGAGCCTCCATCTCGTTCGCGCAGGTGATATACTCGAACTCCGCTATATTCTGCGCGAGCGCTTTCACCTTGGGATTTGTATTCTGATAGGATGACTGAAAATACTGGCGGACGCGGTTCTTCAGCGAGACCGCCTTGCCGACATATATGACCTGCCCCAGCTTATCCTTATGCAGATAAACTCCCGGGGAGTCCGGGAGTTTTTTCAGATTTTCCTGTATATCGAACATGGGCTTCCTCCGGCGGTCAGAACTTCCAGTTCCGCTGCCTGTGATCTTCCTCTTCCATATATCTTTCGAGCGCGAGTCTTTCTATCTTCCTCTGTCTCGCCCGTTCTCTTCTGATCCTCGCCTGTTTCCTTTTATGCAATATATAAAGGAAAATCACTGTTATAACCGCGAGTATCACAAGTATGACTACAGTCATAAAATTCGATATCCCGACGTATGAGGGCAGCCAGCCGGTATAAACAGCGTCATGAACCACTAGAGGAACAGAGTTGACTTTTTCCTCGCCGACATATATATCCAGTCTTCCGACTATATCTCCGGCGTTCAGGGGTGCTTCAACCCTTTCGTTCATTACCGTTTTCGTGGATATCAGATCTTTTGATCCCTCGCGGGGGATATAAGCGTAACCGTCACTCTGCGCGTATGTATCGACGCTTGTTTTCTCACCGTGAATCACACGCACCCTGCCCTCGTTATCGCCGCTCTTGACGGCCCGGATGCCGTCTATTGACTGAACGCCGTAGAGAATGATTTTATCCAGATCCTTTTCAAGATTTTTCGCTGAGGCCCCGAGTATGACGATATAAAGCTGAAGACCGTTCTTATTATATCCTGCAACGAGGGCGCCGTCATTACCGTCCCCGGAGGAAGATTCAATCATGGCGTATATTCCGGCCGCTTCATGACTCCTGCGGGACTGGTCGGCGCGTATTGTTCTGGCCTTATTCTTATTCGTCTGCGGTAATGTGTACTCCTCCGTTTTAAGAATCTTGCTTACGGTCTGATCCGACAGCGCTACTCTGGTTATTTCCAGAAGGTCATGCGCGGTTGTGTGCTGACCGCGTGAAACCTTACCCGTGGCGTTTACGAAACGCGTTCCCGTGCAGCCGATATTCTCTGCGACACGGTTCATCTCTCCGGCGAATGTTTTCTCATTACCGGAAACAGTTACGGCGAGCATATATACAGCGTCATTCCCTCCGGCAATAAGAGCGCCGTGGAGAAGCTGCTCGACATTTACTTTTTCGCCTTCCTTAAGACCCATGGACGGGCCCGGCTGCCGTACCGCCTCCCCGCTTACCGTAACGGTTTTGTCTACGGGGAGTCTCTGAGACGCTATCATCGCTGTCATCAGCCTTGCGCAGCCGTACATAGAGAGACGCGAGTCCGGTTCCTTCATATAAACGGTTTCTCCCGTATTCTCACAGTACATTACAGCGCTTTTCGCCGAAATAACAGGCTCTTTCACCTCCGCGAACGCCGGTTCCGATATCAGGGGAAATATCAGCGTGTAAACAGGCATAAAAACAGAAACCATGAGAAACAGCATTGCGGCATGTCCTCTCACGTTCCTGTCTTCACGATTTTTTCCGAATTTCCCGGTCATCAATGTCGATAAAAATCTGCAGATTCTTCAGCGGTTTCCTTTTTCAAAATCCTCCATGAAGCGGATAAGCGCGTCTACCCCCTCTTCCGGCATGGCGTTGTATATGCTCGCGCGGAGCCCGCCGGCAAGCCGGTGTCCCTTAAGGTTTATGAGTCCCCTCTCTCTCGCCTGTGATACAAACCTGCTGTCAAGTTCGGGGCTTTCTGTCGCGAAAACCACGTTCATAAGAGATCTGTCCTCAGATCTTGCGGAAGTCCTGTAAAAATCAGTACTGTCAAGATAGTCATAGAGTTTCCGCGCCTTCCTTACATCCGCGTCATGCACGGCGGAAATCCCTCCGAGCCTTTTAAGATACTGAAATACCAGTCCGGCGATATATATCGGGTAGCAAGGCGGAGTGTTGTAGAGAGAGCCTTTCTCCGCGTGTACCGCGTAGTCGAGATACACCGGCGTGTCCGCGGAAGCCCGCCCGGTCAGATCCTCCCTTATTATCACTATAACAAGTCCGGCCGGTCCGACATTCTTCTGGGCGCCGGCCCATATCAGTCCGAATTTTCCGACATCCACTTCCTCGGAGAGAAAACAGCTTGACATATCCGCTACCAGCGGTATATCCCCGGTATCCGGTATCCGGGAATAGTGAGTTCCGAATATGGTATTATTCCAGCATACATATACATAATCCGCATCTTCGCGAAAATCCTCCCGCGCGGTTTCCGGAATATACGAGAAATTATCATCCGCGGAACTCGCGGCATCCCTTGCGTCTCCGAATTTAAGGGCCTCCTCATACGCCTTATTCGCCCAGTTTCCCGTAATCACATAATCGGCCTTTCCGGACCCCGTCATCAGGTTGAGAGGCACCATCGAAAATTGAAGAGTCCCGCCCCCCTGAAGGAAAAGCACCTTATAATTATCCGGTACTGACAAAAGTTCTCTGAGGTCGCTTTCGGCGTTTTCTATGATTTCTTTAAACTCGGAAGACCTGTGACTCATTTCCATGACAGACTGCCCCGTTCCTTTGTAATTGAACATATCCCGGGCAGCCTCCTCCAGAACGGGAAGAGGCATCATTGAAGGTCCCGCCGAAAAATTAAATACTCTGCCATGCTCAGCCATCAAAGTCTCCTGAAAAACAAACTGTGCGGTTTCACGTACTTCCTGAAACATTAGTGAAAATTATATCATCGAGGTCTGCATAAGTAAAGAAAAGAGCGGTTTCACCGCTCTCGCCCCTCTTAAATACTTATAAGAAGCTGTAGTATCTTCGGCATCGAAGTATTAACCCAAAGAGGATATACTATACGAATATCACTTCCTGTTTCACTATCTCGTCCACTCTGTTCTTCAGGTTGTTCATTCTCCTGACCCACTCCATCTGGTCTTCCGCTTTGAGTTCCTCCGTTATGCCCTCGCGCTCCTTCATTTCCTTCGTCAGGCGCTCTTCCATTTCCA
>CAZTIY010000115.1:0-3633 GCA_964613765.1 uncultured Eubacterium sp.
GTTCCTTCCCGCCGGAAGCCGTCGAATGACAGGGAAGATACAGAGGCCGTACAGTCATGCATTTTCAACTAGGGGGACAATCCGGCGGATACAAGGGGCCGTATGAGTCATGCGGCGTTCTCAACCGGTTAATAAGCAGGCGGACAGAGAGGTTGCACATGTCGTGCGTTCTCAACCGGGGGTTGATCCGGAAGGCATAGAGACCGTATGTGTCATGCGTTCTCAGCAGGTGAATAATTCAGCGGACAGAGAGGACGTACATGGCATTCAGTCTCAGCGGTCCTTTCCGTGCTGTTTGTCACGGCGGAGCAGTCCGAAGACGAATGGCGCGGCACACGCGGCGACCGCGATGACGCAAACCGGTATTTCCGGCTGTGAACTAAGCATAGTGAACGCCAGAACCGCAATCCCCGCCGCCAGCCACACGATGCCGGCGAAGCGGTGCACTGCCCGCCAGCCTTCATCGGATTCCGTAAAAGAAAAGCGGAGGGCCACGCCGGAATCGCGGGGGACATCGATCATGTGGGCGCCGAGGACCAGAAACACATAGCCCAGTATGCACGCTGTGAAAAACGTGATCCGCAGTGGCTCATCAGCCGAGCGGATTGTTACATAGCTGCAGCAGAATACGGAAAGAAACGGAAATCCCCATCTTCCGAGAAGCCGCACAGGCACGTGGGGAACCGTCATTCGGTTCTGGTTCAGCATAAGCTGCACGTGGCAGATTATGTTAAGCACCGTCATGAGCCCCGGAAGGCCGAAAACCACGATATAACGGGGCATGGAGTCGTCAGCGCCGCCGAAGGTCAGAAGACCTGTCTCCACAATCTCCGGAATGGAATCCCACAGGCGGATACCGAGAAGCATCGGCATCATACAGGCGGCGGTGGTCGCGAACGCGAGGAGATAAGCCTTTTTACGGTTCATCTGCTTTCCGAATTTACGGGCCGCCTCAACTTCGGCATCCCTTGTCAGATATTTTTGATTCTTACTGCTCATTGGTGCGCCTTCCGCCGTAACTCTTTATAAATAACAAATGTATAATCCGGCGGGAATTTCCGATCCGGTTGCCGCTCCAGCTTTGAGCGGATTCATTCATCAGTACCGCGCGACGGCCGCGGTACTCAATTTCCGCGCAGATTTATGCCGGCCCGTTCTCCGGTCTCCCGCTCAGATCCCGCGTAGTTCCGGGCGATGATATTATCTCCCTCCCGCAAATTAAATCACAGCAGCTTCTTCACTGTCAAGTACGGCGGGCGCTTTAAGGAATGCGCCGGGGCGCGTCGCGGCGCGGTGCTGAATGTACCGGACGTGCCGCCGAGCAGTTACAGAAAGCCGCCGGGCATATATGTGCTGTGCCGGAGTCCCGCCGTGGCATACGACGGGCGCGGTGCGGAAATAGCGTAACATAACAGTGGCATTACTTTCACGAACCGATTTATTGCTTTTCCTCTTTCGCGCGGAAGCTACGGTGGTGTCACTATGCCGCCGGGGCGTGTCGATGAGCTGTTACAGAAGACCGCCTGGCATTCAGCGTGATGTATCAGAATACCGCCGGGGTGCGATTACATGAACCGGGTGAAAAATTTCTGAAATAATCTGAGGGCGCGCAAACCGCCGGTAATTTTGATAAAATATATCCGATGTGTGCCGATACCTGCTGTGCGGCGCAGGCGTAAAGATCGGGATAGACGGTGCGGGTGCAGGAGGCGTTTTTATCAAAAAAAGAAACCGGTCCTGTTCGCTGGTCGCCCGGCATCCTTATATAAAAGAATAAGTCCGGTCCGCGGGTCGCCCGGCATTAAGTCCGAAGCCGGTCCGCGGTCGCCCGGCATCCTTATATAAAAGAATAAGTCCGGTTCGCGGGTCGCCCGGCATAAAGTCCGAGGCCGGTCCGGCCCGCAGTCGCCCGGCATCCGTTAAGAATCAATCCGGTCTTTCCCGGGATTGCCTTAATACATCATAGTATGATGTATGTGCCGGAACTGTATTTTTATTCGACGGGCCCGATATGTAGCGATTAAAATACTTAAGAATGCGTATATATTGTGCCTTTTAACCCGCAAACGGACTTTCGGCATACACATCATCGTAAAAGGACACCGGAACAAACAATTTATGAATGAATTTATAATCCGGCTGTGCACTATAAGGCCCCGGATTACGGAAAGGAGCTGTTCATGCCTGTTGTCGGTGCGATAATGGTACCTCATCCGCCCATCATCATCCCCGCGGTGGGAAAAGGTGAAGAGGAAAAAATACGGAAAACGGCGGAATCCTATAAGAAAGCGGCGGAATTCGCCGCCGGGCAGAGCCCTGAAACCATCGTCATCATTTCTCCGCATCACACTATGTACGCGGACTATTTTACAATCTCATCCGGTGCCGGAGCGTCCGGCAGTCTGTCACAGTTCGGGGCCCCCGGAGCCCGCGCTGAGATACGTTACGATGAAGAGCTTAGAGACGGGATATCGGAAATCTGTGGAAGGCGCAATTTCCCCGCGGGAACGCTCGGGCAGAAAACATCATCGCTTGATCACGGCACCGTTATACCGCTACTTTTTCTGCAGGAGGCTGTGCCGGGACTCCCGTTTCAATTCCTCAGGATCGGACTTTCCGGACTTCCTTTGACCGACCACTACAGACTGGGGCAGATTATCCGCGAGGCCTCCGATAAACTTGACAGGCGCGTCTTCATCATAGCGAGCGGAGACCTTTCCCATAAACTTAAAGAAGACGGGCCGTACGGGTTCAATCCGGCCGGGCCGGAATACGATAAAAGAATCATGGATGTCATGGGAAAAGGCGACTTCGGCGGCCTGTTCGACTTCTCCCCGGCGCTCTGCAATGAAGCGGCGGAATGCGGTCACAGATCATTCGTTATAATGGCCGGAACTTTCGACGGGACAGCCGTACGCGCGGAGGCGCTGAGCCATGAGGACGTGTTCGGCGTCGGATACGGAGTCGCGACATTTCTTCCCTGGGGCGATGATCCTTCGCGTCATTTTCTGACTCTTCAGATGACAAAAGAAAAGGCGGCGCTCGAACGGAGGAAATCGGCTGAAGACGGTTTCGTAAGACTCGCGAGAAAAGCGCTCGAAACATACATAACCAGAGGGAAACGCCTGAAAATTCCCGATGACCTTCCGGACGGGCTCGGCGAGGACGAACGGAAATCGCTGACGGAGGAGAGGGCCGGGGCTTTTGTCTCACTTCACGAGGAAGGAAATCTCAGAGGATGTATCGGAACCATATCGCCGGTCCATAAGAACCTCGCCGTCGAGATCTGTGAGAACGCGGTCAGCGCGGCAACCCGGGACACCCGCTTCCCGCCCGTGAAAATCAGTGAATTGGACAGACTGGAATACAGCGTTGACGTACTGGAGAAGCCGGAACCCGTTTCGTCGAAAAAAGATCTGAACCCGTCGGAATATGGCGTCATCGTGACAAAAGGAGGCAGAAGAGGACTGCTTCTGCCCGATCTTGAGGGCGTGGACACGGCGGACGAGCAGATATCCATAGCGAAACGGAAAGCCGGCATCGGCAAATGGGAAACCGGCGTAAAATTAGAGAGATTCCGGGTGACGCGCCATGTGTAAGGAAGATAGATACGTTGCTTCGAACGGCAACCGG
>CAZTIY010000115.1:3733-4809 GCA_964613765.1 uncultured Eubacterium sp.
TATGCGATGACGAGAGAAGTGACGCCCGCGATACGGATAGCGAACCGTGTAATGTGTGTTTCCGGCACTGCAGGCCGAAGGAGGGCGGACTCGGAGCATGCAGGGCGCGGAGAATGGTGAAAGGAAGGATGATCCCGGACAATTACGGGAAGCTGACGTCCGTTGCGCTCGACCCCATAGAAAAGAAGCCGCTCGCGCGTTTCCGCCCGGGCACAAAAATTTTTTCGGTCGGAAGCTACGGATGCAATCTGGCGTGTCCTTTCTGTCAGAATGACAGCATATCTTACGCGGGACCGGGTGACGTAAGGACTGTTTATGTCTCCCCGGAGGCGCTCGTGAAAACCGCGCTGCGTGAGATACCGTCAGGGAATACCGGTATCGCTTTCACATATAACGAGCCTCTAATCGGCTGGGAGTACGTCCGCGACACCGCCGCGCTTTCACGTGAGGCGGGCCTAGTTAATGTGCTTGTAACGAACGGAACGGCAACAGAAGAAATTTTTGATGAACTGTGTCCGTATATAGATGCCATGAATGTTGATCTCAAAGGATTTTCAGAGGATTACTACGGGAAATTTCTCGGCGGTGATTTTTCCATGGTGAAATCCTGGATAAAGAGAGCCGCGGAGGAAACATACCGGGGAAATATGCATCTGGAACTCACGACCCTGATAATACCCGGAGAGAACGACAGTGAAGAGGAAATGAGGGAACTCGCGTGCCGGGTCGCGGGTCTTCCGGGCGGTGAGGATATACCGCTTCATGTAACACGGTTTTTCCCGCGCCATGATCTTACAGACAGAGGCCCGACGCCCGTAAGGACGGTTTACCGCCTTGCGGACACGGCCCGCGAATACCTGAATTACGTTTATACCGGAAACTGCTGATTAACGGGTCTGATCACGCTTTCTCCGCGCGCGGGGAATGTGCAACAATCGAGTCCGCAGTCCGGGTCGTGCCTGATCCGGTATGTTACGGTCGTTCCCGTCCGTCCGGGACAGCCGTTCCGTTCCGTTCCCGCCCGGTCTTTAACCGGTATGTGATTTGTGCTAAAATAAAAATTCAAACAGATGTCC
>CAZTIY010000116.1:0-4778 GCA_964613765.1 uncultured Eubacterium sp.
GGGGAATATAATGAAGACGCAAACCGCGCTGCGCCGGGCATTTATATCGCGGGCGGTATCGCGCATCTTATCGGGAACGCGGACCCATTTACAGTGAATGCGGGAGAAAAATCCGGAGGGGCACGTGTGTGAAAACCGCGGCAGCTTTAACACAGATCGGAGGAAAGCGATGATATTTCATGATACGGTATTTAAAAAGATTTCAAAAGAGCCGAATGATGTCTACAGTTTCGAACTTGAGATTCCGGAGGGGATGACATGGAGAGCGGGACAGTTCGCGTCTTTCCGTCTGACTGACGTGCCTCTCGATGAGGGTGACAAGGACAAGAGGACATTTTCCATAGCGTCAATACCTGAAGAGGGCGTCATCCGTTTCGCGACGAAAATCGGCGAGAAACATACGAGTTTCAAAGAGGCGCTTCTTAATCAAGTGAAGCCGGGCGACAGGATAAGTGTCAGTGACCCCATGGGTAAATTTTCCGTTAACGAAGGCGAGGATAAGGCGCTTCTCATCGCGGGAGGGATAGGCGTGACTCCCATATTGTCCGTTCTTAAGGCTGCCTGCCTCAATCCTGAGAACACCCCCGATATGACGCTCATCTATTCGGAGAACAGCGGTGTCTACGCGTTCCGCGCGTTCATGGACGAGGCGGAGAAGAAGATTCCGAAACTCGGCATCCGTTACGTCACGAACCGTCATGTCACTGCGGATATGACAAAGGAATACGCGGAAGAGAACGGAAACGGCGCCGTATATCTCATATCGGGCGCGCCCGCGATGGGCGAATCCCTTTCCGCCGTCATTAAAGGAGCGGGAGTGAGCGAGGATAAGATCCGCATGGATCGCTTTATCGGATACTGATGTTACTGTTCAGAGGGTAAGTGAACATAGTCAGCTATCGGCGGCGGCATAACACCGCTGCGGAAATTTTCCGCAGCTGAGCATGCAGTTTCACGCAGGAGCGAGGAAGTGAGCGGCAAGGCGCGGGGTTTAAGCGCAGCGGTTTAACCCCGCGCCCCGCAGGAGGCAAGCGACTCGTAGAAACTGCGCGAAGCGAGGACCTTTTTTCGCAACGGTGCTATGCCGCCCGACCCTCAAATACCATGTGTGAACTGTAACATACCGATTGTGTCGCGTAAGATTCGCGCCGTAAGAAGTTTGACATTCGTTATTGATGACCGGTACAGGAACCGGACACAAAAGCAGGGAACACGGAATGAAGTTTATCTCATGGAATGTGAACGGCCTCAGGGCCTGTCTCAAAAAAGGTTTTGAAGAGAGCGTCCGTTCGACAGGCGCGGATTTCATCTGCATTCAGGAGACAAAAATGCAGGACGGACAGGCGGAGCCCGGTCTTCCGGAATATACGCATCAGATTTTCTGCAGCGCCGTAAGGAAAGGGTACTCGGGAACCGCGATACTGACGCCGCATGAGCCTTTGTCTGTAAAAAAGAATTTCGGCGCGCATCAGGATGAAGGCCGTTCGATAACGCTTGAGTATAACGATTTCTACCTGATGAATGTTTATGTGCCGAACGCGCAGCCGGAACTTAAAAGGCTTGATTACCGCATGACCTGGGAGGATGACCTGAGAGCATATATCAAAGAACTTGACAGTAATAAGCCTGTCGTTCTCTGCGGTGACATGAACGTAGCCCATGAGGAGATTGATCTTAAGAACCCTAAGTCTAACAGAGGCAATCCGGGGTTCTCGGATGAAGAGCGCGGCAAAATGACAGAACTTCTCGGGTCGGGATTCACGGACACTTTCCGTTACCTTCACCCGGACGAAGCCGGAAGATACAGCTGGTGGTCGTACCGTTTTCACGCCCGGGACACTAACGCGGGATGGAGGATCGACTATTTCATCGTGAGCGACCGCCTACGGGACAGGATAATCGCGGCGGATATCCTTTCTGATATATACGGAAGCGACCATTGCCCCGTTCTCCTTGATCTCGACGTAAACTTACAGGGAAAGTACGGGAATGATAAGAGAGTATGACAAAATTAAAATTCTGGTTTGTAAGGAAGGGTTTCCCGCCGGCTCTGTCGGCGTTGTTGTCAGCCTTTATAATTCCGGACCTGCCTGCGAGGTTGAGGTACTGGATGATAACGGATATCCCGCGGATGTGGTGACATATTTATTATCAGAAATAACTCCTTGGGAATAGTTCTTCTTTTCCCCTGAAGGCGTATATTTTCCGGCCGTTATTGACATTATCTTCCATCAATGGTATCTTATGGTCGAACAAGGGATCAACCACTGTCTTTAAGGCGAAAGGAGAAGATTATGCCGAGAGAAACCGGAAAAGTAACGTACGAGATCAGAGAGCACCTTGGAGTCATAGGCCGCAAGAACAGCGGATGGCAGAAAGAACTTAATCTGGTCTGCTGGAATGGTAAAGAACCGCCGAAATATGATATTCGTGACTGGGACCGCAACCATGAGCATATGTCGAAGGGGATAACGCTGTATGAGGATGAAATGAAGACACTGTTCCGCCTGCTTCTTAAGTATAATAATAAACGGGTTGTGGAAGAAGCGCGTAAGAACGGTGTCGCGGATGATTCAGATGACTGGGAGGTATTATCAGATGAGGGAATCTCTGACGCGGATGAAGAGATCCTGTCTGATCCGGATTTTGTCCCTCACGGAGGAAACGGTATTAACGCGGGCGAAAGCGGCGCCGTTCCGTTTTAATTGACGCAAGGATTCATCCGCCCCGGGCGAATTTCCTGTCCGCTTATCAAATGTCCTTGGAGACGGACAAGTAATGAATATCCGGTCCGCGCGGACTTCCTGTCCGGGCATCCGGCAGGCGGGTTACGAAGGTAGTATTCTGACGGTAAAATCAACATCTGCGGTCGTATGATCTTCGGTACTCGGATCTTCCGTACTCGAAACATGATTATTGCTTTAACTCCCGGAACCCGGCTCTGTTTCACACAAAGCCGGGCTCTTTTCTTCCCGCGATGTCATTATACTGAAGCAGGTAAAATCAGACCGGCGCGTGCCGGTTCGCTTTCCCGCTGTTATTATTCTGAAACGGTTTCCGCCTTTAGTCCCTGGGCTTCAACTAAAAAATCCCGGTAAGTTCCGGTTTAATATACTTCTTTATACCGTTTACTTCGTTTAGTATAATTTATCACGGCAGACATAACCGCTGTCCGTTTTGTTTATATGTTTATAAAGCATATATCACGATAATATATATGTATCAGTATTGCTTCAGTGTCGGATTTCTCTTATTATTTATTTTAGAAGATGCAGAAGGTAAAACGTTATGTGACGTAAACATGTGTATGCCGCGCGATTCTTCCCGCGTGTCCGCCGTGTGTCCGTCGTGCGTGTCCGCCCGGTGTGTCCTCCGCGAGTCCGCGTCGGCTGTCAGACAGAGGGGAAATGCGCGGGGCTTGACGCGGGCGCGGACGCAGCAATAACAGTGAAAGGAGAGACAGATGAAAAAAGAAGAACTCCGTATTTCAAACAGGGCAGTCAACTATCCCCACTCCGGCATCCGGACGATGTTCGACCTTGCGGCTAAGCATCCCGAGGCTGTTAAACTGACCGTAGGCGAGCCTGATTTTGACACACCTGAATTTATTAAAGAGGCGGCGAAGAAGTCTCTCGATAAAGGTGAGACTCATTATTCACCGAACGCCGGCATACCGGAGCTCCGTTCGGCGATAGCGCGGAAATATGAAAAATATAACGCCGGTTATACCATGAATAATGTAGTCGTTACTGTGGGTTCCATGGAAGGCCTCATGCTTTCGATGATGCTGCTTCTCAATCCAGGTGACGAGATTCTGGTGCCCGACCCCTGTTTTCCCAATTACTACGGCCAGGCATGCCTTGTCGGAGCCGGGGTGGTTCCTGTTCCCACTTACGAGGAATACGATTACCGCATACAGGTAGCCGATATTGAGAAGGCCGTCACACCCCGCACCAGGGCCCTGCTTCTGAATTCACCCTGCAATCCGACCGGAGCGGTACTGACAAAGGATGACATCTTTGCGATAGCCGAAGTCGTGAAAAAACATGACCTCTGGGTGCTGTCCGATGAACCTTACGACTCCATTATATATGACGGCGCGGAACCGTTCAGCATAGCGCAGGTTCCCGAAGTGAGAAACCGGGTGTTCGTGTTCAACAGTTTTTCAAAGACGTATGCCATGACCGGCTGGCGGATCGGCTATATTCTTACCCCTGAAGCGGGATATGCCGCGAAACTCGCTCAGCTGCAGGAGGCCGTGGCATCCTGCGTATCCACGTTCTCCCAGGCCGCGGCGGTTGAGGCGCTGAAGGATGAGAGCTGCGTACAGAGCATGGTGAAAGATTATACACGCCGCCGCGACATTCTCATTGACGGACTCAATACGATTCCGGGGTTCAGCTGTAAAAAATCCGCCGGAAGTTTCTATGCCTTTGTGAATATAAAGGCTTTCGGAAAGACTTCTCAGGAATTTGCGGAAGAGCTTCTGGAGAACGCGGGTGTTGTCGTAGTGCCGGGCTCCGCTTTCGGCAAAATGGGTGAAGGGTACCTGCGCCTGGTATTCGCTAATTCCGACGAGAATCTGAGAGAGGCCGTAAGACGCATCTCCGAATATGTGAAAAAGGCATATCCTGACATAAAGTGACAATTACGGGCGTATAGCGCGGCTGTGGCCAGAGGACCCGCTCAGATCAGGAGCGGCGGATTTTATGCCGCTGACCCGATAGCTGCCTATGTTTCCTCTGAACAGTAACGTTTCGGATTCCATGGATTTTTTT
>CAZTIY010000117.1:0-4675 GCA_964613765.1 uncultured Eubacterium sp.
GTGTTATGCCGCCGCCGATAGCTGCCTATGTTCACTTACCCTCTGAACAGTAACCCGCTGAAACAGTCAGAACCGTCAGTATACAGTATTCATACAATCGACATGTTAAATGTGATATACTTATTCGGTTAAAGTTAATACAGCACATTTTCGGAGGAACAGGGGAAATGATCGGGTTTTATACGATTAAAGAAGGAGCGGAAGTCGAATACGAAAAATGGCTGAAAAAGACCGAAGGGGATTCCGAAACCCATTACGCGCTGATGCAGCTTTACGGAAATGAAGAAGAAGTTATAGACTCTTTTTACACAGAGCTCACATATGAATCTGCCGGTATAAGGGGTGTTACCGGACCGGGAACGAACAGGATCAATAAATATGTCATCAGAAGAGCCGCGCAGGGTATCTGTAATTATATGAGGAAGAATTATCAGAGAGCTTCTGTCGTCATAGGCTTTGACGGCCGCCGGGATTCTCAGGGACTGGCCCGGGAAACCGCGGCCGTAATGCGCGGCAACGGTCTTAATGTATATATATTCCGTGAAATGATTCCCGTTTCTCTTTTGTCATACGCTATCAGGTATCTGAACTGCACCATCGGAGTCATGATCACGGGAAGTCATTATCCTAAAATGTATAACGGGCTCAAACTTTTCGGAAGCGAGGGCCATCAGGTCACGGGCGATATCCCCGGGGATATTACTGACGAAATCGAAAAGCTCGGATATTTCGATGAAAGGATCCGGTACAGAGAGGATCGCGGCATTGTCGAAGTTTCCAACCACGTGCGGGACAATTTCATGAAGGATATGTTCAGGACAATGCCCAGGGCTGATCCAGAAATAATGAATTCTCTTAAGACGGTATTCACTCCGCTGAACGGCGTCGGAAGCCGTTATGTGAAGGCCGCGTTTAAACTGGCCGGATATCAGAATTATACCGTTGTAAAAAGTCAGGACGGCCCCGATCCGGATTTTACCACATGTCCGCAGCCGAATCCTGAGAAACTGCTCGCTTTTGACGAGGGATTCCGTGTGCTTGACAGAGAGAAAGCGGATATTATCGTCGCTGTTGATCCGGACGGAGACCGCGTGGGCTGCGCGCTCTATCACGACGGCATGAGAACTGTCCTCTCAGGAAACCAGACAGGTATACTTATGCTTGATTTCCTTTGCCATATGTATCCGCCCGATCAGGAGAAGTTCGTGTTCAAAAGTATAGCGACGACGCCTCTTGCGGGAGCCATGGCCGAAAGGTTCGGATTACGGGTTATAAATACCCTGACGGGTTTCAAGTATATCGGCGAACTTCTCGCGAAACTTGAAACGGCAGGAAAGAGGGACAGCTTCTACTTTGCGTTCGAGGAGAGCAACGGTTTTCTCTGTTCGCCGTTCATAAGAGAAAAGGACGGTATAAGCGCGGCGGTTCTCCTCGTTGAGATGGCGGCGTTCCACAAGCTTCAGGGGAAAGATCTCATCGACAGACTGCGGGAGATATATGATGATTTCGGAAAATGTGTGGACAAGGAGAGAAACTACTTCTTTAACGGGGCCGAGGGCACGGATAAAATGCTCGCAATCATGAAAACGTTCCGCACGCTTTCACCGGGTAACATAATGGGCGGCCGCAAGATAGTGAGAGTTATCGACTATCTTAACAGTGAAGTTACCGGACTTCCTTCCTCGAACGTGCTTCAGTTCGATTTTGAGGACGACAGCAGGGTAATCATAAGGCCGAGCGAGACAGAGCCGAAACTCAGAGTGTATATGTTTGAGACATCTGATTTTACCAATGTTGAACGTGATATCGTGAAGGTAATAGATACGTACAGCTGACAGGAGATATGTAAATGAAAAATTTGGGTCTGAATGAAATCCGAACGATGTTCAGGGACTTTTTCGTGAGCAAAGGCCATTATCCGGGAGAGAGTTCTTCTCTGATACCGGATGATGATCCGTCCCTTCTCATCATAAACTCGGGCATGGCGCCTCTGAAGCCGTATTTTTCGGGTGCAAAAACGCCTCCCGCTAAGAGAATGACCACCTGCCAGAAGTGCATCAGAACCGGGGATATAGACAACGTCGGAAAAACCGCGAGGCACGGGACCTTCTTTGAGATGCTCGGAAATTTTTCTTTCGGGGATTATTTCAAACGAGAATCTCTTAAATGGGGCTGGGAATTTATCACAGAATGGCTTGAGATTGACCCGGACAGGCTCTGGGCCACGATATATACCGAAGATGATGAATCGGCTGAAATATGGAAGGAGATTGGTCTTCCCGAAGAGCGGATAGTAAGGCTCGGAAAAGATGATAATTTCTGGGAAATAGGTCTGGGGCCCTGCGGTCCCTGTTCGGAAATATATTATGACAGAGGCGAGGAATACGGATGCGGAAAACCGGACTGCAAGCCGGGGTGCGACTGCGACCGTTATATGGAATTCTGGAATCATGTTTTCACACAGTTCTCCAGAGAAGAGGACGGTTCCCTGAGCGATCTCGCTCATCCCAACATCGACACGGGCATGGGACTTGAGCGGATAGCGTGCATCATGCAGGGCAAGGACTCCATCTTCGACATCGACACGGTCAGATATATACTCGACGGTGTGGTTTCTCTCTGCGGTAAAGAATATGAAAGCGGAGATCCTGATGCCGACGTCTCCGTCCGGATCATAACGGACCACATGAGATCCATGGTTTTCATGATTTCCGACGGCATACTTCCTTCTAACGAGGGAAGAGGATATGTACTGCGCCGTCTCATACGCCGGGCATCGAGGCACGGCAAGCTTCTCGGTATAGAAGGCGATTTCCTTTCCGGGCTCGTCGACAGGGTCGTAGAGACCTCAGGCGGGGCATATCCGGAACTCGTTGAAAAGCAGAGTTATATCAGGAAAATCATTGAAGCAGAGGAGGAAAAGTTTGAGTCGGCTCTTGATCAGGGGAGCGCGATAATAACAGAATATATAGAAGAAATGAATGAGAAAGGCGAAACCGTACTTTCCGGCGACAAGGCGTTCTCTCTCTACGACACATTCGGATTTCCGGTCGAACTTACCGAAGAAATATTAAAGGACGAGGATTTTGCCGTCGATATGGAAGGGTTCCGCGCCCGAATGGAGGCCCAGCGTGAAAGGGCCCGGGAAGGGAAGAAGGATACGTCCGCGGAAGCGTGGGATGAAGAGCGTTCGCCTTCTGATCTCCCGGCTACGGTATTTACAGGCTATGACGAACTGGAAACGGAGGGAAGAGTCCTCGCTATATACAATAAGGACGGAGAAGTTCAGAACTGCGCGAAAGATGACAGGGTAAGAGTCTATCTTGACAGGACTCCGTTCTACGCCGAAAGCGGCGGTCAGGTATCCGATAACGGTTTTATGTCAAACAATCGTTTCAGTTCCCGTGTTCTCAATGTCACAAAGGAAAACGGTGTGTTCTGTCATGAGATACAGGTGATGTCCGGCACGCTTAATAAAGGAGACAGGGTGCTTTCCAATGTCAATATTTATAAGCGAAATTCAACGGCGAGGAACCACACCGCTACTCATCTCCTTCAGAGTGCGCTTCGGGAAGTTCTGGGAGAGCATGTGCGGCAGTCGGGATCCCGCAATGACGAGAATTCACTCAGATTTGATTTCACGCATTTCAGGGCTATGACCGACGAAGAAATAGACCGGACAGAATATCTCGTCAATCAGAAGATTATGGAATTTCTGCCCGTCGAAACCAGAGAAATGGATATAGACGAAGCGAAAGAATCCGGCGCCGTAGCTCTTTTCGGGGAAAAATACGATAGAATCGTCCGTGTTGTGAACTGCGGCGACTTCAGTTCAGAACTCTGCGGCGGGACTCATGTCAGAAACACGGGTGAACTGGGGGCTTTCAGAATCATATCCGAGACCGCATCCTCCGCCGGTGTGCGGCGGATAGAAGCCGTCACCGCAACCGGACTCCTCATCCGGGAAAGACGCTCTGAGACCCTTATTAACAGTATATCCGAAAAAATGAAGACCATGCCTGATTCTCTTTCGCAGAAAGTCGACTCCGTTATGGAAGAACTCCGCGAAACGAAGAAGGAATTAGAGAACGTCAAAAAGAATACTCTCTACACCGAACTGGATATCATTGCGGAGAAGGCTCCGGAGAAGAACGGAATCAAGCTCATCACACATGCTTTCAAAAACGTGGAAATGGGAGAACTCAGGACTCTTCAGGACAGGATCCGCGAAAAGGGAGTTTCGGCCGTTACGGTTTTCTGTTCGGAAAACGACGGAAAAGTTATAATGATGGTCGCCGTGACGGAGGACCTCGTGCAGAAATATCCCGCCGGGAAGCTGATTAAATCTCTCGCAAAAGAGATAGGCGGAGGCGGGGGCGGAAAGGCTGACATGGCGCAGGCAGGCGGCTGGAACGCTGACGGTATACCCGCGGCCTTTAAAACTCTTGAGACACTTATAAAATAAGCGCGAATGGCGTATACTCACCGGGAGACAGACATATTTGCGGACGACAGGTCAAAAGCGTATTGCATAGAGTCGTAATCCGGAAGCGCGGCCGCGCCGGCTCCGGATTACGATCCGTTTCAGTCGTATAGAATTTTATGCGCTAAAGGGTTATGGTTTACACACGGTATTTGAGGGACGGGCGGCATAACACCGCTTCGGAAAAAGGTC
>CAZTIY010000118.1:0-4614 GCA_964613765.1 uncultured Eubacterium sp.
GCGCCCCGCAGGAGGCAAGCGACTCGCAGAAACTGCGCGAAGCGAGGACCTTTTTCGCAACGGTGCTATGCCGCCCGTCTCTCAAATACCATGTGTGAACAGTACTCCTGCGGTGTAAACGGAGCTTATACGGGCGGAGGATATGCTTTATACGGAGTCCGCCCCGGATATGATAATTACGGACAGGGACAGGGTAACAGCGGGACGGAATCATAATGGTATGATAATGATATGTCCGGGTTATTACCGGTCCGGGCATTATGGGAAAATTTGAGAAGGGAGAATTACGATGGAGGAACAGGTAAGGGAGGCGCTTTCAGAGGTCAGGGCCATTCTTCAGCAGGACGGGGGCGATCTGGAACTCGTCGGCATTACAGACGATAATTATGTAAAAGTGAAACTTCAGGGTCACTGCGTCGGCTGCCCGGGAGCACAGATGACGCTTCACATGGTGGTAGAGCAGGTTCTGCAGATGACCGTCCCGGAAGTAGCAGGTGTCATTGAGGTTTAATATTTCCGGTATTTATTAAAGGAAGAATCATGCGGAGTCCGCCGCGGGGCTGTCCGTGGGATGCCCTTTACGGTTTTTGGGAGCGGCGCGGCCTGACGGGGTATCGGCCGGGCGGAGCTTGCGGTAACGGTAACAGAGCGGCCGCCCCGGATATCAACCGTATGGTTTGATGATCAGTGGACCGCGGCGGCCGGTGATGTATCCGGATTGTTTGCTGCCGGACCGGGAGAGAGCGCCTGTGTCCGGCGGTTTTTCGCGTCTTGTTTACAGAGGAGAGCGCATGGTAAAGGACGAGATCATCGAAAGAGACAGGGAACTCGCGGTAAAAACTCTGAGCGAACTCGTTTCGATTAAGAGTGTGCAGTCGGATCCCGCATCCGCTCCGGACGGAACAGTTTATCCTTTCGGAAGCGGAGTGCAGGATGCTTTTTCATATATGCTGGATAAAGGCCGCGAATACGGGTTTTCGGTGCTCGATGATGACCGCTTTGGCGGGCACATCGAGTTCGGGAGCGGTGATGAAATCATCGGCATACTTGCCCATTTAGATGTCGTGCCCGCCGGGGATGGCTGGTCGTTCGATCCGTTCTCCGGGGATATTCGTGACGGCAGGGTTTACGGGCGGGGGACGACCGATGACAAAGGCCCTCTGATCGCTTCGTTCTTCGCGATGAAAGCTCTTAAAGAATCCGGATTCGTGCCGGGAAAGAGAATCCGGCTGATTCTCGGACTTGACGAGGAGCGGGGCTGGACCGGCATGCATCATTATCTCGAACATGTGGGCGCTCCCGATGCGGGATTTACACCGGACGCGGATTTTCCCGTTCTGTACGGTGAAAAAGGAATCCTGCACTTCTCGATCGCGAAGAAATTGCAGGGATTTTCGGGCAAAGGACTCTCTCTCAGGAAACTCAGCGGCGGCACTGCCGAAAACATGGTGCCGCCCGGCGCGCGCGCCATCGTTAATCACAGTGATTCCGCCGTGTATGCCGGAATCCGGCGGGCGGCAGAGAATTTTACGAAAGAGACGGGACATTCTGTTACGCTGAGGCCAGTCGGGAGATCCCTTGAGATCACAGCCGAGGGTGTGTCCGCCCACGCGTCCATGCCGGAAAAAGGTCTGAACGCCGTCGCGATACTTTTTGACTTTCTCGGGAGGCTTGACTTCGCGGATGACGGAATTCAGGAATTTCTCGAATTTTTCAACAGCAGAATCGGCTACGGCACCGACGGCTCCGGACTCGGAATAGACATGGCGGATGAAGACTCCGGGTCTCTGACTCTCAATACAGGCCTTTGCGCTTTCAACGGAAAAGTGATTGAGATTTCCTGTGATGTGCGGTATCCCGTGACGGCGGCGGCGGAAGAAGTTTACGCGAGGCTCCAGCCGTGCATGGAGGAATACGGCCTCGGCGTGGTGAGAGGCAGGTGCGAGCCTCCGATTTTCACGGATAAGGGCAATCCTCTCGTAAAGGATCTCATGGAGGTCTACAGAAATCTGACTGGCGATTTTGACAGCGAGCCGCTTGTTATCGGGGGAGGAACATTCGCCCGGGCCTGTCCCAACATCGTCGCTTTCGGCGGTCATTTTCCTGATGAGCCCGACCTTACGCATCAGAGTGATGAAAGCATAGCGGTTGAGAGTATTTATAAAATGACAGAAATCTATGCGGCGGCCATCGAAAAACTCTGTTCGCCCGGCAGCAGGAATATGGCACGATAGCCGGAATATGGTACGATATCAGGAATATGGCACGACAGCCGGAATACGAACGGAAACGGGGCGGCCCGGCACGCGTAATACAAACGGCGGCGGAGAAACACAATCAGGTATGCGCGGTTCCGCCCGGAGCGGGATGAGGAAAGTCGGGCCTTCACGGGCGTCCGCCCCGCCGTTGATAAGAACGGCGAAGCGGTATGACCCGGTTTCGCACTGGAAGGATGCGGGGGGGGCAGCGCGTTTACGGCCATCTGCCGCGCTGTTAATTAAGAGAAGCGGGGACGTAAGACGCGATCAGGCGTGATTCGCCGCAAGTGAAACATATTGATGAGAGAACTGATTTTACATAATGAAGAAGATACCCGTGAGTTCGCGCGGGAAACGGCGGCGAGACTCGGCCCGGACGACGTTATCGGGCTCGTCGGCGAACTCGGCACGGGGAAAACAACCTTAACAAAATATATCGCGGAGGCTCTCGGAGTTACGGGACTTGTGACAAGTCCCACATTTACGATTATACAGGAATACAGATCGGGCGTTCTCCCGTTGTTTCATTTTGACGTATACAGACTCGGTTCGGCGGAAGAGCTTCTTGCCGTAGGCGGCGACGAATATTTTTACGCCGGAGGCGTGTCTGTAATAGAGTGGGCGGACAAAGTCGCAGGAATTCTCCCTGATGAGACGAAATACATTATGATTTCCTACGGCGAAAGCGAAGGAGAAAGAATCGTCAGATGTACCTTTTAGCTGTTGATACGACCGGCCCGGCCGGGTCATGCGCCCTGCTTGATACAGAAACTTCCCGCGTCATGATGAAATCGACCGCGGAGCCGATGGCGCATCTCAGGATGCTCGCGTACCTCATGGATGAACTCCTCTCGGAGGCGGGCGCTGCGCCGTCCGATATAGCCTGTGTCGCGGCATCCTCCGGCCCGGGATCATACACGGGGATCAGGATCGGCGTAACGACGGCGAGAACCGTGGCACAGGCTCTGAATATTCCGTGTGTAAAGGCGCCTACGCTTGAGCTTTTCCGCGTGAAGGCGAAGAACAGGCCTGCATCTGTAATTCTGAACGCGAGAAGGGGTCAGGTTTACGGCGCGGTGTATGACAAAGGCGGAGCGACTGTTCTTTCTCCGGGCCCGTACATGCTTGACGATGTCGTGAGAGCCGGTGAAGAGGCGGGACTCAGTCCTGTTTTCTTCGGTGACGGGGTGGACGCTTATTCGGATGATCCGAAGTGGGGCGGACCTCTCCGGGAGGCTTTTTCTCACGGCGCGGAGGCGGCGCCTGTCCCGGCAAGGTATCAGACGGCTTCCATGGCCGCGGAGTACGCGCTTCCGCTTTATAAAAGAGGCGATGTTGTTTCTCCCGCGGAGCTTCTGCCGGATTATATGAGGAAGACAGAGGCGGAGCAGAAGCTGGAAGACGGATCTCTTAAGAGTTCGTGGGAAGAGAAAATGAAACGCTTCGCGGGAACGGGAATACAATAAAAATGTCCCCGGTAAATATCCGATAATTATTATCGGCATAAATATAGCGTGAAACGCAGGGGAATATACAGAATACATTGATTGCATAGATTGCGTAGAAGAGGTGTGTATATGGGTATCGGTACGGGAAGAGAATTCAGCTCACAGCTCATAATAAGAAGAGCGAACATAAGGGACGCTGACGAGATACTGTGGGTCGAACAGTCCTGCTTCAGTCAGCCCTGGACGAAAGAAGACATAGAGCAGGATATAGCCTACAATGAACTTGTTTATATAATCGTCGCCTGCACGGACGATAAGATAGTAGGTTTTATTAACGTACAGGTACTTATGGACGAGTGCGATATACGAAGAATCGCTGTCCTGCCGGAATATCAGAACAGAAGGATCGCTTCGATCCTGATGAACACGATGATCAATTTCACCGACATGATAGGCGTGAAATGGCACACGCTTGAAGTGAGAGCGGGAAACGAGTACGCGAAGCATCTTTACAGAGATTTCGGATTCATGGAGTCTTCACGAAGGGAGAACTATTACGGTCCCGACGATGACGCGATACTCATGACGAGGATAGGGGACCCGCTTGAGAGCGACCCCGCCACACAGGCTTAGACGATTGTAGTAACAATTTTTCAAGGTGATACTTTTCGGGCGATCCCGCCTCTGACAGTCTGACCGAGGGGGTTCAGAACGACCCTTTTCCGGAAGCCCCGCCTCCGGGGGCTGACCGTAACGGATTTCAGGACGATTCTTTCCGGGGGTTCCCGCCTCCGGGATCTGACCGTAACGGATTTACGAGGCGGAACGGAAACAGACAGGGTAAAAGGATTACATATTCCCGGCTCCGGCCGGGCACAGACAGGGAGTAAAATGAAAGACGGCAGATT
>CAZTIY010000119.1:0-4566 GCA_964613765.1 uncultured Eubacterium sp.
CTCCGCTTAGTCCGGGGAAATTGCAGCGCGGCGCAAAAAAATTCTTTTTGCTGCCGTGTTCAGCGCGTTTTTTACCCCCCCCGAAGGCCTGTTTTCACTTGACATACTTCTGAATGAATGGTAGTTTTTGGGTGTGTTTTTTTCACATGTTTTTATATTGACTTAGTGAGTTTTCATATAGTAAGTGTCAGATGACAGCCCCCGACCGCGGCGGAGTCCGGAAGATGAGGACATGCTGCGGGTGTTGATTTGTCAGAGATACTGACAATAGCTACGGAATACGCGGAGGCGGGTCTGCGCTGACCTTGTACGATAACCGGCCGAGCATTCCGGGCGGCGGAATACGCGAAGGTCGGTCTGTACTGACGCTGTACAGTAAACGGCCGGAGCTTTCCGGAGCGGCGAACACACGAAGGTTGGTCTGCGCTGACCTTGTACGATAACCGGCCGAGCTTTCCGGAGCGTAATCCGCCGAGGAGAAAGGCGGCTCCGGGGATCGGTTTGACCCCCCCCGCCGGGATCACTCCCGGACACCGCGGAAACAGCGGCGCCCGTAAGCATGTTCCTTTTCGTCTACATTATCGAGCGACAGCTCTTTGCAGACATCGTCCGTATCAGACCGGCGATCCTGAGCGGACGACGCCCGCATTAAGAACTGCGGCTCCGTGCAGATATAATTCATTATAGAAAGGAATGATCGCATGAATGTTTACAAAAAGATCATGAACGCGATCGCGGGATGTGAAAAGCTGGTGATGAGTCTTATCCTGCTTTTCGTAACCGGGATCACCTTTATCAATGTTCTGGTGCGCAAGCTGACTACAGGTCAGTTCGCGTGGACAGAGGAACTGGTCGTGAACCTGTTCGTGCTGATGATCATGCTCGGATGCGCGCTGTGCGTCCGGGAGGGGGGTCTCATCACACTGTCGCTCATCTACGACCGTATGAAAGCACGCGGAAAGAAAGTGCTTACGATAGTCTGCACGGTGTTCGACTGCGTCTTCTGGATCTTTATTCTCTGGGCGGGATATGAGAAAGTTCTTACCGTTTTCGCCAGCGGCAAGATCACCTCTTCACTCCGCTGGCCGGAATGGGTCTTCCAGATCTTTCTTCCTATCGGGGCAGTCCTTCTGCTGCTGCACACCGTTGAGTACTGTATCGATTTCATGAAATCGAATCCTGATGCAGAGGAAAAGGAGGCCTGAGCGATGATTAACTTTATTCTGTTCGGCACGTTCTTCATTCTGCTCTTCATGAACGTTCCCATCGCCGTAAGTCTGGGCGTATCCTCTGTCGCGGCCATGTTCTATTCCGGAATGTTTGATACATTCCGTATTCTGAGCGTCATTTCTTCGAACTTCTATAACGGCATGGCGAAGTTCCTGCTTCTGGCCATCCCGTTCTTCGTCCTTTCAGGAAACATCATGGCAAAGGCGGGCATATCGACACGCCTTGTCCAGTTTATAGATGACTGCGTCGGACACCGGCGCGGCGGCATCGCCATCGTATGCGTCATAGTAGCCTGCTTCTTCGGCGCCATTTCCGGTTCCGGCCCCGCTACCGTGGCCGCGCTCGGCATCGTTCTGATACCCGCGATGGTAAACCGCGGCGGCTTCTCCGCCCCGTTCTCATCCGGACTCATGGCGACGGCATCATCCATCGCGATTGTCATACCGCCGTCCATAGCATACGTCGTATACGCATCGATAACCGGTGTGTCCGTAGGTGACATGTTTATGGGAGGGATCCTCCCCGGAATCATGATGGGCCTCGCACTGGTCGTCGTAATCATGATCGAAGTCCGGAAGAAAAACCTTAAAGCCTCCCGTGAGAAGGCTACATGGGGACAGCGCTGGAAGAGCTTCCGCTCCGCGTTCTGGGGATTCCTGATGCCCGTTATCATCCTGGGCGGCATTTACGGCGGATTCTTTACGCCGACTGAGGCCGCCGCCGTATCCGTTGTCTACGGTCTCTTCGTAGGCATATTCGTTTACAAAGAAGTCAAGCTGAAGGATCTCGCGGACATACTGGTCGACTCCGGAAAGAGCACCGCCAGCATCATGCTCATAATCGCTGCGGCAACGCTGTTCTCATACTGCTGTATGGTGTTCGGCATCTCCTCCGCGGCACAGTCGCTGCTTCTCAGTATCTCGGCCAACAAGTACGTGTTCCTGATCATCGTGAACATAATCTTCCTGATCGCGGGCTGCTTCGTGGACGCTAACTCCGCGATGTATATATTCATCCCGATCATGTTCCCGGTGGCGACACAGCTCGGTATCGACCCGATACATTTCGGCATACTGAGCACGGTGAACCTCGCTATAGGTCAGGTGACACCGCCGGTCGGCGTGAACCTGTTCGTTGCGATAGGTCTCGCAGAAAAGATCGAGAACCTGAGAGACAAGACAAAGGTGAACATCATGAGCATATCCAGAGCGGTGGTGCCTATGATCATAGCCTGCGTCATCACGCTTCTCATCGTGACGTATGTGCCTTTCTTCTCGACCGTTCTGCTCATCAAATAAGAATAAGCTGATTCGATTTGGCGTCACATAAGTGGCTTCAGATAAAACGCAACCGTAAATTTTAAGGAGGATGGTAATAACAAGATGAAGAACAAAACGAAGAAACTGATTACCCTGCTTATCGCGGCGGTAATGGTTCTCGGCCTTACCGCCTGCGGAGGCGGCGGCAGTGATGAATCCGCGCAGGAATTCGAGAAGATGGAGTGGAAGTTCGCCTGCTCCTCTACCGGGGACACTCCGTGGGTCCAGATGGGTGAAGATTTCGGAAACATGGTAAGCGAAGCCACCGACGGCGCGGTAACCGTAAAACTCTATCCCGGCGACCAGCTTACCTCCGGCAACCAGACCGAGGGTATCCAGGGCGTCATCGACGGAACCATCGACCTTTCCGCCCACTCCAACATCATTTACTCAAGCTTTGACCAGCGTCTGAACGTCGTGTCTCTGCCGTTCCTGTTCGACTCCTATGACGATGTCGATGCCAAACTGGACGGCGATGCCGGCAAGGCCGTCGGAAAGGTTGTCGAGGATATGGGTCTGCATCTCCTCGGCATCGCTGAGAACGGATTCCGCCAGGTAACGAACAGCAAGCACCCGATCGAGAAGGTCGCCGACATGAACGGTCTTAAGATCCGTGTCGCGGGCTCAGACCTCCTCAACCGTGAGTATGAGCTGTGGGGCGCCAACTACACGAACGCCAACTGGTCAGAAGTATACCTCGGACTCCAGACCGGATCATATGACGGTCAGGAGAACCCGCTCCCGACAGCTGACGGTGCCTCCATCCAGGAAGTCCAGAAATACTGCACAACCTGGACCGGCGTTTATGACTGCGTATTCTTCACGATGAACCTCGACCTGTACAATTCTCTGTCGCCCGAACTCCAGAAGATCGTTGACGATGCCGGCGCGAAGGCTGCCAAGAATCAGCGTGTGAAAGAGCGTGCAGAGGACGATAAGGTCAAGGAGAAGTGGAAAGAAGCGGGCGTCACGATCACAGAGCTCACTCCCGAAGCCGCGGAAGAGTTCCGCAAAGCCGCGGAGCCCTGCTACACCGAGTTCGCTGACGAAATCGGCCAGGATCTGATCGACGCTTTCACCGCTGAGTAATCGCTCAGAAATTATAACCACAGTTACGAGTTAGTATTCACCTGATCGAGTTGAGGTTGCGTTAAATTAAACAGGACGTGCCGGCGGTCTGCCGGTGCGTCCTGTTTGTTTACGGGCGGAATGCGCATCAGGTCACGGCACGCGCGGAAGGGAATTTTTCTCCCCTGCGGCGGCGTTCCCGTTTCTGAAATGCGGGAATGCCGGTATGCCGGAAAGCGTAAATTTAATGTCACAGTTCAAACATTATTTTAGGGTCGGGCGGCACAGCTGCCTATGTTCACTTATACTTTTGAACAGTAACAATTATAAATTTCGATATCCTTATCAATTTGAATTAAATCGCCCTCTTGAATCGGTCCGTGAATTACATCCACATGCCGGTGCAGGAGCTTCTCCAGTCTCAGGGATATAGAGGACAGTGTAATAAGTGTAACCGGAACGTGAAATTCTATGATGAGGTCAACATCGCTTTTCGCGTCGGCCGTTCCGTTTGCCTGAGAGCCGAACAGAGTTGTTCCGGTAATGGAAAATTCACCCGCTATCTGCGCGACAGCCTCCTTGATGTTTCTGATGTCCATAGAGCATACTTCCTTCTGTCTAAGTTCAGTTATCGGTCCGGATCTCCGGATGCTGCATATAAAATATCTCTTTCTGACGCTCAATTTCTCTCCTCAACTGTTCTTTGGTCGGTAGATATGTCAGGTATTTGGACATGAACAGCCGATCATTGTCATGCAAAACGGAATACCGGGCAATGTCCTCGTCCGTCTCAGAACAAAGCAGAATGCCTATGGTCGGGTTGTCTCCATCTTTGCGCTTCAAATCATCGTACATCCGCACATACATATCGATCTGGCCCACATCCTGATGGGTGATTTTCCCCATTTTCAGATCAATCAGCACGTAGCACTTCAATTCCACGTTGTAA
>CAZTIY010000120.1:0-4554 GCA_964613765.1 uncultured Eubacterium sp.
TAATAAAGCGCGTCCGGAAATTCATAAAACTCCCTGTCGGACAGCGGCTCGTCCGCCTTTCTCTATCCGTCCGCGCCGTTGATGTATATTTTCGGGCCCGGGAGCATTTCCCCAATTGCATCGTAAAGCATTCATTCTCTTTAATTTCAGGCAGATTCGCATTCTCCCGCCCCGAAATATCTCTGTATGCATCGACAAGCATATCAATTTTAATTTAAACTAACGCAATTTAAAAGATTAGATGTCAGCGGTATTCGGGTTGCCTCTCATTTCCGAAATTAAGATGCACCGACAGGAACATGAAGAATTTACGGTTACCTTTTGGATAAGAGGTCAACAAAGCGGTCAAAAGGCATGTAGATTGTCACAGTTTCCCTAAGCCAGTATAAAAACTCATCTGCCGCCGCGATAACCGCATCTTCATCATACGGAGGTTCCTTCCCGTCAATGAGATAGTCTTGTAAATACTCACGGGAATCGTATCTGTATCCAAGTATGCTCATTATAAGTTCACATGTTTTCTCGGCTTCGAATTCCGTGGACTCACGGGAAATCTTTTTGAGATTTCGCTCCGGAACGGAAATTCGGATATTAGAGTTCTTTTTTAATCCATAGTCAATTCCGACATGTCCGCAAAGTAAATGCCCTATCTCATGACAAATTGAGGTAACTTTACTCGCAGTGTCGCTCCTGGAATTTACAGTAATACAATAACATGTTTGGTATTCAATCGTCTTCTTTTTAATATAAGAAGTGACAGTAATGGGAACGTCAATATATGACAACTGTGCTCCTTGTCGCATACCGTATTCTTTTTCAGAATAGTATACGCCGTGGCATTCAAGAGCCATGCGAATAAATTGAAACAGGTCAGACATACCATTGTCTGATTTAATTTCAGACCTGATCACGCTCGAATTGCCGCACATCCAGTCTTCAAGAGGCCTGTTGTCCTCACTATAGGTATCGCATGCTTCATAATAGAAATCTACCGGCCCGAACGGCAGAAGTACAATTAAAGGATTTGCCCCCGGTTTAATTATTCGTCCGTATTCATTCCAGGTTTTTTCGGATGCCGCAAATCCGAGGCCGGGTCTCTGGATATAGAGAAGAAACGAATTTATTAATTTCATGCCGGAACTGAGATACATATAGCTTGAGTATTCAATAAGGTCATCATTAAACAGATCATGATCTTCAATATACCTTATGACGGTGTTATAGTATTTCATAAAATTCGGTTCTCTCCTTCCTGTTTACAATTATCCTGCGTCGTTAAACTCTTTCAATTCTGTTAAGAGAGTTGACAAAAAATCGCTTATCGGACAACCCGTCATCTGACAGATAACAGTCGACTCCTCAATACTGATCGTAAATAAAGAATTTTATCAAAATACTACATTGAGATTTATCGCTTCAGGATCAGGAAATGGCTAAATATATCTTATGCAGGGAATGAAGCAGAAAAAATACTGCAGGCTGACTGAATATAGTAACGCTTGCTGCCTATGTATAATCAGCCTGCTCACGATACATATCTCCTGTTTCAATCAGCTCATTATTATTTCGCTCGAGAAAATTGTCTGTATGATCTGTCAGTCTCACCATCCGGATTCGTGAAACTGCTTACATACTCATGAAAGCTTATAATATTGAATATTTTTTCCGTTTTTGCACGATTTGTTCAATATAGACCTGCGGACATTATACGACAGGGTGATTTCGACGGCAACCGCGATTATTTTATTCTTATAGATTGAAGGATTTTCTTTTGTTAGAGGAGTTCTGAGGGAGGGAAGCGGTGTACCGCCGGTCCCGGGCCGGAGACAGCCCGCAAATGACGAGCGACTCGTAGAAACTGCGCGAAGCGAGGACCTTTTTCCGTAGCGGTGCTATGCCGCCCGTCCCTCAAATACCATGTGTGAACTGTAGCATAACCTTTTTATATCTTTGATTCTTTCCATAGTATCTATGATTCTTTCCGCTGTAAGGTTTGACAATTAACAGGTGCGGCCTTAAAATTATGTTGCTGTTCGCGCACGGCATTCGAACGATGCTCCGTCGTAACCGGCTGTGTATGCACTCTCAGAACAGTGACAGAATTATTTTATCAGAGTTACAGGATTACAGGCATTTCACGGAACACAGATATTTTCCTTTGATGCCTGTCGACCGGGCGGATATTCCTCGTAAGCCGAAGAGAGAAGCGGCGTTAAAAGAAGCGCCAAAGGAGGATGAGATGACTCACTATGTTCTGTTAAAATTTACTGAAGGAGCGGATCTTGACGCCATCGAGGCCTATATACGGAGTGTATATGATTCACTGGCAGCGGAGATCGATTATCTGAAGGATCCCGTGGTATACCGCTGCTGTGTGGATCGCGCGTCCAACGCCGACATCATGGCGGTGATGACACTGGACTCAGAAGACTGTCTGGAACCTTATCTGACGCACCCCGGGCATGTGCGTATGGCCGAGACGCTCAAAGACAAAACAGTTTCAAGAATATCGTTTGATCATCATTGATAAGTAATTGAAGATTAAGGAGAGAGAACTGTCGTGAAGAAGAAACAGACTATTTTTACAGCGTCCTATCTGGGCGTGGCTTCTGTGTGGCTCGGAGGCCATTTCGGACCGGGATTCGCCACCGGCGCGTTCAGCGTGCAGTATTATGTCAAGTACGGCTGGGTCGGCCTGCTGATGCCTCTTCTGGCAATGCTCGTGACCGGCGGCGTCATTTTTTACATGACTGAATATGCCAGGATCCACGGCACGACCAACTACCGACCGTTTGTTCTGTCATGCTACGGTGAAAAGGCCGGAAAAGTCATAAGCGTTTTATACGACATCATCTTTTTAGCCATGGTTATCTGCGCGGGAGGTCTTGCTTTTTCCGGCGAGGCGAACGTACTTATGAATTTCGGCTTAAGTTACTGGGGCGCCGCCATCCCGACCATAATCATCTCGGCTTTGCTGTGTCTGTACGGATCCAAACTGCTGTCTATCGCGTCGAAATATATGATGTACGCTATCATCTTTGTGGTCGTACTGATCATGGTATTGAGTCTCGTTTACGGACATCATGATTACGCGGCCGCCTTCGCCGCGCCTCCGGTGAACCAGAAATCGCCTAATCTCCTCTATGCCATCATGTCAGGCATTCTCTACGGCTGCTTCCAGTCCACCATCTGCTTCAACGTGATGTCAGTCTCAGACCTTCTGGAATCTAAAGCCGATACAAAAAAAGCCATTATCTCGGGCTATATCATCACCGTAATCCTGATGATAGCTATCGCCTTTACCCTGTTCGGCTATGTGACAGTAATTCCTGACCTCTGCAATCCGGGCGTTGTCGCCGTACCGGTAATGGCGGTCCTCGGGAGTCTCGGCTTCCCGTGGCTCACATGGCTCTTTGTCATTCTGATGACTCTCGCTGTTCTTACAAGCGCGGCGGGCATCGCCAACGCGGGCTGCGCGAGATTTAATAATCTCTTCGGTTTCATCAAGAATACGCAGCTTCGCCGGACCGTTATCACTGTGATAATTCTCGGACTGGCTGCCATAGGGGCTTCCTTCGGCATGAAGGCCCTCCTTCAGCAGGGTACTTCCATCGTGGGATATATCGGGATACCGATACTCGTGATACCCGCTTTTACATGGATAAGATCCAAGATCAAAAAGGATGAGGCTGCCGCAAATCAGATCGCGGGTACCGAACCTGAAAGATAAGAAATCTGAAAGATAAGATCCGAAAAAATCAGAGAGATTAGTTAAACGGGACGCCCGCGGCATCCCGTTTTTTAACATGTTCTTATTACGCCTTTTTTCTGTCAAAACTCAGGAGGACTCTGAAATTCGCACATTAATCGGCTTTACCGTAATGTTTCCTTTTGTTTTCACGGTATACCATTTTCCTTTTTCCAGCTTGATCTTCTCTGACATGCCGCTCGTGATATATCCGACCATGTAAGTTTCTCCGCTTTCGATGTCTGTAAATACGACGCTGGTATCTGCTGTTCCCGTAACCTTTACACTTCCCAGCACAGGCTGAATCTGCTCGCTCTTTTCGATGCCTTCTCCGGACAGAGTGAATGTGTGAATCCGAATATAGCTGATATAACTGATACCCATTATGAGGATAGCGAGCGGAATTGCCAGACCAAGCGCTCTTTTCAATTTCCTGTCCATGTTCTTTTCTCCTTTCCTGATCTTCCTTGTCAAAGTTATTTTAACATAATCGTTTACTCCCTTTGTTCAGAATCTGAAAAATTCTCTCTCATGACGACCCGCCTTTATTTGACGCTGTCACTTGCTTTCTCCGTCCGAATGCCCGGGACCGGCCCGGGGCGTGAGAAGGTCCGGGTTGATGGACGGAGATGCCGGGCTCTATGCATCGCAGAGGAACAGTGCGCGGTCAGCCTGTCCCTCCGTCAGTGTGTGCACCGCAGAGGAACAGTGCGCGGTCAGTCTGTCCCTCCGTCTGTGTGTGCACCGCAGAAGGAACAGTGCGCGGCAACCTGTCCCTCAGTCAGTACGTGCTCCGCGGGGACTCC
>CAZTIY010000121.1:0-4527 GCA_964613765.1 uncultured Eubacterium sp.
TCTACGAGTCGCTTGCCTCCTGCGGGGCGCGGGGTTAAACCGCTACGCTTAAACCACGCGCCTTGCCGCTCACTTCCTCGCTCCTGCGTGAAACTGCATGCTCAGCTCAGGAAAATTTCCGCAGCGGTGTTATGCCGCCCGACCCGCCGGCTGCCTATGTTCACTACCCTCTGAACAGTAACGCGGAACCTGTAAAAATATGATAATTCAATTCACGGAATCGTCCGGCATTTATCCGTTCAGAAGATCATCCATGCCGTAGAGTCCCGCGGGTTTTCCGATAAGAAATTTCGCGGCGTCGAGCGCTCCGTCCGCGAACAGACCTCTGTCAAGTGCTTCATGCCTGATTGTGATCATCTGTGTATCGGTGCCGAAGAACACCTCATGGGTCCCCACGATATTCCCCATGCGAAGTGCGGAAACGCCGATCTCGTCAGGTTCCCTTTTATGACGGCCGCTTCTTCCGGTAACGATTTCCGCGCCGGGTCTTGCCTTTTTTGCGGCTTCAGCCAGCATGAGCGCGGTTCCGCTGGGAGCGTCCGCCTTGCGGTTATGATGGATTTCCAGGATCTCGATATCGCTCCCTTTGAGTTTCGCGGCGGTCTCCTCAACGAGCCTTGTAAGAATCGCAACGCCCACACTCATATTCGCTGATTTGAATATGGGAATCTTTTCGGAGGCTTCTATGATCATATCGGTTTCTTCCGGTGTCTGACCCGTAGTGCAGAGGACAACCGGGAGTTTAAGGGCTACACAGTCGCTTAGGAGCGATTCGGTCGCTTCATGGTTCGAAAAATCGATCACTATATCCGCCTGTCCCGTAAAATCGCGAATCGAGGGCAGGGTGCCTCCGACACCGCTTCTGTCAACCCGGGCTGAAAGCGTGAAATCCGGTTCCCGCTCTGCGGCAGCTGTCACGAGACGGCCCATCCGGCCGTTTGCTCCGTAAACTATTATTCCGATCGGCATCATAGCACCCCCGCATTCTTCATCGCGCGAATCAGGAATTCATGGTGCGCGTCGCTTATAGGATAAAGCGGGGATCTCAGATAATTTTCACCGTAACCGAGTGCGCTCACGGCTGCCTTGACCGGAATCGGGTTCACCTCGCAGAAGAGCGCCCGTATGAGTTCGGTGTACTTGAACTGGAGGGCGCGGGCTCCCGCGACATCGCCTTCAAGGTATTTCATAACAAGATCGTGTGTACCCCGCGGAACTATATTTGAAAGTACAGAGACCACACCTGTTCCGCCTACTGAAAGAAGGGGAACAATCTGGTCGTCATTCCCGGAATAAAGGGCAAGGTCGTCACCTACGAGCGACATTGTTTCTACGATTTTTGAAATGTCACTGTTGGCTTCCTTTGTGGCGATAATATTCTCGTGTCTCGCGAGCCTTGCGTAAGTCGCGGGTTCCACATTGCAGCCTGTTCTGGACGGCACATTATAAATTATGACGGGAACGGTGCTCGCGTCGGCGTATTCATAATACATCTTTACGAGGCCGTCCTGTGTGGACTTATTATAATAAGGCGTTACAACAAGAACGCCGTCGGCACCGAGCTGACCCGCCGCGCGGGTAAGTTCGATTCCGTAAGCGGTGTCGTTGGAACCGGTTCCCGCGATGACGGGAATCCTCCCGGCGGCCTTGTCGACTACAAATCTTATAACATCTCTGTGTTCACCGTCCGTAAGTGTCGGACCCTCTCCCGTGGTTGCCGCAACGATCAGCGCGTCAACTCCTTCCGCAATCTGCCAGTCGAGGAAACGGTCGAATGTTTCATAATCGACTCCGTTCTCGTTCATGGGCGTAATCAGTGCCGTTCCCGCGCCGGTAAAAAGTCTTTTTTTCATAACTGAACCTCCTTCAAGTTCTGAGAAAGTAAGATGAACTATTGAGACGGTTCGACAAGAACAAAATAAAAGCAGCAGTACGGAACTGCTGCCAGATATCATCCTGCTGGCGCCCGATCGCATGCGCCGTCAGTGAAAGGATGTTCTTATCCGGGATAGCGCTCCGCATATTCATGCGACAGTCGACAGACTGTTATGCCTGCCTCCCAGCCCGGTCAGGCTGCATCCTGTTCCGGACTTCGGCGCCCACGCCTTTCTCATTCCCGCCATGCAGGACTCAGGAAAAGATACTCATCGTGCGGCGCATCCTCTATCTCAATCAGTTGTCAAAATGATAAGCGCTGCGGCCCTGCGTGTCAAGAAATATTTTGTTAATCCGTTTAACATTTCAGGGGCCCGTCAGATTTTCTTCAAATTCACAAGCCGGCTTCGACAATCAGATTTCACAGCGGGAGATATTAAGGAAACATTTTGCGCTCGCGAACCTGAGAAAATATCCGGCGACACCTGAAATAATTACTGAATATTTACGGAATATTTAGTATGTTTCGCAAAAATTTTTATGATTAATCCTGAATCTTGCGGTGACGTTAATTAAGTATTACAATTAAACAGTATTTTTCATACAACATTTCCGCGGTTGTAATGCGCAGCCATACTTTGGTGTGAACAGAGTAAACAGCCGTGAGCGGCTCCGTGACTGTTATAATGCGCGGTTATGCTTTAATTATGAGAAGAGAGACAACACAGTGCATTCGCGGTTATAATATGAGCGGTTGCAATACGGAACGCTTACAGTTAAGATGTAAACAGGCGTGAAAGAAATTAAATGAAAGTCTTCGGAAGAGAGGGAATTTCGTAAAATGGGAAATTTTAGAAAGGTCAGATCTGAAAGGCGGACAGTTGACAGAATATCCGTGATACTTTTGACGGCGTTCCTGCTCTGCGCCGCGTTTTCCGGGGTAGTATACGCCGCTTCCGGGGACGGACAGACCGGCATGATTTCTAATCCGGAGACCGCTCCGGGAAGCACCGCGGCTGAAGGCGCGGAGACTGAAGATCCGTATGAAATCAAACCGTATTCCGAAACAGACGATGAAGTGTTTCTGTCGGGAACATATAAAAACCCGTCCGGCGATGCGGAATCTTTGCGTAATTTATATATTTTCATTTATTACGACGGCAGCGATTACAGCGCTGTTTCGCCTGACTATGACAAAGAGCCGGACTATGATGCCGATAAGGATGACGCGTACAGTCTTTATCATTTTGACTCAGAAGGGAAAGGCAGAAAATACACCGCTGAAGCGCCAGCCGTGATTCCGGTAAGCTATAAGGAACAGGAAAAGAACTATTATATCTCGGAAGAAGGCAGAATAATAAGAGAAGAAACAACTGCGGACTTTGGAGGACTGCTCTATAAAGTGGAATCTGACGGTTCGGCGGAACTTTTCACAGGAGTTTACGGCAAGAAATATTATAAAGAAGGAGTTCTGAGCAGGAAGCAGGAGAAGGTAACTTACGGGGATAAGCTTTATCAGGTCGGTTCCGACGGATCGGCTGTTCTGTTTACCGGCGTTTACAATAAGAAATATTACACGGACGGGACGTTATGCAGGAAGGCCGGTATCGTCGAATACGACGGGAAGTTATATAACGTCAGTGCATACGGCGATGCTTCAGAATACAAGTTTACCGGCGTTTACAATAAGAAATATTACACGGGCGGGACGCTTTGCAGGAAGACCGGCACCGTCGACTGCGGCGGGAAATTATATAAAGTCAATGCAAACGGCGATGCTTCAGAATATAAATTCACGGGTGTTTACAATAAGAAATATTACACTGCCGGGACACTGAGAAAGAAGGCCGGAACTGTAGACTACAAAGGGAGATTATATAAGGTCAGCAAGTACGGAAATGCCGCGGAATATAAAGCTACGACAGTTTTCGGGAATAAATATTATTATAAAGGCAGAAGGTCCAAAGCAGGCAGGACTCTGTATCTTGTGTCCGGAGGCTATTACTACAAGGTAAGCAGGAGCGGAAATGCCGCTGTCGTAAAATACAAGAAGAAAAAAGGGAATTACGCGAAAACATTGAATAACACACTGTATACCGTTTCGTACAAAACCGGAAAAGCAGTTAAATTTACAGGAGTATATAAACGGAGATACTATAATTCCGGGAAACCCGGAAAAGCAAAGAAGTCATATTACCGTGTATACGGCAAATATCTTTACAAGGTGTCGCCGCGGGCGTACGCATCTGTTTACAAAAGGAACAGAAGGAGCAGAGGAACATATAAGACAAACGTTCAGAACATTCTTTACACGGTAAAATACAATACCGGAAGAGCCGCTAAATTCACAGGCTTCTACAACGAGAAATATTATAAGAACGGTGTTAAGAAGCTTCTTTCCGGGTTCTATAAGAACAGATATTACGGCACAGGGACACCTTCATATAAGACGGGCTGGATTTCGATGGGCGGAAAGAAGTATTACCTTGTCAAAGGTATGCGTGCGTCAGGTCCGGTAAAGATTAACGGCAAGACATATTATTTTTCAAAAGAAGGGACTCTTATCGGAGACCAGGCGATATTTAAAAAGGCGCAGGGCTATTCAAGCAATACGAAGTGGCTCATACTTGTGAACAGGGCCACGAAGAAAAC
>CAZTIY010000122.1:0-4509 GCA_964613765.1 uncultured Eubacterium sp.
TTTACTTGTATTTTTCCCGTCTCAAACAATTTATCAAAAGGAACATCTCTTTTGGTCTTTTTCACTACAGTCTTGTTTCTTTCAGAGGATGTCCTTTTTATCTTTTCATCGATCTCTGGTTCTGCAAATGCATTTCTTTCGATATAAAGCTCGCCGTCCTCCATATTCTTGAACTGATTGTAGTTCTCATCATCTACGTCATAGCAACAATACATATATATGACAAGAGTATCATCGGACTGTTGAATATCCGCGTATCCGCAATATCCCAAGCTCACAAATCTCTCATTTCCTTATATAAAACGAACCGATCACGGCTCCTACCGAAACCCCAGCCCGAAACCGAAACCCCCTCCGGCAAGAGCGAAACCCCTGCGTTCAGGCAACCTTAAATTGTATTAAATAACGTCTTTTGCTTTCAAATAACAGTACATCTATATCTTGTAGACTTTTATATAATTCTTTTTCCTCCCTTTATTGCTGTATAGCGATTTTTATTTTTATGTTCGGTTTTTACAACTTTCCGCCCCGGCCCATAGCGAAAGCTCCTCTTTCCTGAACACGGGACCGTCCCGGCAGATCCTTTTCGGTCCGGCCGGCGTTTCTATGCTGCAGCCCATACAGGCGCCGAAACCGCATCCCATCCTGGCTTCCAGACTGAACTGACCGTCGGGCGCGGCAGCGTAAACGGCCCTGAGCATGGGTGCGGGCCCGCAGCAGAACACGTAGTCGAAATCCGTCGTTTTAAGAACATCAACAACGTTCCCTTTTATCCCGTATGACCCGTCGACCGTTGCCGTCACCGGGGAAAGACCCAAATCCTCGAAATCCTGTATCGGGAGCATTTCGGAAACTGTATTGAATCCCAGTATCACCCCGGGATTCAGACCCTCTTCTGTCATGGCTTTCGCCAGACTGAAAATTGACGGAAGACCTATCCCGCCCGCGACGAGGACGGGCTTTTCACCATGTTCTGAAATGTCAAATCCGTTTCCGAGCGGCATGAGGACGTTCAGATGAGTCCCGATTATGGCCCGGGACAGCGCACGCGTGCCCATCCCCGCGACCTTGACCAGAAAGTCGAGCCGGCCGTCCCCGCAGCTTCTTATGGCAAATGGTCTTCGCAGAAACACGCCCGGTAGTTCTATCTCCGCGAACTGTCCCGGTTTAACCGGATCTGTATCTCCCTCCAGCACTATATGCAGAACGCCTCCGGCAAGCTCCTCACGTTGAGAAAGTATAAAGATTTTTTCGTTCATGGTTACGGATTTTCTCCTTAATATGCTCCGGGCGTTACAGTCGGTATATCCGGTACGCTGCGATACCGCGTTCGCCTGTATCTTATATTTCCGGGTTTCTGTATACGACCTTCCCGGATGCTACCGTGAAAAGCGTGCGCCCTTTAACTTTCCAGCCCTCGAACGGCGTCGACCTTCCCTTAGACAGAAATTTCTCCGGATCAATGATATATGGTACAGATACGTCTATTATCGTGAAGTCCGGGGCGAAAACCGTTTCTCCGGGCCGCAAAGGATGATCCGGAAGTTTGAAACGCTTTTTCGCACCGTCGCACATCAGACGTATCAGGGTTTCCATCGAAATCAGGCCTTTTTCGACGGATTCCGCGGACACCGTCCGGGCTCGACATTTTTCGGCGAAATTCGTGCTGCCCTCGGATGTTCGTCCTTTTTCGTCGAAATCCGCGGCATACATTGATGTCCGTCTTTTTTCGTCGGATTCCGCGGCCACCGCCTGATTTCGACATTTTTCGACGGTATTCGTGCTTTCTCCGGGTGTTCGTCTTTTTTCGACGAAATCCGTGAATCTCGCTCGATCTCTATCTTTTTCGTCGAAATCCGTGAATATCGCTCGATCTCGATCTTTTTCGACGGTATTCATGTTCTCTCCGGGTGTCCGGCCTTTTTCGACGAAATTCGTATACATGACCGGGAATGAAGTCTCAAGTCCGATAACGCCGTTCACGCTCTTAAAAAGTCCCCGGGTTTTTTCTTCCCGGGTATGGGGCGCGTGATCCGTGGCGATCATATCAATCGTCCCGTCGATAATTCCCCTAATGAGAGCTTCGCGATCTTCAGGTCCGCATATCGGCGGATACATTTTGAATCTTCCGGAGCCGGGCTCATACGGATCGATTCCGAAAAAATCCTCATCTGAAATCGTGAGGTAATGCGGTCCGGTCTCACATGTCACATCAACACCGGATTTTTTCGCGTCCCGTATGATATCCACCGTTTCCCGGCAGGACACATGGCAGACATGATAGGCGCATCCCGTTTCGTCCGCGAGTTTAATGTCACGTTCAGCCTGTCTCCACACGCTCTCATAGTGAATCCCGGCGTGATGATCGGCACGGGAGAATTTTCCCTCGTGAATGTCGCTCCCTCCGAGGAGATCTTCATCTTCACAATGGGCGGCTATCGGTTTCCCGAGTGCATGTGCCGTTTCCATGGCGTCCCGCATGAGCCGGCCGTCCTGAATGCCCTTCCCGTCATCACTGAATCCGGCGACATACGGCGCGATCCTCTCCATGTCAGAAAGCCCGCTTCTCCCGTCCTGATTCCGGGTTATTGACCCGAACGGCAAAACGTGTATGCCCGCGTCTTTTCTGATGGCGCGGAGTTCCTCCTCCAGAGCGTCACGGTTCGAAGGCGCCGGGCGCAGGTTCGGCATGGTGCAGACGGCAGTGAAACCTCCCCTCGCGGCGGCGAGACTCCCCGTCTTTATAGTTTCTTTTTGCAAAAATCCCGGCTCTCGGAAATGCACGTGTGCATCCGACAGGCCGGGGAGAATAAAAGCATTATTTACATCGATCACTTCATCGGGATGAGCCTTGCAACAGCCTTTTTCAAAAACACGACCGCCGTCTTCGGAAAGGAAAACGTCAGCCGTCTGAAATGAGCCGCCCGAATAGAGGCGGCCGTTAACAAAGAGTAAGGACATGTAATCTCCCTCGTTGTTCGCAAATATATTCTCTGTTTCCGGATCCCGTTCCGGCAGGAACAAGGCAACCCGGCAGACGAAAGCTGTCTCTGGAGCGGGCAGTCCCGGTCTCTGCCGGTGATAATTGTTTCTGCAACGGACAATCCCGTTCTTAACCGGTAAAAATCGCTTTTGCAACGAACAAATCCGGTCTCTGCCGAAAAAGCCCTGCCTGACGCAATCCACCGTCTAAGACAATATCTTACACGCTTCTATACGGACCGACGGTTAAAGTAATCTGAATCCCGGTCCGCACGTGAATCTGCTCTGAGTCCCGCTCCTGCGGGGACAGGCACGATCCGACTGTATAAGGCTCTCCGGAGGGGAGCGCACGGCTGAATCTGTCCGTATTCCTTCCGTCTGGTTTCGTCTGATTCCGTCAGAATCCCTGTATCAAAAGCAGGAGCGGGTTCTGCAGATACAGGACCTCACTGAACGTCGATTCGCTCATGTCTTTTTCCAGCGCCGCCGCGGCATTCTCCGGCAAAATCCCCGTAATCACCGGGAGAAGCGCCAGAACAAGAAGACAGTATATCATTCCGATAATGATTCCCAGTATTCCTCCGGCGGCGCGGTCTATAATCTTCAGCGGTCCCTTTTTCTTCTTTCGGAAAGGACGGCCGATGAGATACGCGAAAAATTTGACGGAAAGAAGAATCAGAAAAAACGCGGCAACGGAAAGTATCATCCGCACGAGTCCTTCCGCGGCGGCGACGGATGCCTGTTCCGTGATCGTTCCCGCGAGTTCGCTCAGCGTCTTCGGGAGGAGTCCGAACCCGGCCGACTGACTGAATCCGGCGTCGAATTTCGCCGCGAAATATTCAATCAGCTGTTCGTCTATATCCGTCTCCGCCTCGATGAATTCTCTGAGTCTGCCGAAGAACATGAACGCAAGTATCATGCTTCCCACCCACTGGCAGAAACTTACCACCGTAGGAATGAAGCCTTTTCTCCAGTACAGGAACGCCGTTAATACTATAAGAAGCAGAAGTATCGCGTCGATTATCATAAAATTTACACGGCGGCTTCCGGCTGTTCCGCTCCCGGCTGACCCTCTTCAGGCACGTCATCAAGTACGGAAGTGCAGTGGGGGCAGCGCGTAGCGTTTATGTCGATCTCTGATTTGCAGAACGGGCAGATCTTGGTGGTCGGCGTTTCGGCCTCGGCGGCGGCATTATCCCGCGTAAGTTTGTTCCTGAGGCTGCCCATCATTTTAACCAGCAGAAAAACGACCAGAGCCATGATCAGGAAGTTGATGACCGCGGAAATAAATGATCCGTATCTCAACACCGCGGCGCCGGCATCTTCCGCCGCTTTCAGCGTCGCGTAATGATTCCCGTCCAGCGATATGAACAGATCGTTGAAATCGACCTTGCCCGCGAACAGTCCGATGATCGGATTCAGGATATTATCGACCAGCGACTGGATGATCGATGAGAAAGCGCCGCCTATGATCATGCCGACGGCAAGATCGATCATGTTCCCTTTAAGAGCGAACTCACGGAATTC
>CAZTIY010000123.1:0-4493 GCA_964613765.1 uncultured Eubacterium sp.
CACTTACCGCTCTCACCGACTCTTCCGCGGTCGCCCCGGTCGTTGCGAAATCGTCCACAATTATGACATCCTTCCCCCTGATATCAGACATTCTTCCTTTGTTAAACCTGAAACTTCCGGTTATATTATCCTTCCTCTCGCGCGGAGAAAGTCCTCTCATGGGTCTCGTCTCCCGGACCCTCATGAGCGCGTCTCTCACCATAGGAATGCCGAGTTCTTTTCCCATGTATTTCCCGGTCAGAGCGCACTGGTTGAATCCCCGTTCTTTTTCTTTAGCGGGATGCAGTGGTACAGGCACGATAACATCTCCGGCAATACCGGTGACTCTGAGTCTGTCCGCCATGATTTTACCTATGTCTCGCGCTATATATCTTTTCCCGTTGTATTTCAGAGAGAAAATAAGGGTTCTCTCATATATCCCGTATTCCGCGGCGCGGAGAAAACTGTACCCGTCCTCCTGAACGGCGGGTCCCCTGTCCCATTTGATCCTGCGCATACAGTGATCGCAAAGTCCGTAAATTCTGCTTCCGTCGATAAGATTCCCGCAGCACCCGCAATAAAGCGCGCCAGGATAAAGAAGTTCCGCCGCGCGTTCCGTAAATGATTTATTCAATGTATCACTTCCCGCCGAAAAGTTTCATTCACCTTCAATATTATAAAACATCCGGTTTTTCCCGCATTTCGCGGTGTCCGGAGTTACCGGGACACGGAAGCCGTTAAACTTCTTCGCGCCCGGCGGCCTCTTCCGCCTCAGCCCGGAATTTTCACGGTTCCGTGACCAGAGGAACAAGCGCTCCCAGTCTGTCTCTCAGTCCCGTCGTCCTCTCCGCCGTACGGTCATTTCCGATCATCTGATAAAGCGCTTTTCCGCGCCCGGCCAGAACGACGAGCCTTTTTCCCCTTGTGACAGCGGTATAAAGGAGATTCCTCGTAGAAAGCAAAGGCGGGAAAAAAGATACCGGCATAAGAACCGCGGGAAATTCACTTCCCTGGCTCTTATGAACAGTTATGGCGTATGCGAGCACGAGCTCCTCCGCTGCCGCAGAATCGTATTCCGCGTATTTCTCTTCATCGAATATGACCGTTATCACATCTCGGCTGTTATCCACCGCAGAGACAAAACCTACATCACCGTTGAAAACTCCCTGATATTCTTTTTTATCACCCGGGATGCGCCAGTTCAGAAGGTAATTGTTTCTTATCTGCATTACTTTATCGCCGACGCGGAAAACCTGATCACCGGATTTTTTCTCCGGTTTCGCCGGATCAGCGGGATTAAACGCTTCCTGAAGCAGCCTGTTCAGTCTTTCCGTTCCGACAGGACCTCCGTGTACCGGAGTAATCACCTGGATATCCTTTACCGGATCCAGATCCCTGTAATATCCTGGAAGTCTCCTCGTGGCGAGATCAATTACAAGTTCCTGAAGACGCGCGTCATTTCCGCTTTCAAGAAAAAAGAAATCGCTGTTTTTCCCGTTCAGTTCAGGCATCGCGCCTTTGTTGATCCTGTACGCGTTCAGGGCTATGCGGCTGTCTTCCTCCTGCCGGAATATTTCTGTCAGGCGGAAAGTTCTGACAAGGCCGCTCTCTATGATATCGTGAAGCACATACCCGGCTCCCACGGAAGGAAGCTGGTCCGAATCTCCGACCAGAACAAGCCGTGTGCCGGGCACTACGGCATCCAGCAGCGCCTCCATGAGAAGAAGATCTATCATGGACACCTCGTCAATTATCACCGCGTCCGTCACAAGAGGATCTTCGGAAGTTTTCCCGAAGATCATTCTGTCCGTTCCCTCCTCATAATGATATTCGAGAAGCCTGTGAACCGTCTGTGCCTGTCTTCCTGTGGCCGCGCTCATTCTTTTCGCCGCGCGGCCTGTCGGAGCGGCGAGTTTGTACCTGAGACCGTCCGCCTCAAGAGCCGTTATAATCGCGTCTATAATCGTGGTCTTGCCTGTACCCGGTCCTCCCGTAATCACGGAAACTCCTTCTGACAGAGCGCCCTTCACGGCTGTTCTCTGCGTCTCTGAAAGCCGTTTCCCGCTTTTCGTTTCTGACAGGGCGATACCGTAATCCGTCCGTCCCGGTATCTTTGTGATTCCCGCCGAAACGAGACCCGCGAGCGTTTTCGCGACCTTTTGCTCCGCCTCGAAATACCGGCTGAGATAGACCGCTTCTTCGCCGTTTGCCCTGTCTATCCTGACGTCGCCTCTGAAAGCCATCTCCTCCAGAACATCCGTTACCTGCTCTCTTGTAAGATCCAGCAATTCCGCGGTCTTTTCCGTAAAATATTCTTTCGGGAGACAGGTGCTCCCGTTTCCTGTTCCCTCGTGCAGTACATAGAGAATACCGCTCCTGATCCTGAGCGGGCTGTCCTGACTGAAACCGAGTTTGCCGGCAATCTCATCGGCTTTCCGGAAGCCGAAACCGCTGACGCTGTCAACGAGACAGTACGGATTCTCTTTTACGGCGTTTATTGCCGCGTCACCGAATATATTATAGATTTTGACAGCCTGTTTCGCTGATATGCCCGCTTTTTCAAAAAAAATAGCGGTATCCGTATAAACCCGATGCTTTCTGTATGATTCCGCTATACGGGGGCCCGTCTTCTTTCCGATACCCGGAATTTCCTGAAGCCGTTCGGGTTCCTCGTCCATTATCCTTATCGCATCCGTCCCGAATTTATCCACTATAAGGCGGGCGGTCTTCTCTCCGAGCCCTTTGAAAATGCCCGAGGAAAGAAGTTCCAGTATCTCTTCACGGGTAGCGGAAACCGCGGGTTTTACGGATGTGAAAGCGAACTGTTCGCCGTAAACCGGATGTATCCTTTTCCCGCCGGTAAAAATATATGTCGTTCCCGTAAGCGGAGCCGGCATGGTTCCGGTTACCGTGACGAGAATACCTTTTGTATTGACTCTCCCTATCGTAAATCCGTTTTCTTCATTGCGGAAAATGACTTCTTCCAGAATTCCGCGGATCTCATCCATCAGTTTCCTTCTTCCGTGACTTCGCGCACGTCCGGCGCATCATTCTTCCGTCCCGTGATTCCGCTGCAGCAAGGCGCATTATTCTTCCCGGCCCGCGTTTACGTTACCGGAAGGCGCATTATTTTTCACGTCCCGCGGTCCGTTCTCCGGTTCCGGTTCTCCGGAAAGTCTCCTGTATACTCTCCTGTTGTCAAGTGTCCATATCCTGTCGGAGAATTTCCCGGGTTCAAGTGTCGCAATCACGTCACGCATATCACACAGCCTGGCATCAAGAATATCGAGATAATGAAGGACCTCCCCTTCAGGGAAAAGCGGCCTCACCGGACTCCCGAATTCAGGTTCATAATGATGGGAGATTATCATCTGCTCCACCATGAGCAGTTTCTCATGCTCAACTCCGAGCTCCCGTCCGAGAGAGTCTATATACTTCACCCCCATCACAAGGTGCCCGAGAAACTGACCCTCCGTCGAATAACCGGATGACAGACCGTGTTCGTCAGCGTTTATTTCTCTTATCTTCTCTATGTCGTGAAGAATCACACCGGCGCAAAGCAAGTCCCTGTCCAGCTCCTCGTAAACCCCGCAGACACCGATGGCGTTCATAAGCATCTTCTTCGTATGGTACAGGAGACCTCCGAACATCGCGTGGTGATTCCTCGAGGCGGCGGGATAATAAAGAAGTTTTTCATGATTATCATCAAGAACTCTGAGACAGAGCCTTTTCAGGTCATCGTCACGGAAACCCGCGGCTGCATCGTAAATATACCTGTACATCTCCTTTACGGGTTCCGGAGCCGCCTTGATAAAATCGGCCTCGTCTATTCCGTCGCTTGTCACGGCTCTGCGTATCCTCTGTATATTCAGCTGTTTCGCGGTCTGCCACTCCCTGACAAGGCCTTTAACGCGGACAATGTCGCCTTCTTTATAATTTTTCAGTTCCTCCGCATCGGAAAGCTGAAGATTCCACTTCTTAGAAGAAATCTCTCCCGTTTTGTCCCCGAGAAGAGCGTCGAAGTAGCGGTTGCCGTTACTGTCCGTCTTAACGGCGGCCTTCTTTATCATGAAAAATTCGATTATATCTGTCCCTGTGACAAGATCTGTAACAAACAGCCTCTTCAATATTCCTCTCCTTGATTTCACCCCGCGTTAACAGCCTTCTGCAGCACCCTGTTCGCGACGGGGCCGGCAACCTGCGCGCCTACGCCCCCGTTTTCAACACATACTATGAAAGCATACGGACATCCGCTGTTTTTTATAAATCCCGTGAACCATGCAGTGGATCTCTTTCCGTCCACTTCAGCCGATCCCGACTTCGCGTAGATATCAAGCCCCGGAAAATTGGATTCCCCGTATTCTTCTTCAACATTGTACTTCATCATGGCCTGGAGCCGGGACGCTGTGTCGGCCTCCATCATACTCCGTGTTTTCTTCCCGGTTTCCGAAGAAGATTTAAGAAATGTCGGAACGGTTCCTTTGCCGCCGTTCGCTATGCCGCTCACAAACACG
>CAZTIY010000124.1:0-3076 GCA_964613765.1 uncultured Eubacterium sp.
GGGCCTCATCAAAGTTGGGGTCCGACATGACGCCGCCGGAACTGTCGACCAGTTCATCATTATAATCTCCGGTGTCTTCTACCCAGATGCGAAGATCACTTAACGCATACACACCGGCCTGATTCTTATGTCCGCCGTTTTCATCATATGTGACATCAATCTCGGTATTGCCATACGCTGGGTTCATATGCAGTTCGTTGCGTTTGTTCTCTTCCAGATCCACCCGGTAGAAGGTATATTCCGTAGCCCGCATTTTTTCACTGTCCGGATTATCGCTGTTCACATCGGAAAGGGAAGGAACATAGACGCTCGCGTTTTTCGCGCTCAGGCGATATACCCAGCCGGCATTCCACGCAGCGTCCTCGCTGCCCCCGGGCGGCGTATCATCTCCAGAGTAATGCTCCGCGTCCGCTCCGTTGTCTCCCTTGTACCAGCCTTCCTTGAGCATGTTACCGCTCTCAACATCATCAGAGTGAGCCCCCTTGTACGCCTCATTGAACTCATAACTGTAAACGGCGGTTTTCTTGACGGGATAAAGCTGTCCGAAAAGGAGGAGATCCTTTACGTCTTTTACCTCCATATATTTGCCGACAGGGTCCATATATGTGACGGAGTCGCCCACATTAAGGTCGTTAGTGCCGCGTACCGGCTGGAACATCTCGCCGGTCAAATGACCGAATATGGTCTTGAATACACCTACTATATCATCAAGTTTGGTGGTGTAGAAATTACCATCCGGCACATAGCCGATATTTTTTTCAATATCCGCTTGTGTGACATTTATTCCTTTACCTGTGTATGCGCCGCTGCTGAGCTGTTCCGTGCTGGCGTCTAGACTAATGGTAATGACTGCAGAACCACTGGTTGTATTCGTGCTAAATTGATCCTTTACACCCTCGCTTTTCCATTTTTTATACAGTTCATAAGCTGTGTCGATCCATTCTGCGCTGCTATTACCATTTTCATCTGACAATCCGCTGCTGTCAGTGGATTTCTTATCAGGGGCATCCTTGAAGCTTACTGCAGGGTTCAGGATACCGTCGATGGTAGCTTTTTTCTGCCCGTCTGGCATAGTGTTATACGGATCGGTGTCGCTGCCGTATATCGAATAACACTGAAGGGCGACCGGATCACCGTTCACGTCTTTTATCTCAGCATCTTGATTGTAATACTTCTCAACGGCGGACTTGTAATAGGCCGCCGTCATGAGTGTCTGGAACATCACGGGAGCGACATCACCTTCGCCCGTGAGCTGACTGGCATTGTATTCATCAGGAGGCTCTTGTTTTTTACTGTTGTACGCGAGATCGTAATTCCAGTTGACATTGTTCCAGTTGCTGACTGTCTTTTTCCAAACATCACTAGAGTTATCGTCAGCCTGCGGCTGTATCCATGCTATGTCGGAAGCCTGACCGTCCGTCATGTGGATAAGTGCCGGGACACGCAGATATTTCTCCTCGCTTTCGGTATCCCATGTCGTCTCCTCATTGTTCGTAATGAACTGATCCATGGCCTGAGCCAGACCGGCCTGCGGATTGGTGATATGGCCGACGTGATACGCTTTTTCACCCTCAGCCGTTCCATCGCCGGACGTGCGACCGCTGGTGCCTTCCCTGGTATTGTTACCGGAGGCAGGCTTATTTACCCCATGAGCGGCATTACTTGACGGGCCGGCATTGTCAACGTAACATGTCTTCACACCATCGGTGTTTTCTTCTTTCGCCGTTGCTGAAACGGTAAAATGCAAACCTTGAGTTCCGTAAGCGCCAATGTATTTCGTTTCAATAATATCCTCATTATCTACTATTTCATAATGCCTGAGCGGAAGAAGCACCGCGGAGGTCGTGCCGTAAACGACTATGCCGAAGCGCGATTCCGGGCTGCTTTTTAGAAGGGTATGGATTGCTTCGTTCAGGGCTTTTACTGTCTTGTTTATCGGAAGGCGTCCGTTGGTAAAATCGTCTTGCGTTCCCTGAGTTTCGTTATTTTTAATGTTTCCCATCGAGCCGGATATGTCGACGACGAACATGACGTCAAAGGGCACAGATTCCTCTATCTGCTCACTCGAACCGAGAGCTGAATAAACGTGCAGAAAGTCAGAATCCAGATCAACAGTGTTACTCGTACCGTCTTTACCTTCCGTCAGTGTCAGCTTATTACTATCGGCATTCCATTCTCCGCTCCTGTCACCGGCGTCTTTCTGTCCGCAGGCAAACACGGATTTGTCTGTCCACAGTCTTCCGGCATAGCGGGTGTCCTTCTCAAAGTTCAGCATCTTCTGATAGGTGTCCAGTGTGCTGGGATCAGCCTGCCGTCCCTCAACCTCAGCGGCTCCGGATCCCGCGCGGGATTGAGCCGCGTATGCCGGCGCGTCGGCTCCGTAAACCGCGAAGCCTGACAGAACAATGCTCAGACATAAAACCGCCGCAAGGAAGCGATACCGCCTTGTTTTTCTCTTTTTGTTTCTCATCCGACCGTTCCTCCGGTAAACCCGACAGATTACTATGGAATGTTAAAGTGTCGCAGATTTGCTTAAACCGCGACATGGAATAAACGTGCGTATGAACTTTCCGGGAGGATTACGCCTGAGGCAGAATATCCCGTCGTCCGGATGGCCGGAAGAGCGAGTTTCTTTATATTCTTAATCCGGTGTTGTGAGGCCGCTGCGGTTCAGATCAGAATTCCGGATTGAGATAATGACAGGTCAGTTTCTCCATGTTCAGCCTTTTCTGTTCAAGGGTCGAGTGAACATACAGGTCAAGCGTGGTCCTGGTGCTCGCGTGGCCGAGGATCTCGCTCAGGCTCTTGATTTCAAACCCGGCCTCCATGCATCTCGTGGCAAAGGTATGGCGCAGTGTATGGAAATGCACATCAACAAGGCCGCATTCACTCGTGTATTTTTCAAACCGGCGCTGAAGCTTCCTCGGCTCCATAAATTCGTCCGTTCCTGTCAGTACAAAAGCGGCAGGCCTCTGCGGGTCGTTCATCACGCACAAATCTGCCAGCGGCCCCGTCAGGGGTATAGTGCGGATCGATGTGTCGCTTTTCGGTTTTCCTATCAGTATTTTTGTCCTAC
>CAZTIY010000124.1:3086-4438 GCA_964613765.1 uncultured Eubacterium sp.
GACCGGCGCTCTGTATCCTTAATTCTTTGCAAAGTGGCTTCAATATATATTGCCATTTCCGACAGGGAAATATTCTTCCATTGCAGCGCGCATATCTCCCCGATTCTGAGGCCGGTAAACAGCGACAGCAGCACACCGAACCTGCAGGCGTCCATTTCCTCATAAAGACATGAGACAAGCCGTTTCTGCTCCTCTGTTGTAAGCACTCGCATTTCTTTTTTCTCTTCTCTCGGATAACGTATTGTCACTCGCGGGAATGTACCGGGGTAACGCTCCTCCGAATATCGCATGACAGCGCGTAGCACCATGAGAGTATTTGTCACGCTTCGTCCGGACAGACCGTCGTCAAGCAGTTTCTGCCTGAACGTATCGATCCGTCCGGTCGTGATTTTCGCGGGCGGAAGATCTCCGAGCCCCGGCACTATGTGGCAGTTGAGCGCGGACTCATATTTGACAAAGGTGGACTCTCTGATTCTTCCTTTTTGCGCGTTCAGCCATTCATCGCAGTAAAAAGAAGTCCTTCTGTGTCGGAGAGCCGTGACCTGAAACTGATTATCAATCAGCGCGTCTCTGATTACGGACATTTCTTTTTCAATATTCACGTGACTCTTTCTGAACATATTGCTACCTCCTGTGACATAAATTCGCCGTATAAAACCGGCATAAGATTTTCTGCTCATACTACACTTATATACCTGCCGTTTAAATGAAGCTCTGTGAAAGTCAGGGAAAAACGCGACCGCATCCGGTTTCCTGTTACGCGTTGAGAACTGAACAGAGGGGGGGTAAAAAAGGTCCGTGCGCTTAAGCGCAGAGAAACCGGTCGGGACAGCGAACCGTTATCGCCGGGTATTGCGGGATATCAAAAATATCAAAATATTGACGCGTTTATCGTAAAAAAGCCGCGTTTCCCCGAAAAGAGAAAAAAATAAATCAAGAAAATAAATTTGAATATTTTGCGGGGGGGGTACGGTGATATAATTGCCCGTGTATATCGCGGTTTAAGCAAATCTGCGACAGACGGTTAAATTGCATTTTTCCGCGCGGTCAGAGGAACCGGAAACCGGCTCTTCCCTTTAAGGAGAAGTGACAGGGTATTCCCCGCGCGTTTGATGTAACAGTAACAGTTCAGTCAATTTCTTTCCGGGAGGAACGTACTTCAATGTTTGGATCTGAGTCTCCGAAATCTGGCAGAGGGCATAAATTTCTTTCATTATTTCTGTGCTTCGCCCTCACCGTTTCACTGATAGCGGGCAGCGGTTTCTTCAGCGGCGCTTCTTATGCTGCGACGGGCAGCGGAGGAGGGCCGACGGAGAATATCCTTTCGGGCAGCCGCATCGCCGATCCCGACA
>CAZTIY010000125.1:0-2631 GCA_964613765.1 uncultured Eubacterium sp.
CCGTCGAAATCCGTCGGGCGCCGGCCTTTCAATCTTTATTGAGCAGGTATCTCCCGTCCCCTTCTTTTCTCACGAGCGCTACCGCTTCTTCCAGCGCCTCCCGGACACTGAGTTCCTTCTTATCTTTCTCTCTCCGCAGTTTGTATTCCACTATCCCCTCGGCCGCTTTTCGCCCGACCGTGATCCGTACGGGAATCCCGATGAGGTCAGCATCATTGAATTTCACGCCGGGTCTCTCATCACGATCGTCTACCAGAACTTCCAGACCGGAATCCGTAAGCTCTTTTTCCAGAGAATCAGCTATGTCTTTCTGCACCCGGTCTTCAGGCTTCATTACGGTGATGATGACGTGCCAGGGGGCTACGGAAACAGGCCAGATGATACCCTTATCATCGTGATGCTGCTCGACTACCGCGGCAAGCGTCCTGCTGACGCCGATTCCGTAACAGCCCATGACAACCGGTCTGCTGTTCTGATTCTCGTCAAGGTATGTCGCCCCCATGGATTCGGAATACTTTGTGCCGAGTTTGAACACCTGCCCGACCTCAATCCCGCAGGTATGCTTTACCGGTTTCCCGCAGACAGGACACGGATCACCCTCTTTCAGAACTTTTATATCCGCCACGATGTCGGCGGTATAATCCCTGCCGTAGTTCATATTGATATAATGGTGATCCTCACGGCAGGCCCCGCCGCAAAGATTCCTGAGCCCGGTGAGTTCACTGTCCACGACGACCGTACAGTCGTGAAGCCCTTTCGGTCCCGTGAATCCGCCCACACAGCCCGTCGCGGCCGACATTTCTTTTTCATCCGCGAACTCTATGAGGTGCTCTGCCGTGCCGAGAGCGTTCACGAGCTTAACGATATTAAGTTCCCTGTCGCCCCTGACAAAAGCAGCCACATAGCCGTTCTCCCTCAGCGTATCCTCATCAAATGTCGTGAAAAGAAGAGCTTTTATCGTCTTTTCCTTCGGAAGATCGAGATATTCGGCAACCGCGTCTATCGTTTTCGTGCCCGGTGTCTCCACCTCTTCAAGAGGCAGCATTTCCTCATCGGAAGGCGCCGCGTCAACGCATGCCGCGCGGTCTGACGTAGCCGCCATCCCGCATTCCGGACAGTAGACTATGTCGCTTTCACCCACGTCGGAAAAAGCCGTGAATTCATGTGAGTTGCTCCCGCCGATCGCGCCGGTGTCCGCTTCAACAGGACTGAAATTGAGGCCCGCGCGGGTGAATATCCGTGTGTACGCGTCATACATAACGCGGTAGCTTTTATCCAGTCCTTCATCGTCACGGTCGAAAGAATAACAGTCTTTCATTATAAATTCTCTCGAACGCAGAAGTCCGAACCTGGGCCTGTCCTCATCGCGGTATTTATTCTGTATCTGATAGAGCATGAACGGAAGCTGTTTATATGACGAGATCTCGTCCCGCACTATGTCCGTGAACGTCTCCTCATGTGTCGGGCCCAGACAGAACTCCCTGCCGTGGCGGTCGCTTATGCGCCAGAGCTCCGGCCCATAGTGGCTCCAGCGTCCGGAGTCCTTCCAGAGCTCCGCGGGCGCGATCGCACTCACATATATTTCCTGCGCGCCGCTCGCGTCCATCTCCTCGCGGACGATATTCTCTATCTTTCTCATACACCTCCATCCCGGCTGCATAAAAGCGTAGATTCCCGCGGCCTCCGCGCGTATGAATCCGGCGCGGATAAGGAGCTTGTGACTCGGAATCACGGCGCCGGCGGGATCGTCTCTCAGGGTCTTAAAATACATTCCGGACAGCTTCATATATCTTTAGTCCTTCTTTCTAATAAGTTTTATCAAGCCGTTTATTCTGAAGTCGCTCACTGCGGCATAAACCATTCATAAAATCGCACTATTATTCAGAACACGCCGGTTTCCGGAAAAAATCCGGCATGAATCCGGCGGCCGGGGCCTCTACTGCACAAAGCACACGAATCCGGCCGCTATGCCTTCTCTTCCACAAGGCACACACATTCAGCGGCTATGCCCTCTCCTCTTCCGGTAAATCCGAGGCCCTCCGTCGTGGTGGCCTTTACGCTTACTCTATCCAAAGGAACTCCGAGCGCCTCCGAAAGATTCTCACGCATCTCCCGGATGTACGGGGCGAGCTTAGGTCTCTCCGCTATGACTGTCGCATCCACATTATACGGCGAGAATCCGCATTCCCTCAGCTTCCGGCAGACTGTTCCGAGAAGCGCGACCGAATCCGCGCCCTCGTAAGCCGGATCGGAGTCGGGAAAAAGCTGTCCGATATCGCCCAGCGCAGAGGCTCCGAGGAGCGCGTCCGTCACGGCATGGGCAAGAACGTCCGCGTCGGAATGACCGAGAAGACCCTTCTCAAAAGGTATCGCGACACCGCCGAGAATGAGTTTACGTCCTTCTGTCAGTCTGTGGACATCGAAACCGGTACCCACTCTCATGACTTCTCCATTTCTGCAAATTAACGCCCGCCGCGGGCCGCTGTTTCTGTGCGCGCGTGATTTTAAGGTGCGCGGACCGCTGTTTTGTCCGCGCGGGGATCGGACGCGGCACGCCGCAGCCGGTCCGGCTTACGCACGGATTCGCAGAGGCGCGGCTGACCGTCCGGTTAGCGCTTAAACCGAATGCGG
>CAZTIY010000125.1:2731-4298 GCA_964613765.1 uncultured Eubacterium sp.
GTCATTTCGATCCGCGCGGAGATCGAACGCGGTCCGCCGCAGCCAATCCGGCTCATTCACGGATTCGCAGAGGCGCGGCTGACCGTCCGGTTAGCGCTTAAACCGAATGCGGGCAAACCGTTGTCTTTACAAATCCGGATGCGCGGTCATTTCGATCCGCGCGGAGATCGAACGCGGTCCGCCGCAGCCAATCCGGCTCACTCACGGATTCGCAGAGGCGCGGTTGACCGTCATTAGTTCTCGCCCCCGGATTCACGCGTTTCCCCTGACGCGAACCGCATTGACCGTCCTTTGTATCACATGAATACTCAAATTTTCAGGCGCTGACTTTTGAACCGTCTGTATTAAGGCGCCCGAAAATCATCCGGCCGACCGATGTCTGGAGCACGCTCGTCACACGGATGGACGCGGTCTTCCCGAGCATCGGACGGCCGTCCTCCACGACGATCATCGTACCGTCATCGAGATAACCGACAGCCTGCTCTTTTTCCTTTCCTTCCTTTACCAACTCGAGAGTGAGACTCTCGCCCGGAAGCACGGCGGTCTTGAGACAGTTCGCGAGCTCGTTTATATTAAGCACGCTGACGCCGTTTATTCCCGCGACTCTGTTAAGGTTATAATCGTTCGTAACTACTTTTCCGTCCAGAAGCTGCGCGAGTTTGAGAATCCTGACATCAACTTCGGCCACATCCTTGAGGGTCTTCTCCGTATCGGTGTTCACCACTTCCACGCCGTACTCATCGCGGATTCTGTTCAGAATCTCAAGCCCCTGGCGACCCCTCGCCCGTTTAAGCGAGTCGGAAGAGTCCGCGATGTGCCTGAGCTCGACGAGCACCACGTCAGGAATCACGATAGGCCCCTCTATGAAGCCGCTCTTCAGTATGCCCTCTATCCTGCCGTCGATGATGACGCTGGTGTCGAGCACCTTCGGGGCGGCGCTGCTTTTCTTTTTCACGGACCTTATCTGTCTGCTCTGGACTTCCTGAGACTCCTTCGGCTCTCTCTGACGGTGCGTTAAAGCCTTTGTGATCTCCGGGCTCTTCGCGACAGCGACAACGACACCGACAAAACCCAGAACAATATAAATCAGCACTTTAAGAAGAGCGCGGGCGTAGGCGTTTTCAATTACATCGAGAGTTCCGGTAACGAGAAAAGCGATGAGAAGTCCCGCGATAAGTCCGATAGCGCCGGCTATGATTCTGTATCCGGGTACGTTCTGCAGATCACGGCTCAGCTTTTTCGCCTGGGCAAACAAAATACGCATGAGTGAAGGCGCCGCGAGATAAAAAACAATAAAGAAAATAATTGCGAATGATGCCAGCGCTAAATGCAGTGTGTTTTTGCTCAGACCCTCGATCCAGGATACGCCCAGCCGGTCAAGCCCGTACTCTCCGAACTTCCCCAGGAGGTAGCCGATCAGCATTCCGGTTACTCCTACCAGCACGCGTACCAGTTTTTTAATCATTCTTCTTTTAAAGTCCCCCTTCCTTTAATTGATGCTCCGCTTTTGTGATTCCGCTCACCGCTGATTTTGCGCCGGAAGGCCCGCACCGCTCATCACGCGCGT
>CAZTIY010000126.1:0-2816 GCA_964613765.1 uncultured Eubacterium sp.
ACCGCACCGGGCGTCTGTTTTCCGGGCCGAACATCAGCATTCATTTTTTCCGCGAAAAGGAGAAACAAATGGAGCAGGACAGGAGCAGCTATATAAGCCCTCTTTCAACGAGATACGCGAGCAAAGAAATGAAATATCTCTTCTCGCAGGATATGAAATTCCGGACGTGGCGAAAACTCTGGATCGCGCTCGCGGAAGCGGAGAAGGAACTCGGTCTCGACATTACTGACGCCCAGATTGAAGAAATGAAGGCGCACGCGGAGGACATCAATTACGATGTCGCGGAGGCGATAGAAAAAGAAGTCCGGCACGATGTGATGTCCCACGTAAAGGCCTACGGCGTCCAGTGCCCGGAGGCGAAAGGCATAATCCACCTCGGCGCAACCTCCTGCTACGTCGGGGATAACACGGACATCATCATTATGGCGGAAGGTCTTCGCATAATCCGCAGGAAACTCATAAACGCGATAGATAAATTAGCTTCTTTTGCCGCTGAATACCGGTCGCTTCCCTGCCTCGCCTTTACGCACTATCAGGCGGCGCAGCCGACAACGGTCGGAAAACGCGCGACGCTGTGGCTTAACGACCTCGTCATGGATTTAGAGGATCTGGACTACGTCCTCGGCTCGCTTAAACTCCTCGGGTCAAAGGGTACGACCGGAACTCAGGCGTCGTTTCTGGAGCTTTTCAACGGTGACCATGAGAAATGCGAGGAACTCGACCGTAAGATCGCAGAGAAAATGGGATTTGATGCCTGTTATCCCGTTTCCGGACAGACATATTCCAGAAAAATCGACACCCGGGTCCTGAACGTCCTCTCCGGTATAGCGCAGTCGGCGCATAAGTTTTCCAACGACATCCGGCTGCTCCAGCACATGAAGGAAATCGAGGAACCTTTTGAGGAAAACCAGATAGGGTCCTCTGCCATGGCGTACAAAAGAAACCCGATGCGTTCCGAGCGCATGGCGTCGCTCGCCAATTTCGTGATGGCTGATGTGATAAATCCGGAGATCACGGCCGCAACGCAGTGGTTTGAGAGGACGCTCGACGACTCGGCGAACAAGCGTCTCAGCATCGCCGAAGGCTTCCTCGCGACGGACAGCATACTTGAACTTTATATCAATATTTCCGACGGACTCGTGGTCTATCCGAAAGTTATAGAATCGCATCTTACGGCGGAGCTTCCGTTCATGGCGACGGAAAACATCCTGATGGACGCCGTTAAGGCGGGAGGCGACAGGCAGGTACTTCATAAAAGAATTCGCGACCTCTCCATGGAGGCGGCGAAAACAGTCAAGGAAGAGGGAAAGCCGAACGATCTTCTGGACCGTATCGCGCGTGATCCCGCTTTCAATATATCAAAAGAGGCTTTACAGAAGGTTTTGAAACCGGAAAATTATGTGGGGCGCGCGCCCGAGCAGGTGACCGGATTTCTTGACGGGGTCATAAAGCCGATCCTTGCGGCTAACCGGGACGAACTCGGCCTGGAAGCCGAAATCAATGTTTAGGAGGGTCAGCAATATGTCAGCTAAAGCAATCGTAGGCGCGAACTGGGGAGATGAGGGAAAAGGCAAAATCACTGATATGCTCGCGGAGGACGCCGATATCGTGGTCCGCTTCCAGGGCGGAAGCAACGCCGGCCACACCATCAAGAACGAGTACGGCAAATTCTCTCTTCACATGATTCCGTCCGGAGCCTTCCACCCGGATAAGACCTGCGTTCTCGGTAACGGAGTCGCGCTCGACATCCCGAAACTGATTGATGAAATCGACAGCCTTGTATCAAAAGGCGTCCCTAAGCCTAATCTTCTGGTTTCCGGCCGCGCGCAGGCAGTTATGCCCTATCACATCCTTTTAGACGGCTATGAAGAAGAAAGACTCGCCGGGCGTGCGTTCGGATCGACAAAATCGGGCATCGCGCCCTGCTACTCGGACAAGTACGCGAAGACCGGCTTCCAGGTGAACGAGCTCTTTATGCCGGACGAGCCTCTGATGGAGCGCGTCAGAAACGTCTGCGTCCTGAAGAACGCCCTGATAGAAAACCTTTATCACAAGCCCGCGCTCGTTCCGGAGGAAGTGTTCCGGACAATCAGAAGCTACGCGGAAATGATAGAGCCCTATGTCACGGACACGGCGCTTTATCTCAATAACGCGCTGAAGGACGGGAAAGAAATCCTGCTTGAGGGCCAGTTGGGGACGCTCAAGGACGCCGAGCACGGTATCTATCCCATGGTGACATCATCCAGCACCGTTTCCGGTTATGCCGCCGCGGGGTCGGGGATCCCTCCCTACGAGATCAGAGATGTCATCGCCGTGACAAAGGCGTACTCGTCCTCGGTCGGCGGAGGCGACTTCGTGACAGAGATACACGGTGACGAGGCGGAAGAACTGAGAAGAAGGGGCGGAGACGGCGGCGAGTACGGCGCGACGACGGGAAGGCCCCGCAGGGTCGGCTGGTATGACTGCGTGGCCTCACGCTACGGCTGTCTTCTCCAGGGCGCGACGGAAGTCGCCCTCACGGTGGTTGATCCCCTCGGTTACCTCGATGAGATCCCCCTCTGCGTCGCGTATAATATGGAAGGAAAAACGCTGACCGATTTCCCCTGCGCATCCGACATACCGCGCTGCAAACCGGTATATAAGATGATGCCGGGCTGGAAATCTGACATAACGGGAATCGAACTGTTTGAGGATCTTCCGGAAGCCTGTCAGAATTACGTAGATGAGATCGAACGTCAGATCGGTTATCCCGTCACTATGGTGTCGAACGGGCCGTCACGGGACGATATTATAATGAGGACGCCGAAGATCTGAGG
>CAZTIY010000126.1:2916-4258 GCA_964613765.1 uncultured Eubacterium sp.
ACGGTTTAATTTCGATTATAATGACATATATTGAACGATTTTTGTCTTCCTGATTTTGTAAGTTATATCAACATTCCCTGAAAGGAGTTCGCAATGTATAAGGATGCGCTGAGACCCGCCTGGGTAGAAGTGGATCTGGGAAACCTGGATCTGAATATTAAAGCTATACGCAAGAAACTGGGGCCCCACCCGAAGATTATCGGCGTCCTGAAAGCGGATGCCTACGGTCACGGCGCCGTACAGGCCGCTCAGGTTCTGAAGCAGAACGGTGTTAACGATTTCGCCGTCGCGACGATGAGCGAGGCCGTCACACTCAGAAACGGCGGCATAAGCGGCACCATAATAATGCTTTCACTGACTCCGGATATGTATGCCGACACAGTCGCGGAATATGATCTCACCCCCGTGTTCTGCAGTTATGATAATGCCGCGGCTTTTGACAGGGCGGCCCGGGAGAGAGGCGTCGTGGCGGAGGGCCTCGTCGCTGTTGACACCGGAATGGGAAGGATCGGCTACCCCTGGGATGATACGGATTTCGCGATCGGCGAACTCAGGAAAATCAGGGATGAGCTTAAAAACTTCCATATTATGGGACTTATGTCACATTTCGCGACTGCCGATGAACTGTATTACACTTTCGCGGAGCAGCAGGCGGAGCGTTTCGAATCTTTCAGCCGCGCACTGAAACGCGGCGGCATCGACATTCCGCTCCGGACCATAGCGAACAGCGGCGCCATCATGCGGATGCCGAAAACCTACCTCGACGCTGTAAGGCCGGGATCGATACTCTTTGGACTTTACCCCTCTTCTGAAGTGGACAGAACGCTTCTTCCGATCAGACCGGCAATGTCCGTAAAGGCTGACATTGTATGGCTGAAGGAAATCGGGGAAGGGGACAGCGTCGGATACGGAAGAACCTTTATCGCGGACGCCCCCACGAAAATCGCGACTATTAACATCGGCTACGCCGACGGACTTCCCCGCGCGTGGTCGGAAAGAGGCCAGGCGATAGTGAACGGCATACTCTGTCCGATAGCGGGAAGAATATGCATGGACCAGACCATGATTGACGTCACGCAGGTGCCGGGAGTCAAAGTCGGCGACCGTGTGACGCTTATGGGTACGGATATGGGATGCTCTGTTACACCGGAGGACATCGCCCGCGCAGCAGGTACCAACCCGCATGAAATCCTTTGCGGTTTCGGTCAGCGGCTGCCGAAGGTCTATGTGCGCTGAACCGGGCCCGCTCCCGCAGGTGTCACAGGCGGAGATTTAAACAGGTTTAAACATTTAAACAGAAACAGCAAATTCAACAGGTGCAGTCCCGGGGCCGGGCCCGCGG
>CAZTIY010000127.1:0-4255 GCA_964613765.1 uncultured Eubacterium sp.
AGAAGATCCGTACGCTACAAACAAGGCGCTTAGTGAAAAACTCGGAGTCTCCGACCGCACAATAAGAGCGCATATCAGGGCGCTTAAGAGGGAAGGTCTGATCCTGAGGGCCGGAAGCAGCCGGTCCGGCTACTGGAAATTACTTCCAAAGTGACGAATCCGGGATGAAGCTGACACCCCGGAACACCAGTTTCGCGTTTCCGCGCTCGATTCTTGTGTGACGGCGCCAGGCCCCGTTTTTATCTTCCGCTTCGCGCTGCCTGTTCTCCTCCTCAACTGTTCTTGCGAGGCGCGACAGAGCCTTCTGTTTATTGGCGTACTGACTGCGTTCTTCTGTGCAGACAACAGCCTGTCCGGTGGGGAGATAGATCGCTCTCACGCCGCTTTCCACCTTGTTCACGTTCTGTCCGCCCGGACCGCCGGAGCGAAAAGTCTCGAACATCACCTGATCCGGCCGGAATTCCTCACCGGAAGTTACAGGCAGGACGCTGAAATCAAGAAACCAGTTTTTTCTCCTGTGCGCGGGACGGTACGGGCTCTGACAGACCCACTGTATCGATCCGACGTATTCCGATAAATCATTTTCCGAATAAAACCGCACCGAGCGGTATGTTCCTTCATTATATCCGGGCGAAGCGTCTGTCACGGTCACCTGAAAGTTCCGCTTAAGGTACTCGAGAAATTTCGCGACCCCGAGTTCGCATTCCGCGGGGCCCTGCCCGGAACTTATCTGATAAAGCATATTTATTCGCCTCCCGCCTTAAAGTTATAGACCGGCTTCCAGCGTTCCGTAACATCCGCCGCGGACTCTATATACCGCATAATCTCTTCCGCGGGCTTGTAGGCCATGGGGCTTTCGTCCAGCGTATCGCGGCTTACAGATGTGGAATAAATACCGCGCATTTCTTTTTTATACTGCGAAAGCGTAAACGACTGCTTTGCTTCCGACCGGCTCATAAGCCGTCCGGCGCCGTGGGGAGCGGAGCAGTTCCACTCTGTATTGCCTTTTCCGATGCAGTACAGGCATCCGTCTCTCATGTTCATTGGAATAATGATTCTCTCCCCCTTTTTCGCGGATACGGCGCCTTTCCGAAGAATCATCTCCTCTGTGTCGATATAATTATGGATGCTGTGAAAGCTGTCCTCTATGTCCCACTTCATTCCGCGTACTATCTCATCCGCGACGGCACGGCGGTTCAGCGCGGCGAAATCAGTCACGATTGTCATGTCGTGAAGATAATCCCCGAGCAGTGTGCCCTCCGCCCAGGCGAATTCATACGGCGTTTCCTCCGGACACTGCCGGAAAGCGGCACCGTGATAATACTGAGCGACTTCCATTCCGAGCCGGCGGCTCCCGGAATGAACAATCAGCCAGAGGTCGCCGTTTTCACTTCTGTCAAGCTCTATAAAATGATTGCCCCCGCCTAAAGTCCCGATGCTGCGGAGAGCCTTCTCTTTCTGAACGTGCCTCGCGCAGCGCAGTTCATCAAGTTTCGCGTGTTCCGCAAAACGGTGCGGCTCCCTGCGAACGGCATATCCTGACGGGACATTCTCACGGATGACAGTATCCAGCTTCTTCATATCAGGGCGTTTCCCCGTGACACGCAGCGCCTCCATGCCGCAGCCTATATCCACGCCGACGAGTCCGGGCGCCGCTTTATCCGTGATCGTCATTGTAGTTCCCACAGCGCAGCCTTTTCCGGCGTGGACGTCCGGCATGACGCGGATTCGGCTGTCCTGCGACAGAGGACTTCCGCAAAGCGCCCGTATCAGACCTTCGGCGCCCGCGTCAATGTTGTCGGAATAGATGACGGCAGTATTGAATTTATCGGTTACAGTGATCATAATGAAATATCCCCGCCGTTTCCTTTCACTGCACGGTACTCTATGCGCTCGCCACAGTCGTACATCAGAAGATTTTTAAGATTGCCGTTCAGAGTATTACGGTCCGTTTTCAACCAGTAATATAATTCTATTTTCTCCCCTGAATCTTTCTGCGTACAAAGTATAATCCTCGTCCGTGTAGTCTTTCAGCACTGTGATGATAAACGGGATAATCATGTTCTTCGGAATATCTTTATGCTTATCATCGACCCCTGTTACATAAAAATGCGGCGCTGAAATTAAGAGCGGCACTCCTGTCTGACAATCCGGACGACGGTAAGTATAATATCAGATTTAATGGGTGAAAAATGTCACACGAAAGACAGAGGCCCCGGGAAAGGCAACTCATGTTGCGGACGGACGCGCACCGGTCCCGGGAATACTAAGACGCGGGAACACGGAAACAGAAACGTCGTTCAGTTCAGACAGTCCATCCACGGAATCTGAATAATCTGTTTCCTCTGCTCCTTCGCGTAGGACATCGTTCTGAAAGTCCCGCCCTTCCGGCCGCTCCGCTCATCCCAGACTGCTATGACGATGCCGCTGTTATCAACCATGTAACGGTTTCTTTCGTCATAGGCAGCTTTTCTGTAATCTGCTTTAGTGACTACGTGAACAAGGTCGGCTTTTCTCTGAACCTCGGCTACTTCCGTCACATTGCTGTTGTGCCCTTCAAAAGGTAAAGCGATTTCAAGGAAAAATTCAGGGTGGGTCTCTTTCTTTTTGAGGACAATCTCGGCGGCCCAGGTATCTACTCCCCGCGCATTTCTGCAGATGAAACGCTCCACACCGGCGTCAATAGCCGTTTCTATTGCCTTATCGAGTTCCGCCAGCAATTTCCCGCACCCTGCAGAACTTTTGTCATCTCCCCAGGGGAAAACTCCGGTCTGTGACCTGTAAAACAACAGGTCTTGTTTATATCTTCTTTTGTCATATCCTCACCTCATATTGTGCTTCAACCCGCAGCAATTTTATTTTCTCCATGTGTGATCCGATTTGTCCCATACGGCGCTTGTTATCTGCCTTATATGCTTCTTATTCTTCGGGGCATCTCCGGGGCGAATTTTCGAAAGGGATGAGCCTCTATTCCTGCCTCATGATCACCCTGACCCGCCTTGCAAGCCTGTTGGCAAGCCGGCGATGGCCTTTCGCCGTCAAGTGCAGCGAGTCGGTTTCCGAAGGCTCAACATACTCCGCCGCGTCAAAGAACTCGCAGGCGTACTTTTCCGCCACCTGACGATACAGCCCGGCAAGCTCCTTTGAGCGCTCAATAGCGCTTTCGGTAAATTCACCGAAGAACGGCGACCGTGTGATATCCGCACCGATATGAGGCGGGGACACCAGTATGATCTTCGGGACAAACCCCTGCTTGACCTCTGTAAATTCCTGTGTCACCCGCACGAGCTCTGCCGTTCCGTCCGCTATGTCCCGCGGCGAGGCGTGAAAAGCCTCTTTCAGATCATTGCTTCCCAGCATCAGGATCACTATATCTAAGGGTTTATGGCTGTTCAGGCACGGACGGAGAAAGGCCAGGCCGTTCTTCCAGCTTTCCTCCGGATAATCAAATACCGTGGTGCGCCCGTTGCAGCCTTCCTCGATCACATGGAAGCTCTCGCCGAGCAGTTCCTGCATCCTCGCGGCCCAGCGGACATCCGCCGGATAGCGCATGCCGCTTTCCGGATCATAGCCGAAAGTGTTTGAATCGCCGTAGCAGAGAACATTCACCGGACCGCCGCCGGGCCTGACCGGCCAGCAGACTGACAGGCTCTTGACCCCCGTGCCCTCTTCGATCGGTACTTTCGCGGTATACTTGCTGTTCAGCCTGATCGTGCAGAGATGCCGGTCAAAATCTATCGCGATATTCTCTTTGCGCACGCAGATATCGTAATGAGATCTCAGATAGAACTGGACTCTGCCGGCATCTATCGGTTCCGCGCTTCCGCCGGCACCGACGAAATTTACGATCCTGCTCGCGAATTTCATGTTCTCAAGCCTGCTTTGGACTCTCTCGGCGAACCTGTCATCACACTCCATCAGCGCGATGCTGTCGTCAAAGAGCCGCTCTCTCGCGGCGAAGGTCTTGTTCTTCTCCTGATAAAATTTTTCCCTGGATTCCTTTATTTCTTCTTCGCTTCTGCCGAAAGGTCTGCTCATTTTCCCTCTCCTCTTGTCGGGTTCTCAATCCGCAGTATTTATATTTTCTCCATACTTTTCATATCCGGCAATCTCCGGATCTATTTATTACGACTGCAGGCTCTTCTCCCCGCCGCTTTGTTCACGGTCCCGTCCGCTGCTTTCTTTATACCGTCGATCAGCGAACTCATTGCTTTTTGAGCCTCTTCCGCCGACCTGATTCTCTTCTCCGCGTCCT
>CAZTIY010000128.1:0-4193 GCA_964613765.1 uncultured Eubacterium sp.
TCGATACCGCCGGGAATCTGAAATATGCCGCCTCCTCCGGGATCGTCCCGCTGTCCGAAACGACACAGAACGCATTGCGCTGGAGCTTGTTGTAGTCAAAGAATCCGAGCGGCGGGTGCTGTATTACCCGTTCATCAAAAACAAAGCCTCTCTGTTCGATATATTTTTTCGCCCGCGGATGGCAACTGTAAAGAACAGGCATATCGTAATGCTCCGCCATCTCATTGACCGCGTTCATCAGGCTGAAAAAGTTGCTCTCTATATCGATATTCTCTTCTCTATGCGCGGAAAGCAGGATGTACTCATTCGGTGAAAGGCTCAGTCTGTCAAGCACATCACTCTTCTCTATATTGCCGAGATTCGCCGTGAGCACTTCCGCCATTGTGGAGCCGACAACAAAGGTGTTCTCAGGCTTTACGCCGGTATCGAGGATATATCTCCTCGCGTTCTCCGAATAACAGAGATTCACATCGCTCGTGACATCGACGATCCTGCGTATGACTTCCTCCGGAAGGTTCTCGTCCTTGCACCTGTTCCCCGCCTCAAGGTGGAAAACGGGTATCTTCAGTCTTTTGGCGGATATCACACAAAGACAGGAGTTCGTATCTCCCAGCACCAGAACGGCATCCGGTCTTTCCGCCTCAAACAGCTCATAGGATCTCGCTATCACATTGCCCATCGTCTGTCCCAGATTATCGCCGGCGACCCCGAGATAGCGGTCCGGCTCCCTGAGCCCCAGCTCCTCAAAGAAGATCCGGTTGAGTTCATAGTCATAATTCTGCCCCGTATGAACGAGTTCAAGGTCAAAATATCTTTCGCACTTTTTTATTATCTCGGATAATTTGATGATCTCAGGCCGCGTGCCCATGACGATCATCACTTTAATTTTTTTCACGGCTGATCTCCTCTATCATTTCTTCGTAACCCGGCATATTGAGACTGTATCCGCCCGTAAACGGGATGAGAGATTTATCGACCCGGTCGTTTTCCCATCTGACGATTTTTCTCCCCGCCGGGAAATATTTTTCAAACAGGCAGAGCAGTTCATACTTACTGATCGATCTGTCCGGGACCAGATGTATAAGGCCGTGTGCCTTCCGTTCAATCAGATTTTCCGTCTGCCGTGCGAATTCAAGTGTGCTTATGCCTGTCCATACTGCGTTGGCATACCCTTTCACTTCCCCGCGCTGTCTCAGGAACCAGTCCAGCAGGCCTTCCCCGTCCCGGCGGTGGACTCCAATGAGAGATGTCCGTATAGTCAGATCCTTTTCATTTATTATCTCCCCGAGTGCCTCTGTCCTCGCGTAAATGCTCTGGCCATCCGGTCTGTCATTTACCGTATAGCTGCCTTTTTCCCCGGAGAACACGCAGTCTGTGCTCCTGTGCACTACGACCGTCCGGGTGCCCTTTGTCAGTGCCGCAAGATAGTGAGGCAGATACGCATTGATATAGACCGCTCTGTCAGGCTCCTCATCCGCGTGCCGGTTGACTATCGCGGCGCAGTTTATTACAGCGTCGAAGCGCCCGCAGTCAAGACGCTCTCCTATTTTCCCGCGGTCGAACAAGTCATCGTCGTAAGGGGTCACATCATGTCCGTGCTGTCTCATATACTTTGCCATGGCAGAGCCGGCCATTCCGGCAGTGTCGATTATCAGCAGTTTCAGTTTTCCGTTATTCTTGATCGTCTTCACCCCGTTCACACTTTTTCATGGAATGTATCCGGCTTTTCCGGATCAAATATTTCATTCGCCCACATTACTGTCACGAGATCATCGCTTTCTGAAGTATTTACTATCTCATGCGTGTATCCCGGCAGCATATGAACCATCTCCATCCTGCCGCCGTTTACCTCAAATTCACGGACTTCATCAGTCCCGATCTTCCTTTCACGGACAAAACCGTGTCCGGACACTACGATAAACAGTTCACATTTGCTGTTATGCCAGTGCTGTCCCTTCGTTCTCCCCGGTTTTGTGATATTCACACCGATCTGACCGCAGTTCTCTGTTTTGAACAGTTCTGTAAAACTTCCCCGTTCGTCTGTATGCTGTTTTAGAGGAAAAGAAGTGTCCCCCTCTGGCAGATAAGAAACATATGTCGCATAAAGTTTCTTCGCGAAAGAATTATCCGGCATCTCGGGAATCAGAAGAGTCTCCGGCAAAGACCTGAATGATTCCAGCATATGGACAATTTCTCCCAGAGTGACCTTGTATGTTGCCGGAACATAGCAGTAACTCCCTTTTTCATCAGGAACTGACTCAGCCCCTTCATATGAGCAGAAATTCACCCTGCCTTCTAACAGATCTAACATACCCCCCCCGATCAGATCGTCGATATACAGAAGTTCCAGCTCAACCGCCGGATCGGTCACCGTAACCGGGAGACCGCTTGCGATATTATTGCAGAACGTCGCCACTGCCGAGTTATAGTTCGGACGGCACCATTTGCCGAACAGATTCGGGAACCGGTATATATATACCTTCGCGCCTGTTTCATCCGCATATTTGAAGAAAAGATCCTCTGCGGCAAGTTTTGATTTTCCGTATTCGGAGTCCTTATAGCGCCCGGTCAGAGTCGCCTGAACGGAACTGGCAAACATCACCGGACAGGTATTGTCGCTGTTCTTTAATGTTTCAAGAAGGACAGAAGAAAATCCGAAATTGCCTTCCATAAATTCCGAATTGTCTTTAGGACGATTCACTCCCGCGAGGTGAAACACAAAGTCCGCAGTCTCGCAATATTTTTTAAGGTCCGCGTCATCTGAGTCCCTGCCATATTCATATATTTCCTCTATCTGAATAGCCGGTCTGGTCATATCCTTTCTGTCCCTAAGATTTTTAAGGTTTTCAACAAGGTTGCGTCCGACAAAGCCTTTTGCACCGGTTACAAGAATCTTCATCTTATCATTCTCTCCATAGAAACTGGCTTACTCGGAGTGATGTATCAGACAAGTGTCCCTTCTTCAACATCTTTGCTGATGATTGATTCCTCAACTTCGACAGGACTCTTTCCGATTCTTGCACACTACGGTGGCAAGGTGCCGGGATCTATATCGTCATTCTTTTTAACACCAGACCTGACATCTCTCTTAACTCCCGGAATTTTTATGTTTGCAATTCGTAATGTGAATACAGTCCTCTGTGTTTCTTCATCCAATCAGCAAGTTCCATTACCATTACATCATATCCGGGAATCCGATAACCGCTGTCCAGCGGTGTAGCCACCAATGACTTATCCAGTTTCTTTCCTTCTACAGGACGGATCTCGATCGGATCCTTTCTTATATAGCGATTAAATAAATTCAACAGCTCATACTTGGAAATTGAGAAGTCAGGCACGGCATTGTATAAACCGGAGATTCTGTTTTTCATTACATAATCCATGGTTTTTGCAAGCTGCAGGGTCGTCTGTCCTGTCCAGATCGCACCTGTGTATCCGTTAACCGGCGACCTCCGCATCATGAACCAGTTCAAAAGACCTTGTCCGTCTTCCTCGAGATCAGGCCCCACAATGGAGCAACGTAATGTCGTATTTTCGCTGTCCTCTATCTCGCCCAGAGCTTTTGTGCGGTCATAAAATGCCTCACCGTCTCGTAAATCATTTTTAAGATACCCCCCCCGCATTCCCGAAAATACGCAGTCAGTACTAACCTGGATCACACGTGTTTTACAGTCATGCGTGATTTCAGTAAGAAAATGAGGCAGATACGAATTGATCAAAACAGCAGATGCTTTGTTATCCTCCGCTTCTTTATTTAATATGCCTATACAGTTGATAACATAGTCATAATTCCCGTTTCTTACTATTTCACGTATCTTCGGAAAATCTGTAATATTTGCAACAAAGCCTTTTATGACAGCGTTATCTCTTCTTGCGATGCCTTCAACTTCGTAACCGTTTTCCTGCAGATAGAGTGCCGTCATATGTCCTGCCATACCGGTTGTACCCAGAACTAAAACCCTGAACATTTCTTCTCCCGTTTAATAAATTAAGATATCAACATTGAGTCATTTTGTATTGTTGATATGTCCATGACCATAGTGGTTTCATCAATATTCGCAAGTATACGCCGAATCCGCTGTCAATGAACATCCGTCATCGCCTCCCGCACATAATCGGTCGTCAGGAGCTTTTCTACAACTCCGTCAACGTTGAGACGTTCAGCATTATGACTTGTAAAGGAATCATTCTCT
>CAZTIY010000129.1:0-4154 GCA_964613765.1 uncultured Eubacterium sp.
CTTCGTGAAACTGCATGCTCAGCTGCGGAAAATTTCCGCAGCGGTGTTATGCCGCCCCGATAACTGCCTATGTTCACTTGCCATCTGAACAGTACCCGGCGGGGTCCCTTCCGCGTATGTCTGTCCGTCTCATGCGAATCGTGCCCGGACTCTCAGGTTCTTATCCGGAATTCCGCCGCGTACGTCTTTGTAATACCGGCCTTTTCTTTCTCTATTTTGTGAAATACGGCGCGTATTTTGCGGCGAGAAGGATCGCCTCTTTCATACTGACGCTGCTTACTAAATTCTTCCCGGCTATATCAAATGCAGTCCCGTGGTCAACCGAAGTCCTGAGAATGGGCATTCCGTTCGTTATTGAAATCGTCTTTTCGAAATCGAGCGTCTTCGTCGCGATATGCCCCTGGTCATGATAAAGAGAAAGCACACTGTTATACTTTCCCGCTGCCGCCTGGTGGAATACGGAATCCGCCGGAACCGGCCCCGCGACGTCATATCCTTCCTTCTTAAGCTCTTCCACGGCCGGTGCGATCTCATTCACTTCCTCCCATCCGAACAGACCATGCTCTCCGGAATGCGGATTCAGTCCCGCGACCGCCATGGTGCCCCCGGCTGCCCCGAGTTTCCTCAGCGCGTCCGTACAGCGGCGCACATAGTCAATGATCCTGTCTTTTTTTATCTGATCCAGCATGTCACGTAAGGAGAGATGACGGGTAAGAAAGAAAACACGAAGCCCGTTCGTCTCAAACATCGTGAGAGGGTCCTCCGTCCCGGTCAGCGCGCCGAATATCTCCGTGTGTCCTATGTAATTCACACCCGCGGCATGGAGCGCTTCCTTATTTATCGGAGGCGTCGCGACGGCATCCGCCTTGCGGTCCATAGCGAGTTCAATTGACTTCGCGATATAATCGTAAGCCGCCTGTCCGCACATGGCCTGAACCTTTCCGAACTCAAACTTGTCCGGATCTATATCAGAAAGGTCTATCAGATTAAGGACGCCCGCGGAGTAATCTCCCTCATCCGGATCTTCGACCGTGTTGACAGTGAGCCCCGCGCCCGTGATTTTCACGGCGTTTTCGAAAATGCCGAGATCCCCTATAACGATCGCGTCGCAAGTTTCCTGAACTTTCTTATCCGCGAGGGCTTTCACAATGATTTCCGGACCGACACCGGCGGGATCACCTCCGGGAATCGCTATAAGTGGTTTCTTCATAACCTCCTCCTGACCTTTTTTTGTTAACCGTACGATACACGTAAAATATCCCCCGCGGTAATATTCTCTTTATATCAGCCGCGGAAGACTTACCCCCTGACACCGCTCATTTCGGAATAGTTATATATGCAGCTTCTCCTTAAGATATCTGGTACAGCGGCTTACCGCGTCAGAAGCGCCCTGACTTCCGCCTTTGGTAACGATATGAACTCCCTGGAACGGACCTCCCCGAAATTCACCGTATGCCGCGAGAGGAAGAACCTCATCTTTAAGTTCGAGCCCGGATGTCCCGAACACCTCACAAAGGGCTACCGTGACATCACCGCCGCTCGAGTAAACTGCCCTGAAACCGGGGTCGCGGCTGAAAATCCTGTATGCGATCTCGCCTAAAGAACGGTTTATGATTTCAGTAAGGCCGTTTACGGCGTCTGAAAGTTCGCCGGGGCTCATTCTGTCACGCCCCCGTATATACCTTGTGAAATCGATTCTGTTTTCCGGATAAATGCCGTCCCCTGTTACGGTTGAAACCGTATAACGACCGCTCACGGACAGTATTTCCTCAGTCACCCGTTCAATCTCCGATTCGCGGCGCTCGTCACTTTCAAGAAATTCCTTCGTCTTAACGAAAACATTATGAGTCTTCTCGGATGAAAGCCACAGATTTTCCATCTGTTCTCGCGCGAGAGGATGGACGCTCCCGACGACAGCGAGTATCCTGCCTTCACCGCTTTTATGCGAAGGCGTTATCAGCTTCCCGGAAAGTGTCGCGGTGAAAACCCCGGGATCGACACACAGAGTCTTAAGTCCGCTCGTGATGACAGCGTCCGCTATAAGGTCCACATCTTCCTGAGTCACACAGTCAAGGCAGATTATCCGGTTCCCCTCCGCCGCTCTTCTCCGAAGGACATCGGCAAGATAACGTCGTCCTTGCATCATATCCTTCATTGTTATCTCACACACGGGGTATTTTGTCTGCTCCCGGACTACTTCCGCGACTCTGGGATTCTTAACGGGACTTTTAGGATCGACAGCTATGCTCGTTTTATGTAGAGGAATACCGTCAAGCAGAAGATAGCCGCCGCATACGATTCTTCCCGTTTCCGGAAAACAGGGAACGCAAAACGCCACATAATCATCCCCGAGGACATCCAGCATGGCATCCGTTTCAGCGCCGATATTTCCGCGGAGTGTGCTGTCGATTCTGTGCGAATAGACTTTTACTCCGTCATCCATAAGGCCGAGCACGGCTTCACGGACCCGACCCGCCGCCTCTTCCGGAGATAATCCCCTGCTGTCGGTCGGACGGATGACACAGTCGCTGGTCCCGATTTCTTCCGGTCTTACCGCCGCGGGATTCAGCACGGTAAACGCGGTATAATTCATTTTTGTCATAAGGACGCCCGTGGAATTACCTCCTGTAAGGTCGTCCGCAATAACTATACATTTCGCCATGATTCTTTTTAATCTAACAATATCCCGGATTTCTCCGGGATATCGCAAATAAACACATAATAATCTGTCCGGTCCCGGCGCTGAAAAATAACCCCGGACGCCGTCCGGAACAAATATTTCTCATGTAACCGTAAAACCTCTGACGTCCGCGCGAGATGCGGCGCTTCAGGGACGGTTCCGGAACTTACGCGTCAGTCGATGCTGACCTCATGCACCCAGCCTTCCGGCCCTTCAATCGTACCGTTCTGGATTCCGGTCAGTGTGTCATACAGTTTCTGGATGACAGGACCGACAGTCTCCATTCCGTTCGAGAATACGATTTCCTTACCGTGATCGTTAATGATGCCGACAGGGGAAATTACCGCGGCTGTGCCGCAGAGACCGCATTCCACGAAATCGGGAACTTCAGACAGATACACTTCCCTCGTCTCGGTTTTCATGCCGAGGACATTCTCCGCGAGATACATAATAGAGCGGCGGGTCACGGAAGGCAGAATCGAATCAGACTTCGGCGTAACGATACCCCCGTCTTTCGTGATGAAAATAACGTTGGCGCCGCCCGCCTCCTCAATCTTCGTTCTGGTGCCGGGATCAAGGAAAATATTCTCCGAAAAACCTTCCGCGTGAGCGATCGATGAGGCATAAAGACTCATGGCATAGTTAAGACCGGCCTTAATGCTTCCGGTGCCTCTCGGGGCCGCGCGGTCGAAGTCGGAAATCTTCACGCGGATAGGAGTGATGCCGCCCTTGTAATAAGGACCGACCGGCATACAGATAACGCGGAACGTGTACGAGGGCGCGGGAGCGACTCCGATGACGGGTCCGCTTCCGAACACATACGGACGGATGTAGAGGGTGGCCCCGGAACCGAACGGCGGCACGTACTCAGCGTTCGCTTTAACTGTCATATCAACGGCCTTAAGGAACATTTCCTCTGTAACGGGCGGAATCTCCAGCCTCTTGCAGGTGTTGAACATTCTCTCCGCGTTAAGCTCCGGGCGGAATGTGACAATCCGTCCGTCTTCAGCCGTATATGCCTTAAGTCCCTCAAAACAGGACTGGCAGTACTGAAGCGCTCCCGCGCATTCGGAAATCGTTACACAGGGATCCTCACTCAGCGTGATATCTCCCCATTCTCCGTCTTTCCATTCGCAGACCGCCCTGTACGGGAGCTCGCTGTACTCGAACCCGAGGCTTCCCCAATCAATGTCTTTAGCCATAACTTTTCACACTCTCTTTCTTCATAAACAGCATTCACACACAGCGGATCCGCGGATCCGGAGTTTTCATACAGCCCGGAACTTACTGACCGCTTCCGGTTAAAGCAATTTAGTTATACACCATACACCCCGTTTGTTCAATAAATAAATTCATTCCTGACGCCTCTGTGCCTGACGGTCGTTACTGTTCAGAGGGTAAGTGAACACAGGCAGCTATCGAAGGCGGCGGCATAACACCGCTGCGGAAATTTTCCGCAGCTGAGCATGCAGTT
>CAZTIY010000130.1:0-4150 GCA_964613765.1 uncultured Eubacterium sp.
AAAAAGGTCCTCGCTTCGCGCAGTTTCTACGAGTCGCTTGCCTCCTGCGGGGCGCAGGGTTAAACCGCTGCGCTTAAACCCCGCGCCGGTACCGGCGATGCAGTATAAAAAAGAAGCCGCGGCTTAACGCCGCGGCCTCCGCTCGATATTAACATTATTTTTTTCCGGCTTTTTTCTTCTCATCAAGGAGTAGCTGCTCGATCTTTCTTCGATCCGCAGGTGCCATATCATCGGTCTTTCCCTTAAAGAAAGCCTCGATCACATCTAAATGCACACCTGTTTTATAGCCGATCTTAAAAAGATTTATATCAAGCAGATTTACTACTTCCCGCATTTCCTCGTTTGTCATCGGCTCCTCCTTCATCGGCAGGCGTTTCCGCGTCCGGCACATACTCGCCCCCGGCACTGAGCCCGGCGGAAGTACCGTTATCATTGTCCTCGACAACCACATCTCCTATCAGCATTTCATTGCCTCTGATAAGCCATGTATTGCCGCTTCCGCACCTCGGGCAGGTCTTGCCGTACGCTACCGTGGAATAACTGGTCTTACAGTCGTCACACCACGTGACCGCGGGTATTTCCTGACAAATAAGCTGAGATCCGTCAAACAGCGGAAACTTCTTAGTATACCAGGTCCAGTACTTGTACAGATATTCCGGCACTACACCGGATACCTCCCCGAAAGCCAGCGTGACAGACACTATCTTTTTTACGTTATTCTCTTCGGCGATCTTCCCTACCGTTTTAACTACATAATTTACCAATCCAAGCTCGTGCATGAAACACCGTCCCGGCTTACTTTATTTCTGCGAACCGGATGCCACACTCTTAAGTCCTGCGGCTACCTTCTTCGGCAGGTTCATTCCGATGCCGACGAATTTCTGCTCCGCAGGAATCATCTTCGAATAGGCGTCGCCCATCTTACGTGTCAGATGTATCGCGTCGAACTTGCACTGTACCGTGCACATTCCGCAACCGAGGCACTTATTCTGGTCGACTACGCTTCTTCCGCACTTGAGGCACCTGGACGCTTCCTGCTTGATCTGTTCTTCAGTGAAGACCTTGCGCTCGTCGTTCATGGTGAGCACTTTGTCCGCATCGATCTCTCTGACCTGACGCGGCGGCTTGCGGTAGGACTCCGGAGGAAGCACGATCTCGTCTTTGTTAAGCGCCGTGAAATGCCTCGTGTTTCTGTGGATCGTGAGAGAGTTGCCTTTATTGACAAATCTGTGGAGCGACACTGCGCCCTCACGTCCCATGGCGAGCGCGTCAACGACGAATTTCTGTCCGGACACCACATCGCCTCCGGCGAAGATATCTTCCTCGTCAGTCTGGAGTGTTACAGGATCCGCGATAACAAGTCCCCTCGGGCTCAGTTTAACATTCGTTCCGGCGAGGAGCGTACCCCAGTCGGGCTTCTGTCCTATGCTGAACAGTATGGTCGTGCAGTCCTGCGTGCAGGTCGTGTCGTCATCGAACTTAGGATCGAATCTTCCTTCAGCGTTCTTAACGGACACGCACTTACGGAAATTGATTCCGGCGACCTTGCCGTTCTTAACCCTGACCTCTGTCTGGCCCCAGCCGTCGTGAATGATCACGCCGTCCGCTTTGCAGAGTTCCTGATCCTCAGCGCCCATCGGCATCTCGTCATAAGACTCGAGGCAGTACAGATGTACGCTGTCCGCGCCCTGACGGACGGCGGTACGGGCCACATCGGCTCCGATATTGCCTCCGCCGATGACTACTACATCACCGGAGAGTTTCTTTGCGGTTCCGAGTGTGACCTCTCTCTCGAAGTCGACACCGCCGATTACTCCTTCAGCGTCCGCCCCGGGAATACCGAGACTTCCGGCGTCCTGGAGTCCTACTCCGAGGAAGAAGCCCTCGAATCCTTCTTCACGAAGCTGCTGGATGGTCACATCCTTACCGACTTCAACTCCGCACCTGATCTCGACACCCATTTCCCTGATGATGTCGATCTCGGCATTGACCACGTCCTTCTCGAGACGGAAGTTGGGAATACCGAGCGTCATCATGCCGCCGGGCACAGCGTTCTTTTCGAATACCACGGGGCTGTATCCCTCAATCGCGAGGAAGTACGCGCAGGACAGACCCGCGGGGCCGGAGCCTATGATAGCGATTTTCTTATCGATGTGCTCTCTCGTAGTCGATCTCATAGGCGGTATGTACCTGTGCTCGGACTCGAGATCCTTTGCGGCGATAAACTGTTTGATGTCATCAATCGCGAGAGCGTCATCGACCGTTCCTCTGGTGCACTCAAGCTCGCAGTACTTGTGGCAGATAGAACCGCATACCGCGGGGAACGGGTTGTCTCTCTTGATAAGTTCGAGAGCCTCTCTGTATTTGCCCTCGCTCGCTTTGCTGATATATCCCTGAATGGCAATGTGAAGCGGACAGGCTGTTTTACAGGGGGCTGTTCCCGTGGGCCATGTCTGGATAACGCCGTTTTCGTTCTTATAGTTCCAGTTCCACTTCTCCTCCGGCCAGACAAGTTTCCCGTCGGGAAGCTCCTGTTTGGGATACTCTATCTCACCGTGAGTCGTGCAGAGCTTCTGACCGAGTCTTACCGCGCCTGCCGGGCATACCTCAACGCACTTGCCGCAGGCTACGCACTTATCCGCATCAATCTCGGAAACATACGCCGACCTGGACATGTTGGGAGTATTGAAGAGCTGTGACGTGCGAAGGCCGTTGCAGACACCCACCGCGCAGTTGCAGAGTCCGAATATCTTATCCTCTCCGTCGATATTGGTGATCTGATGGACGTAACCTTTCTCTTCAGCCTTCTCCAGGATCTCCATGGCCTCATCATAAGTGATGTCGTGACCCATTCCTGTCTCGCGGCAGTAGTCGGCGAAGTCGCCTACTCCGATGCACCAGTACTGCTCAAGGTCTCCGGAGCCCTCACCGCGCAGCGTCTGCTGCTTGCGGCAGGAACAGATTCCCACGCCGATCTGGCCTTCATACTTCTTAAGCCAGTGTGAAAGATGCTCAATCGGGAGAGATTCACAATCGGCAGGAATGGCCTTCTCCACAGGGATGACATGCATTCCGATGCCGCATCCGCCGGGGCCGACCAGATGAGTGATACCCGCGAGGGGCAGATACGCCATACGTTCAAAGAAGTCAACGACCTTCGGCGTCACGGGCGAGATCTGGGGCCTCATTACCATAATCTCCGCGGAACCCGGGACGAACATATCGAGCACCCAGCGCGTCTCGTGCTGGGGGTTCTTGCCGTCAAGGTTCTCCTGATGGTACTCTACGAGACTTGCCTGACAGAGCGCCTCAAGCACCGTCTTCAGATGCTCGTCATCGGTATATCCTGTCAGTTTCTTCATCTGAGCGAAGGTCTTAGGCTTGCGCTTACCCATCTTAAGGGCGGTATCGAGGCAGTCCTCGGCGATTTCCCCTCCGTAACGGCGGGTCACATACTGAATGCCGCAGTCGATTCCCCAGTATTCGGGAGAATCTTTAGTGATCTTTTCAATGCCCAGTATCACCTCTTTGCGGTCGGTGATTATCTTGCCCAGCTTAAAGATCTTCTGATCATGTGTCAGTTTTTTTGTTTTCCCCATACTTTTTCCTTTCTGTTACTTTCTCCTCACTTTCCTGATCAATCAAAATTTATTCGTTACCGGATCTCCTTGCGGCGCCGTGAAGTTCACGGCCCGGTCAAACAACTGTCCGTAAGGCGCCGGTCACTTACATCTTCCGCTTACGCGTAATCCCGCCGTGATGTTAAGCGGAGCGGTCTTTTCTCGAATATGATATAAATTCAGGGCCCCCTCCGCGCCGCGGACATCACTCCTGAGAATACCGGATATCTGAAAAAGAACAAGCTGTACGCCCGTTTCATTTTACTATTGAAGATTATTTATCTCAAGTTTATTGATGTATTTTCGTCAGGTTATTGTTGAATTTAAGGAATCTTTCGTTACGCGAAGCGAATCAATCCGTTCCGGGTCGTAGACCGGCATCTCTTTAAAACGGAACATCGCGGCAACCTGTCTGCTCGGGAAGAACGTGAATCTCCGGTTGTATTCATTTACCGCCTCGTTATAGTCCGCGCCCGCGCTGTTTATCCCTTCTTCGAGTTCTTCCAGCCTGCTGATAAGGGATGTCAGCT
>CAZTIY010000131.1:0-4144 GCA_964613765.1 uncultured Eubacterium sp.
GGAAATTTTCCGCAGCTGAGCATGCAGTTTCACGATGGAGCGAGGAAGTGAGCGGTCAGGCGCGGGGTTTAAGCGAAGCGGTTTAACCCCGCGCCCCGCAGGAGGCAAGCGACTCGTAGAAACTGCGCGAAGCGAGGACCTTTTTCGCAGCGGTGCTATGCCGCCCGACCCTCAAATACCATGTGTGAACAGTAACAGAAAATCCGACGGCTGAAGTAAAATCATGCCCGGGCACTTAAAACAGGCCGGCATATGTGGTATTATTTGTGTATGGTTATCAACATTGACGGTTACGAGATAAATTACAAAATTACGGGACCCGCCGGATCTCAAAATACGGCGGTCATACTCCAGGGCTGGGGAACAGGTCTCGGCATATATGATTCCGTGGCCTGTGCCATAAACGATGTTTACAGGGTGGTTCAATTCGATCTTCCGGGGTTCGGTCAGAGTGACGAGCCTCGTGAGGCCTGGAATGTAGACGCGTACTGCGACTTTTTCTGCAGGTTCACGGAGAGACTCGGCATTAAAGAGGCCGACCTGATCGGACACTCATACGGCGGGCGCATGATCATTAAACTTGCCGCGCGTAAAGATCTTCCTTTTGATATACACAGGATAGTTCTCATAGACAGTGCGGGTGTTATGCGTGAAAAGACGCTGAAACAAAAACTGTCGGTAAAGAAATATAAACTGATGAAGAAATTTCTGACAAGCGCCCCCGTGCATTCCCTTTTTCCCGAAGTTATAGATTTCTGGCTGGGCAGACAGGGTTCGGAGGATTACAGGAACGCAAGTCCGGTAATGAAAAACTGTCTCGTTATGGCGGTAAATGAAGATCTTCAGGATATCATGCCTCTTGTGAAACAGGAAACTCTTCTGGTCTGGGGCGATCTTGATACTGAAACGCCTCTCTCCGACGCTCACATTATGGAAGAAAAAATTCCGAATGCCGCTCTGGTTGTCCTGGACGGGACGGGTCACTATTCGTTTCTTTATAAACCGGCCGAGTTTTCCGGAATACTGAGAGCCTTTCTCCGGCTGGGAGGCTTAGCATGATAAAGTTTATAACCACGCTTGTCACGGCCGCGCTCGCTGTTCCGGCATACATTCTCACTATGCGGTACAATCTGCATATGTTCCAGCTTAATGTATATAAGAACAAAGAGCAGACGGCATGGCTTCGCAGGAACGCGCGTCTTCAGTGGATACTTGTATTCGCGTTGATACTGGGGACCGTTCGTATGTTCCTTCCCGCGCTTCCGGGAGAAATCCGGGGCTTTTCAGGCATAATAGCCGATATTCTTATATGGATAACTCTCGCGGTAATAATCGCTGTCTACAGACTGATGGCGGAAATGAACCGCAAGAAACCGCTGGTATTCACTTCACGGGTAAAGAGACTTACGGTTACTGTTGTCATAATAAGTCTCCTGTTCGCAGTTCTCGTTCTTTCAGCAGTTTATTTCGCGGGCGGATCACGCCTGAACGCGGCGGATTTAACTGATACTCTTAAGGGAATCCTCGTTTTTCTTACGGGTGCCCAGCTTTTTACGGTCATGATCGCGAATACGGTCAATCATCCGGTAGAGAAGGCCGTTAACAATCATTATATCAATGACGCCGGGCGCATACTCGCGGAGAATCCAGGATTATGCGTAATCGGCGTCACCGGAAGCTACGGGAAGACGAGTGTTAAATTCTATCTCGAGACGTTACTGAGAACTAAATATAATGTGCTTGTAACACCCGAGAGTTACAACACTCCCATGGGCGTCGTAAAAACGGTAAGGAATCAGCTGAAGCCGTCACATGAAATCTTCGTATGTGAAATGGGCGCGAGATACGTCGGGAACATCAGGGAAATCTGTGATATCGTCCACCCGGTCCACGGTGTAATAACTTCGATAGGACCCCAGCATCTTGATACGTTCGGAAGTTTGGAGAATATTCAATCCACGAAGTTTGAGCTCGCTGACGCTCTCCCGGACGGCGGGATGCTTTTTCTTAACGGCGACAACGAATATATCACAGATTATCTTGACAAAAAACGCGGCGAAGAAACCGGTATTCCTCCCGCGTACAATAATACCGTAATGTTTCATTCGGAAATGACGGGTGAAGGCTATTTTGCTTCGGATATTTCCGTGACGGCGCGCGGCACGGAATTCACGGCGACAGCTCCCTCCGGAGAGTCTGAACGCTTCAGCATGAAACTTGTCGGCGCGCATAACGTCATAAATGTAATGGCGGCAATAACGGTCGCCCATAAACTCGGAATACCGCTTCATGATCTGAAAATACCTGTGCGGAGACTGAAGCCGGCCGCCCACCGCATGGAAATGAAGACGCAGGGTGATGTTACGATAATCGATGACGCTTTCAATTCAAATCCTGTCGGCTCCAAGGCGGCGGTCGAAACTCTGGCGCTGTTTGACGGAATCCGCATACTTATCACACCGGGAATGGTTGAGCTGGGAGCCGATGAGGATGATTACAACCGCAAATTCGGCTCGTACGCCGCCGCGTGCTGTGATTACATCCTGCTTGTGGGACCGCGGCAAAGCAGGGCGGTAAAAGAAGGCGTTCTTGAGGCAGGGTTTCCGGAGATGAGACTTACCGTGTTCGACAGGGTGGAGGACGCGATAAGACACGCTTACGGCATAAAAGGAAGCGGTCATAAGTATATACTGCTGGAGAACGATCTCCCTGATAATTATTGAACCGCGGCCCTTCCGGACACCGCGGCGGTACAAGAAAGGATCATCTATGAAGCTCAGGATAGCTGTGCTGTTCGGCGGAAAATCCGTCGAACATGAAGTATCTGTGATTTCCGGCATCCAGGCCGTCACGGCTATGGACAGAGAAAAATATGACGTGATACCGGTATACATGACCAAGGAAGGTGATATGTATACCGGGCAGCGCATAGGGGACATAGATTCATATAAGGACATACCTTCTCTTATCAGGGCTTCTCAGAGGGTCATAATGGTAAATGACGGGGGAGAGTTTTCGCTTCTGCCTTATCCCGTGAAGCGTTTCGGAGGAGCTAAACCGGAAGGATTCGATATGGTTTTCCCGGTGGTACACGGAACAAACGTGGAGGACGGAGCGCTTCAGGGATATTTCAAAACGCTCGGCATACCATTCGCCGGTTCCGACGTCACCGCGTCTGCCGTGAGTATGGATAAATTTATTACGAAGGCTGTCCTTAAAGAGGCGGGTGTGCCGGTGCTTGACGCTAAACTGTATACGCTCTCGGATTATGAGAATCCGGAGAAAATGATCGAAGATACAGAAAACAGTTTCGGGTATCCCGTGATAATAAAACCCGTTAATCTCGGTTCCAGCGTCGGAATAAGTGTCGCGGACAGCCGTGAGGAACTCTCCGATTCTTTTGATGAAGCTTTCACGTATGCCACAAAGGTTATGGCGGAGCATGCCGTCTCCCGGCTCAGAGAGATAAACTGCGCGGTTCTGGGCGATGAAAATGAGGCTGCGGCTTCCGAGTGCGAGGAGCCCGTATCCGCAGCCGGAATACTGAGTTATCAGGACAAATATGTAAGCGGCGGGAAAAAAGGCGGGAGAGCCGCCGTCGGATCGAAGGGAGCCGGAATGGCGAATCTTTCCCGTAAAATACCGGCGGAACTGTCAGAAGAAGAGAGAGAAAGAATAAGGGAACTCGCGGTCAGGGCATTTAAGGCTGTCGGATGTAACGGTGTCGCCCGCATCGATTTTATAATAGACGAGGACATCGGAAAGCTGTACCTGAATGAAATAAATCCGATTCCGGGCTCACTCGCGTTCTATCTCTGGGAACCTGTCGGAGTTACGTTCAGTGAACTGATCGACCGCGTGGTGCGGCTTACGCTGAAAAGAAATCGTCAGGAAGAGGCAGTAAGTTATAAATTCGACACTAATATTCTGAACAGCGTCAGACTCGGCGGCAAGAGTTCAGGCAAGATATAGATACGTCGGCGGTCCTGACCGCTGAAGTTACAGTTCACACATGGTATTTGAGGGTCGGGCGGCATAGCACCGTTGCGAAAAAAGGTCCTCGCTTCGCGCAGTTTCTACGAGTCGCTTGTCGTTTGCGGGGCGCGGGGTTAAACCGCTACGCTTAAACCCCGCGCCTTGCCGC
>CAZTIY010000132.1:0-4049 GCA_964613765.1 uncultured Eubacterium sp.
AAGCGATACGCGGCATGGGTGCATGAGCTTTCGGAATACCACAGAAAGATGTGTGCGCCTTATGCAAAAGTATGCGAAGTGCTCGGTGAGGACAGCCCCGCCCTTCCGGTGCGCCTGTTCAAGGAATACGACCTTAGGAGCACGGGAAATGAAGAGATAGTGAAGACGATGACATCATCGGGGACCACGGGGCAGAGGACATCGAAGATATATCTTGACAGAGAGACATCGGCGAGACAGACAAAGGCGCTTAACAGGATAGTCACGGACTTCACGGGAGCGAAGAGACTTCCGATGCTCATAATAGACACAAAAGCGGTCATAAAGAACAGGAAGATGTTCTCCGCGAGAGGCGCGGGGATCCTGGGCTTTTCCATGCTGGGAAGGGATGTGACATACGCCCTCGATGAGAACATGGATATAGACACGGTCGCGGTTGATGAGTTCCTCAAAAGACACAAAGGGGAGAAGATCCTTCTCTTCGGGTTCACCTTCATGATCTGGAAGTACTTTGTGCGTGAGCTCATCAGAAGAGATATACGTCTCGGTATAGACGGCATCCTCATACACGGGGGAGGCTGGAAGAAGCTTCAGAGCGAGGCAGTGGATAATGAACAGTTTAAAGCCGCGGTGCGTGATGCGACAGGGATTAAGACCGTGCTCAACTATTACGGAATGGTCGAGCAGACGGGGTCTATATTCATGGCGTGCCCCGAGGGGCATCTGCACGCGTCTGTTTTCTCGGACATAAAGGTGATCGATCCGCGGACACTTTCGGAGAAGAAAAGGGGCCGCGGCATGATTGAGTGCATATCGCTCCTTCCGACGAGTTATCCCGGTCACGTGCTCCTTACAGAGGATGAAGGTGAGATACTGGGAGAGGATGACTGCCCGTGCGGAAGGAAAGGGAAATACTTCGCTGTATACGGACGGATAAAGGGAGCTGAGATAAGGGGGTGCAGCGACACGTATGAAGGGCGTTGAGTACCTTGCGGGAACGGAGGACGTCACCCGCGCGCCACTTCCCGCTTTCAGCGATGAGGCAGTGGAGTTTCTGTCTGCGCTTTCAAGGAAACTGATGGGGCTTAAAGAACTCCGCGTGTATCCGGACATATCCGCCTTCGCGTTCTGGTGCAGGAGGGGGAATCTCATGCGGCTCAGAAGAGAGTGCCCGGAGGCTGAAAACCGCCTCGGGAGGGGTCTGTGCTTTCACATAGCCCCCGGGAACATCCCCGTGAACTTCGCTTTCAGCTACGCGTTCGGGCTTCTTTCCGGCTGTTCTAACATAGTGAGATTATCTAGCCGAGAATACCCCGAGATATTTCCACTCTGCCGTGCTGTTTCGGAAACTCTGAAAAGTTATCCGGAGATAAAAAAGAGGACGGCTTTTGTGAGATATGAGGCAGATGATGAGATAACAGCGTCATTCTGCGCCGGATCGGATGCCAGGATGATCTGGGGCGGGGATGAGACGATAAGGCGGATAAAGGCGATGCCTGCCGCGCCGAGGTGCGTTGATATATGTTTCGCTGACAGATACTCGGTATGCGTAATTGACGGGAATGCCGTCCTTTCCGCGGATGATGCCTTAGTGCGCCGCCTTTCGGACGGCTTTTACAACGATACATATCTGATGGATCAGAACGCCTGCTCAAGCGAACAGCTGATATTCTGGCTGAATGACAGCAAAGAGGCGAGGGACAGGTTCTGGAAAGCTGTTCTTGAAACAGCCGGGAAGAGATATGAGCTTCAGAGCGCCGTGAGCGCGGACAAGTACGCGCAAAGCTTTGAAGATGTCCTGAACGGGGTGCCGATTGGCAGGATCATCAGAGACACGGGGTATCTCTTCCGCGCGGAGCTCGCGGAGCTCAGAGGCGATTTGAGCAGGCTGCGGGGCAGGGGCGGCTACTTCTACGAATACGGGCCCGGGAGCCTTGAGGAGACGGCGCCTTTCATCACGGACAGGTTCCAGACGGTGACATATTTCGGAGTTTCCCCGGAGGAGATAAGGGAATTTGTCATCTCAAACCGTCTGCGCGGCATAGACAGGATAGTACCAATAGGAAAAGCGATGGACATAGACATCATGTGGGACGGCTTTGATCTTGTGAGGATGCTGTCAAGGCGCGTGGACGCGATATAGAGGAAAGTAATAAAGAGGAAAGGAAGGAAACGGATGCTCGAGGGAAAAACCGCAGTGATAACCGGAGCTCTTCAGGGAATAGGGAGAGCTACTGTGAGGATGTTTGCCGAAAACGGAGCGGATATCTTTGCGTGTGCATATAAGAGGACGGAAGAGTACGAGGATTTCCTTTCAAATACGGCAGCGGAGACAGGCGCGGAGATCATTCCTGTATATTTTGACATGGCGGACAATGAGTCGGTCAAAAGGGCCACAAGAGAAATACAGAAGGCAAAGAGACCCGTGAACGCCCTGATAAATATAGCGGGAGTGACAATAGACGCCTTCTTTCCGATGGTGACGGAAGATCAGATGAGAGATACTTTCCGGATAAACTTTTTCTCACAGATAGTTTTCACGCAGTACATAACAAAGCTGATATTAAGAAGCGGGGGGGGTGGAAGCGTGGTCTTTACTTCAAGCATATCGGGTCTTGACGGAAATGCCGGGCAGCTTGCCTACGGAGCCTCAAAGGCCGCGCTCATCTCAGCGGCAAAGACGATGGCAAAAGAACTCGGGCCGAAGAACATACGGGTGAACGCGGTGGCTCCGGGCGTAATTAAAACGCCCATGACGGCCGGCCTTTCTCCTGAAGTCATAGAAGGGAAACTTAAGAAATCGGCACAGAAGAGAATGGGAAGAGCTGACGAAGTAGCTGCTCTGTACGCTTTTCTTGCGTCTGACATGTCATCTCACATTACGGGACAGGTAATAAGGGTGGACGGAGGTATCGGATAATGAGGAAACTCCTGACAGGGAAGAATGCTTTTATCACCGGAACGAACAGGGGCATGGGTCTTTCGATGCTTGAAAAATTCGCTGAGAACGGAGCGTGCGTGTGGGCGCACGCGAGGTCCCTCACGCCGGAATTTAAGAAAAAATGCGGAGAGATAAGCGGTAAGTACGGTGTTGAGGTAAGACCCGTATGCTTCGAGCTTACCGACTATGATTCGATGAAGGAAGCGGTCAGAGATATTTTCCGTTCGAAAATACCGGTCGACATACTGGTAAACAACGCAGGCGTTACGGCAAACTTTCTGTTTTCAATGACTCCCGCGGACGAAGTGCGCAGACAGATGGAAGTCAATTTCTTTGCGCCGTATTTTCTGACGCAGCAGATTCTCAAGATCATGACGAGATACAAAAGCGGAAGCATAGTGAACATTGCTTCCGCCGCGGCACTGGATCCTACATCGGGCAAATCCGCCTACGGGGCATCCAAGGCGGCTCTGATCGCCATGACGCGGTCGGTCTCCGCTGAAAACGGCGAAAAAGGAATAAGGGCGAACTGCATAGCGCCCGGGATCGTGGAGACTGATATGCTGGATACTCTGCCTGAATACATCATTCAGGAAATAAAGGATACGACAGCTCTCGGAAGACCGGGAAAACCTGAGAATATTGCCGATGCAGCGGTATTTCTCGCTTCGGATCTGTCATCACACATTACGGGACAGGTTCTGAGAGTGGACGGGGGAATGTAATGGACAGGACAGAGCAGCTTAAAGACACATCAAGAAAAATAAGGCTGGATATTCTGCGCCTTGCGAACAAGGCGGGAGACAGCGGAGCGCACATAGCGCCCTCACTTTCGATGGCTGAGATAATTTCCGTGCTGTTTACTGCAGTTATGGATAAGGAAAGAGATACTTTCATCCTTAGCAAAGGACATGGCGGCCTTGCATATTACTGCGGAATGTACCAGGCGGGCATGATAACAAAAGAACAGCTCGATTCATTTGAGGAAAACGGAGGCGATTTTCCCGGACAGCCGTCGAGGACAGCGTTAAATCAGGTGGCCTTTTCGAGCGGAAGTCTGGGAATGGGGCTGTCTTACGCCGCCGGGACAGCTTATGCCTGCCGCGGC
>CAZTIY010000133.1:0-4038 GCA_964613765.1 uncultured Eubacterium sp.
CTCTTCTATCTGTTTCGGGTCGTATTGAACTATCAGATCCCCAGCCTCAATAATATCAAAAATCAATACATTTAATTGTACATCTCCTGTATATTAATTAACAGTGTCAAACACTTGAATACCGCTTCCTGTTAAATGTTTACTACCTTTTTTTTCAGTAATAAAACTATAACATTCTGGTCCCTCATTTGCTAAATAAATATAATAATCCGGAAGACGTTCCAATATTATTTTACATGCTTCTTTAATTGTTATCATTGCTGTTTTCTCCTTTCCATTAAATATTATGTTTTTTTAGCAGAAAATATTCCGGCCGCGCGGCATATCATACGACCTGAGAGGCTTCCCCGCCCCGCAGCCGATGCGACCTTTCACGTCAAAAATCGTGATTTTCGCGCTCTGCGAATCTTCATCTGTTTCGATTGGATATTTCCGCCGTATTTGCCGTATTATTTTTTTATCCGGTTCGCCGGGGTTTATATATCACGGTTTTTTGACATTACTGTGAGAGCAAATTCAGCTTAGAATGTTACGGCCCCGGGTGACAGTTCTTCCAGGAGACGCGCGAGTTCCTCCGGATCGGTTATGCGGTTTACGGCATCGCGGAATTTCGCGGCGCCGGGATATCCGTGAAGGTACCATCCGCAGATTTTTCGCATTTCGCGGACGGCTGCGTAATCGCCTTTCAGTTCCCTTAACTCCCGGTACTCGCGGAGCATCAGATCCGCCTTTTCATAAAGTTCCGGAGGCTCCGGCGGTTCCCCACCGTTACGGAATGATACCAGTTCTCTGAATATCCACGGGTTCCCGCGGGCGGCCCTTCCTATCGCGACATAATCGCAGCCTGTTGTTTCAACCATTCTGAGATATGATTCCGCGCCCGTGACATTGCCGTTACCCGTAACCGGAATATCGACAGCCTCTTTCACGGCCCTGATTATATCAAGATCAGGTTCACCGCTGTAATACGCCTCGCGTGTTCTTCCGTGGACAGTAACCATGGAGGCGCCGCCCTCCTGACATGCGAGCGCGACCTCGACGGCGTTCTTTGACTTCTCCGTAAAACCGGCGCGGATCTTTACTGTAACCGGCTTCCCTGCGGAAGTTACGGCAGCGCGTACGACCCTCTCACACAAAGCGGGATCTTTCATAAGGGCGGAACCGTCGCCGTTCTTTACTATCTTTGGCACGGGACATCCCATATTGATATCCAGGACAGCGTTACCGAGCGGCGCCAGTTTTGCGGCCGCGTAAGAGATAATATCCGGCTCGTGACCGAATATCTGGATGGCGCAGGGCCCCTCTCCGGGGTAAATATAACAAAGTTTCTCCGTTTTCTTATCTCCGTAGTAAAGAGCTTTCGCCGATACCATCTCGGAGCACGTGAAAGACGCCCCCATCTCACGGCAGATACGCCGCATGGGAGCGTCCGTTATTCCGGCCATAGGCGCCAGAAAAAAAGGATTTTCAGGCGCCGCGGGACCGGACGTTTTTAATTCTGAACCGTCTTTCCGAATATCACCCGATTGCATATTGTTCTTTCAATTAACCGCCCGCGAAAGGGAATTGTCATTCTTTTCCCTTACACCCATATACATATACGCAGAACCCGCGTCCCGTATTATTTAACAGACCTGCACCCGGCCATATCTGCGGCACTTACCCTTCACTGTGCGATTTCTCAGGTCTTCGTCATCACTTACCGGCCGCGCGGATCTTTTATTCTTCCGTCCTCTCACTGTCGCACGGAACGTCGGGGTTAAGTTTTCTGCCCCTGCGGCGGCGGTTCTTCTGATAGATTATATTAAGGCCGTCCAGCGTGAGCATCCTGTCCACAGTATCTATGCAGTCAACGCCGCTTCGTATAAGATTCGCCATGCCGCCTGTCGCGATGACTTTCACCGGGGCGCCGGACTCCTCAACGGACTCCATCTCTTTCTTCATCTTGTTCACGATGAATTCAATCATGCCCATGTGTCCGTATACGAGCCCCGACTGGATTCCGAGAACGGTATTACGGCATATCGTTCTGCCCGGCGCCTCAAGCTCCACTTTCGGGAGCTGGGCCGTTCTGGACGTCAGCACCTCGGACGAAATCTTCAGCCCCGGGGCGATGGTTCCGCCCAGATATTCGCCTTTGGAAGTCACGCCGTCGATCGTGGTAGCCGTCCCTATGTCGATGACGATGAGCGGCCCTCCGTACTTGTAATACGCGCCCACGGCGTCCACTATGCGGTCGGCTCCGAGCTGTTTCGGGTTGTCGTACCGGATAATGAGGCCGGTCTTTATGCCCGACTCGACTATAATCGCTCTCCTGTGAAAGAATTTTTCAGCCGTGTGCCTGATGGTATACATGACGGAGGGAACCACCGTGGAGATTATGATATCCTCCACGTCTTCCATTCTGTACCCTTCATAATCAAAGAACTGTTTGATCAGCAGGCCGTACTCATCAGAACTTTTCCCCGGATCCGTTTTGATTCTCCAGTCAGTCAGCAGTCTGTCGTCCCGGTAAAGCCCAAGTACAATGTTGCTGTTTCCGATGTCAACGGCGAGTAGCATAAATTTTCCTTTCTGATGCCTCGCATCACTTCATGGCTCTCTCAAGCCTCCGGAGCGCCAGGGCTATGGTCAATCCCGGTATTACTCTGTTCCCGGTAATCTCCGCGCCCAGAACTTCGTTTATCTTCTTAAGACGGTACTGGACAGTGTTGGTATGGATACCCATGAAGTCGCTCGTCTTGCTGCTGTTCATGCCGGCATCGAGAACGAACGTCTCCAGTGTCTCCAGAAGCTGTTTTGCCTTGTTCTCCCCCATCTCCCTTCTGAACGGCTCCAGAAGATCCTGAAATGTTTTCTTCAGCTGTCCTCCCTGCACCTGTATATTGATACAGTTTGAAACCATGGATATCTCGAACTTGGAAAAAACTCTCTTATACGGGAACACGCTCTCCATGAAGAACCACGTCTCCATTATTCTCTTAAACGCGTCCCCCGCTCCTTCTATGCCGTTTACTTCAGTTACATGGAAAATACGGACCTTCTGCCCGCCTTCCTTGAGTTCGTCAAACATTTCAAGACAGCAGCGCTTAAGCTCCGTCCTGTCCGCTTTTTCGCCGTCCCGGGAACTGAGTATCACCGCGTTCGTCTCATCGCCGTCGGCAACTCTGAGGATCTCCAGTTCTTTTTCTTTCTCGTATTTATCCATTACGGCGGTACTCTCGGAAGTATTGAGACCCCGCGCGGAGAACACACCGAGAATATCCGACGGTTCAAGTTCCATCTCGTCCTTCAGCGAGTACGCTAAGCTCTTATTATTCCTGAGAAGCGCTCTCACGAATTCCGCCTTCACGTCACGCTCCGGTGTATACTTCCACATGATCATGGCTATCTCGATGATTTCCGCGAGTTTGGAAATCTCAGCCGCCGAATAATTATCTTCATTATCCACTATGAACAGAAAATATTTTTCGCCGTTATTGGTGAGCGACCCCCAGTACGTCAGGGCGCCGTCCACGTTAAGAAGCGTATAAACGCCTGATTTCCCTATAGCCTGGGTCTTTCCCTTATGTATGATATCGGAGATGCTGACGCGGTTCCTCGTCTCTATCGTCATGATCGGATTGAAATCCCTCGACATGAGCACGACCTGGAACTCATTTCTGATCGCCGCCTCCCTCAGGGCGGCCTGGAAACTGCTGTGCCTGTCAAAATCAAGGAGATGATAAATCGTGTTATTGATCAGATCATTGCTGAAATTCTCGCCGTAACGCATCTGATCCATGACTTCCTCAAGAACCCGTGAATATACCGCGTTAGTTTCTTCCGGCATAACGAGCAAAGGAAGACCCAGTTCCTCACAGCGGCGTACTACCGCGTCTCCGGGACCTCCTGCCGCATCGCTCCGTCGAAAAACGACGAGCGCCGAAACCCCCGCGCGGCAGAGTGTTTCAACGATCCTTACTTTTTCATGCTCATCACCTTCAAGTCCCGCGAAGGATGTCAGCACAAGCTGCTCCCTGACACCGTTTTCGCGTC
>CAZTIY010000134.1:0-4029 GCA_964613765.1 uncultured Eubacterium sp.
GCGCCCCGCAGGAGGCAGGCGACTCGCAGAAACTGCGCGAAGCGGGGACTTTTTTTTTGCAACGGTGCTATGCCGCCCGTCCCTCAAATACCATGTATGAAATGTAACTACAGGGCCGATATCAGGGCGTCGATTTCTTCTTCCTCAGTTCCCCAGCCCGTGACGAACCTGACTACGGAACTCTTCTCATCATAAGGACACCAGACATTAAATAAAAAGTCTTTCTTAAGTTCCGCGATTTTACCGTCAGGCACTATCACAAATATCTGATTGGTCTCCGGCGGCAAAAAGAATGAGTAACCTCTTCCCCTGATACCTGCGGCCAGCGCCTTCGCGAGTTCGTTCTCACGGCGTGATATCCTGTAGTACAGCGAATCCTCGCCGCCTTTAAGAAGCGCCGTGAACTGTACCGCGATCAGACGTCCCTTTGCGAGCATGCCTCCCGCGCGTTTCAGCATATATCTGAAATGATCGTTTATACCTTCATTAAGGATGACCATAGCTTCGCCGAACAGAGCCCCCGCCTTTGTCCCGCCTATGTAGAACGCGTCGGTAAGTTCAGCCATGTCCCTGATATCAAAATCCGAAGTGTCACATGTAAGGGCCGTCCCGAGTCTCGCTCCGTCGGCGTACAGAAGAAGTTCATTTTCCCGGCAGCAGTCGTGCAGCGCTTTTAGCTCCGTCTTTGTATATACTCCGCCGAGTTCCGTGGGCTGGGAAATATAAACGAGTTTCGGCAGTACGTTATGCTCGTTCTCGTGTGTGCGCACGATGTTTTCTATGTCTTCGGGGCAGAGTTTCCCGTTATCCGTCGGAACGTCGAAAATCCTGTGACCGCCCGCCTCCACGGTGCCCGTCTCGTGTACGTATATATGTCCGGAATCAGCGGAGATGACTCCTTCATAAGGTCTCAGCGCCGCCTGTATCAGAATGCCGTTCGCGGACGTACCGCCCGTCATAAAGTGTATATGTGCCTCCGGTTTTCCGACGAACTCCCTGATGAGTTCCGAGGCTTCTTCAGTAAATCTGTCGTTTCCGTATCCGTCGGCATGCTCCTCATTGGTCGCGATGAGCGCTTCCATGACATCCGGATGCGCCCCGAGACTGTAATCGCTCAAAAAGTAGATCATCCTTAACCCTCCTCTTACAATAAAGTGTGCGGCGGTCAGTTACCTGACAGCCGGTCGGAACCAGCCGTTTCACTTCTTTTCATATATTATCAGCGGTTGCCGCGGCTCTCCGTTCCGTGCCGTTATACAATCCTGCCGGAACCGGTCATCCTGTGCCTTTCCCTTAATACCCTGCTATACGCTTTTTGAAAACGGCAGGATGACTTTTTCTGAAATACACGGAAAAATCCGACAGTAAACAGGAATATTGACGATGCCTCCTTCCGTAATTTTGACTGATCAATGACGACGCCGGTCCGAAATCAGGAAGAAACGACTGTTTCAGCGACAAAAAGTTTTGAAGAAACGACAATATCGGCCATATAAAGTTTTGAAGAAATGACATATGAGAAAAGATAACTTCTCCGAAATCGATGAAGTGAAGAGAAGCATCATCCGGCTGTACGAAGATGATTTCCGAAAGATCGATCCGAGCGGCAGAATATCAATGCTTTACAGATCCGTCCCATCACAGTTATCCAGACACACAAGGAGGTTCAGCCTGCCTGACGCGACCGGCAAAAGAACAACGGATTTCGATTCAGCAACTGACTGTGTTCACTTACCCTCTGAACAGTAACACTGCAGACAGGAATCAGAATACCTTATCCGAACGTCTTGACTACAGGCCGTGAGACGGGTATATTGAAACAAACTGTAAGTCTCTCCGACATTAAATGTATAGAAAGGCATCGGATATGAGTGTCCGTTTCAGAAAATCATTGAAAATCTGCAAAGGCGTCAGGGTCAATTTCTCCAAGTCCGGCCCGAGTCTTTCTGTCGGCGGACACGGTCTGACCGTAAACGCAGGCAGGAAAGGGACCCGTGTCACTGCCGGCATTCCCGGGACAGGTCTTTCCTTCAGTGAAGTGATACCAAACACCATACATGACGATACCGACGTCAATCCGGACGAACATGAATGATATTCACCGGATTACGAAAGCCGCGGCAGTAAATCGTAAATTCTGAACAAAGGAGGAATCATATGAAAGTCGCAATTCTCGGGGCGGGAAACGCCGGAAGCGCGGTGGCCTGCGATCTGACGCTGAAGGGCCACGAGGTCACTCTGATTAAAACATCGAATTCTCTTCACAACGATCACTTTAATTTCCTTAAGGAGAACGGCGGCGTAATCCGTCTCATAGACGGAGGGGAGGACAGGACCGGCAAACTTCATAAGGTGAGCGAGGACCTGAGTGACGCGGAGGACGCCGATGTCGTCATCATCTATATCCAGACGAACTATCACGAATCGCTGATAAAGAGGCTCGCGCCCCATCTTCACGACGGACAGATCGTGATCATAAATCCCGGATATTTCTCCACGGCATACATGCTCAAACATGTAAAAGCCGACATCACCGTGGTCGAGGCGACCAGTTCGTTCATTGACTGCAGAATATCCGAACCGGGAACGATCAAAGTCGGCTTCCGTAATGTCAGGAATCCGATCGGAGTATATCCTTATGAGCGCACCGCCGAAACCTGTGAGAAACTCAAGTCTTTCGATTTTCATTTCTATCCGTTCTCGACAGTGGAAGTGGCGCTTCATAACCCCAACCTGATTGTCCATACAGTCGGAGCCATAATGAGCATCCCGCGTATAGAAAAGACGAACGGCGATTACTGCATGTACTGGGAGGTCTTCACGCCGAGCGTATGGAACATTCTGGAGAAACTGGACTCGGAGAAAATGGACGTGCTGGAGCACCTCGGCATCCCGCGCGTCCCTTACGTTGAGGCCTGTAAATTCAGGAACACTCTGGACGATGACACGCCCGCGAAGGACATATTCTTCTGGTACGCCTCCATGCCGACAAGAGCGAAAGGCCCGACGCAGGTGGATCACAGATATATTACGGAGGACGTCCCTCAGGGACTCGTGATGCTTGAAGCGTTCGGGAAGCACTTCAATATTCCGACCCCGGTCTGCACCGCTCTTATCGAGATGGCGAACGCGGCGCTTAAGAGGGATTTCCGTGAAAACGGAAGAACTCTGGAGTCGCTCGGCGAAGAGAATATAGAAAAAATCGTAAACAACTTCATGGCCGGAAAAAACGCGGAAAGGGCGTGACACTCCCTGCGGCCGCGAACAAAAGCAATAGGCGAAGTGCTGTCGCTTGCCGGAATGAATGAAAAAGGGCGTGACACCGCCGCCGGCAGTGAACGCAAACAGAAAAGCGAATACTTGCCGCCGGCCGCGGACGGAATTGAAAAACGCGATATTTGCAGAGGAGCGGTAAAATATAACGGAGCTGTCCCGCGTATGTAATAACAATGCGGACAGCCCCGTTTTTCTGTGTGATTTTCCCGCGAACTGTACGGTTCGCCATAATCAGCGGAGATCCGTCAGCCGGCCGGAAAGCGAAATTCTCTTCATCGGCCGGGCAGTCCCGCTACGCGTTTACCGACTCGATCAGGGCGTTCGCCAGGTTCTCAAGCTCCGTTTCCTTGCTCTCGTTAAGAGAAGAGGCGAGTGACAGGCGTTCATTAAGAAGCGTCATGTTCTTAAGCTCGTCCGTAATGAATTTACTCATAAGGTCGCCGCTCTTTACGGCCCAGGAGCCGTTCTCAATGATGGCGAAAGTACGGTTCTGCATGTTCAGAGCTTTCATATCCGTAAGGAAATCATGCATGACAGGATAGATCCCCAGATTGTATGTCACGCTCGCGAGCACTATGTGGCTGTACTTGAACGCCTCAGCGATAAGGTAACTCTTATGGGTGTTTGAAACGTCATAAACGGCTACATTTGTAAGACCCTTCTCACAGAGCTTCGCGGCCAGACACTGAGCGGCGGCTTCCGTGTTTCCGTACATGGAGGCGTAAACTATCAGCACGCCCTTTTCCTCCGGCT
>CAZTIY010000135.1:0-4016 GCA_964613765.1 uncultured Eubacterium sp.
GCAGCGGCTGCCGCGTGCATCTTTCTCATCTGAAGATATGCGGCAAACCTAACTGTAAACGATAAATAACCCGTCACCTTCTGGAAATAAATCTCCTGTAAGAAAATACACTTGCAAGAGCAGTAAAGGCTTAAATCCCGTTTTCGACAGTTAATGAAATCAGAAATCCCCAAAGCCGTTGAAAATACAGGGCTACGGGGATTTTCAATCTGTATGGAATGTTGTATGTGATTTCTGCTTCAGATTTTTTTATCGCTCCCCGGTGGAAAGCTTTATCGCGACTTTTTCCTCCGTTTTCCGGCCGAGCGCCTCATACACCTTCACCATACCCCGGCGCTGATGTCTTTTTTCGTCTTTTCATTTCCACTTTTACCAACCATTTAACAAGGCAGTACCCAGGCGCGGCAAACAGAACCATAATGGCAGTCATGTCAAGCAGATAAGGTAAAAGCTACACATCAATTGTAAAGCTACAGTGGCGGATCGCTGTGCTTGTGCTATACTTGACATGGCGATTGAAGTCCTTTCATTAGAATTTTGTGTTCACTTGCATTCTGCCGGACTCAGTCGCTTTTTTCTGCTTCGCAGGTCTCACATCAACTGTAATGATACATTCAGGAGATTGAATGCTTAATAACGGGATTTTCGTTCGATGAAAACGGAGAAAGAAAAAACAAAAGATAAAACAAAAGGAAAGATTTCCGACGCTATGCTTTTTATTCTGCTCTTCGGTGTGGTCAGCCTGTTCTCTGACATGACCCATGAGGGCGCGAGCAGCATCCGCGGCGCGTATCTGTCGCTTCTCGGCGCGTCCGCCGCGGCCATCGGCTTTGCCTCCGGGCTCGGAGAAATGATCGGCTATTCCATGCGCTATGTGTTCGGCAGACTGACGGACAGGACGCACCGCTACTGGCAGATGACGATTATCGGCTACGTAACGGATGTCCTGGCCGTCCCGGCGCTTGCTCTGGTCGGTGAACACGGATGGGTCGCCGCCTGCGGACTTCTGATAGTTCAGCGCATGGGAAAGGCGATTAAGAAACCGGCGAAAGATACCATTATGTCCTTCGCCGCGAGTCAGGAGGGCGCGGGGAAGAGTTTCGGCATACAGGAAGTGCTGGACCAGATAGGCGCGTTTCTGGGGCCTGTTCTTCTGTATCTCGTGATGCTGTTCCAGACGGAAGGGAGCGTTTTTCATAAATATTCCGTCTGTTTCGCGGTGTCCGCCGTTCCGGGCGCAATCACGCTGATTATGCTCCTCGTTACAAAGCGTAAATTCCCGAATCCCGAAAAGTTTGAACCCGAGCCGAAGGAGTATGTCCCTTTCAAAATGAAAAAGGAATTCATCCTTTACATCGCCGGCATCAGTCTGTTCGCGTTCGGCTTCATCGACTACTCACTCATTATCATGCATGTATCGAACACTTACGCTTCTCTCGGCGCCGGTCCGGCTGAAACATCATCTCTCGTTACAACCGGCACGCTTCCGCTTCTCTATGCCGGCGCAATGCTGGTTGATGCCGTAGCGGCGCTCGTTTTCGGTTTCCTCTATGATAAAGCGGGTGTAAAAGCGCTGGCGTTATCCACGGTGATTTCCGCGCCTTTTCCTCTTCTTATCTTCGGCGGGCATTCCGTTCCGTCTCTTCTCGCCGGTATCGTTCTCTGGGGCGTCGGCATGGGCGCGCAGGAGTCGATTCTGAAAGCCGCCGTGAGCGGCATGGTGCCTAAGCAGAGCCGCGCCACGGGCTACGGTATATTTGAATGCTCCTTCGGAGTGTTCTGGTTCCTCGGAAGCTGGCTCCTCGGCGTACTGTATGACATAAGCATACCCGCCATGATCGCGGTGTCTGTCTCCGCTCAGCTCGCGGCAATCCCGCTTTATCTTGCCTCCGCTAAACAGAGGTCGCGGACATGATAATTGTGCGCACAAACGGGGCGCACGTGTTCCCGTTCAAAGAAAAACCGTACGGCATTCAGCCGGCACTGAAATTTCCGGACTCTCTCATTTCTGATGAACAGGGGGGGAGAACATACGAAGATCTGATCAGAAATGTTGAATCCTGAATATGGTTTCTGATGTTCTCCCCTGCCGCCGGATTACGCTGATCCTGATTAACCCCGTTCCGTTCTTAACACGACATGTATGAGGCCTGCGGCGTTAAAGCGGAGATCCGCCTCAGTGATCCGGTTCATTTTTTCTTTGATTTCTTGTAGAAGAACCACGCTATAGCGATGGCTATTCCGCCTGACGGAATGATCATAAAGCTCGTCGATCCGATAAGGCTTGGCACCAGCACGAACAGGACACTCATAAGGACTATCGGCGTTACGGCGATCTTCATGTTGCCTCTGTAATATTTATATGCCATGGCGCCGAAAAGGGCGGGAACCACGTTATCAAAAGCGGGTCTCAGCACGGGGCTCTGGAGTACCGGCTGAAGCGGGACGAGAAGAAGGACCCCGAGCGCGAGCACCAGAATGGTCACAAGGCTTGATGTCGCTATGGAAAGCGTTGAGATGATCTCATTCTCCGGCGTCCCCGTTTTGGCTCCGACCATGTCGCGGGCGTTGATTGCGCACGGAATTTTCATGTTTATCAGGTTGCCCGTGATAAAGGCGAGGTAACCGCCTCCGGCGCCGAGCATCGGCGTGTATACCAGAAATTCAACGACACTGCTCACTGTCCACACGAGACCGACGGAGAGAAACGCTCTTCCGACCGCTCCGAGGTCCGGCATGGCTCCGAGATACGCTCCTATAAGAAACGGCGCGCCCAGGAGCATTATAAGCGCCGCAGCGGATGTGAACCTTCCTATGACATGAGTCTTTTTGTTATAACTGTCGAAATATTCTTTCTTGCTGTTTTCACTGTCCATAATAACCTCACAAAGTTTCAGTAGTATCAGCGTATCGGAATGAAATTCGCAATTAAACGATGAACCCGAACACGACCGCGGCGCCCATGCCGATGATCATGCTGCCCGCGACAGAGAAACTGTCGATCCATGCCATGTCTTTTTTCTCTCTGAAGTACGTAAACACGGCCATGGCGAGGCAGGCTGCCGCCGCCACAACGAGCGGTGTGAGGTCTCCCGAGAATGTGAAAAGTCCGTCCCCGGAAACGAAGCCGCCCACATAACTTCCGATGTACGCGCTGACGAGGCCGATGAACATGGCTGTCATTGCCGTGTCGCCGAATCCGCCCCCGGCAGAGCCGCTTCCGGATCCGAGTCTGCTTGTATAACGCTTATTGAAAAATATGCTGAGAACCATGCCCCACATGATGCACATACTCATGAGGAGGGCGATTGTCGAAAAAGCCCTGGGCGTCATCTCCGCCGCGGAAAGCGTGCTCATGCCGATCTGTTCGGCGGCCGCCTGCGCCACCTGCGTCTCATAGTGAAGGGCGCCGATTACGGAAAGTCTGAGCCACGGCCAGGGTGTGCCGAGGCTTCCGGAAAGCGCGATAACGCCGAGGAGGATTCCCACGCTCGGGAGAATTGAGAATGTCGCGCTGGCGGTGATTGTACGGATCATTTTTGATCTGTCCATCCCGATGGCGATACCGGCCCGCCAGGCCCTGATCATAAATATGACGCAGACTATCGCGACGAAAGCGATTATTACGCCGCAGATAAGGTACATCGTCGGGCTGTTCAGCTGCTGCAGTATTTTCATAAAATCACCTTTCTTTATATCGAGTTTTATATAGTTTTGTGTAGTAATGATGTGAGTGCCGAAACTGCATTCTCAGTCTGCCGACCAGGGGTGCAGTGCTTAAATCTCGTAGGATTGCGCATATATTGTACCATCATCTCACAAGGTGAACTTTTGCACATACATCATAATATCAGATTCTATGTGACGACGAAATTCGTCGTCGGCTTATCCCTATTCTATACGGCATTGTTAATATGTCCCGGATTTCAAAAGTTTCAGAATCTTCAGTCAGCGGTTTTATCGACGAAATTCGTCGTCGGCTTATCCCTATTCTATACGGCATTGTTAATATGTCC
>CAZTIY010000136.1:0-3839 GCA_964613765.1 uncultured Eubacterium sp.
ACGGCTGTCCGTCCGGTATTTTTTCTTCGATTCAAAACAGACGGCTTCCTTTTTAATTCTTAACGGGGATTGTATTGTCCTCCGGGCGCGGGCTACAATATCCGAAAGAAAATGCGATACCGCGAGGCGGGCTTAAACCCGACGGGCAGACAAAAGAGACGAAAAGTCAATGCAGGGAAGAATTTAAAAATCTCCGGGGAGAAGGAAAAAATGACTGTTAGTAACAATACAATTACCTTGTATCACGGCTCACAAAATATTGTTGAAACGCCTTTATACGGGGCGTGGAATCGGCACAATGACTACGGGCAGGGATTCTACTGCACCGAAGATATGGATTCCGCGCGGGAGCGGGCCGTACAAGAAAGAAAAGGCAGAGACGGATACGTCAACTGTTACAGCCTTGACATGACGTCTTTGTCTGTTCTCGATCTCGATTCCCCCGGATACAATATCCTGCACTGGCTGACAATACTGCTGCAGAACAGAAAATTTGACATGCGGGTCCCGACAGCCGACGCCGCGAAAGAGTATCTTTTAAAGAACTTTTCTTTCGATTATCAAAGCTACGACGTAATCCGCGGGTACAGAGCCGACGACGGCCGCTTTTCTTTCGCGAAAGATTTTCTGTTCGGGGCGATTGCTCTTCAGGATTTATGTTACGCCGTATATTTCGGAGACGCGGGCAGACAGACGGTGCTGAAAAGCGGGAAAGCCTTCTCGCGGATTAAGTTCACCGGCGCGGAACCGGTATCCGCCGAGGTCTGGTATCCCAAGGCGCAGGAAAGAGACAGGAAGGCACGAAGAGTTTGTTTGAAAAAGGTACGCTTCAGAAAAAACGATATATGCATTCACGATTTTTTAAGAGAGAAGGTGACTGCCGATGACCCGCGCGTACAGCGATATCTATCTGTGGGACGCGCAAAATAACCTCGCGGTGATGCTGGATTTTTCCGTCAACGGTCTGGGGTACGATCCCGCGGAGTTCTTTGATATGTTCATCCGGAGCGGGATCGCGGACGAGTTCGGGAGCGGGAACTTCTGCTATATTACGGGAATGTCGGGGACAGAACTCTGTGACAAAATTCTGGAATCTTTTAATCTCAGCAGCGGAGACGCAGAGCCGGTATTCGGCCTCAATTACAGTCCCGAATACTGGGCGGGCTGGGCGCTCGCGTACTACCAGTGGTATTCCGGGAGGTCATTCAAAGAGATCACGGATATCGTGCCGATTGACGATATAATAACGATGTACCATCCCTATCACGAGATGGATATCTCGCACTTCACGGACGACATGGAAGATATTCGGCGGAGAAGACAGGCTGCCCGCAAGAAAAAGAAAGAGCAAAGCTCCGGAACGGACGCGGTGAACAGACAGGAGAGGCGGTAATCCTGTTCAAGGGAGAATGAATATACATGGAGAATATTTTAAGGCTGCCTTCAAAGCCGGCTGTCAGAGATATCCTTCCCGCTGTCTGCGAGAGCATAGTGAAAGAACTCCCGGAGACAAGAAAGATCTATCTCTACGGGTCGCAGGCCAGGGGAGACTGGACCGAAGACTCGGACATAGATCTGTTCGTTGTGATCGGGGAAACAGCCCCTCACGAGCATTCTGTGTCATACAGGCTGACAGAAGCGGTCTGCGACGCGACAATGGCGTGCGACGGAATCTTCATTCCGATCAACTCGAGCAAAGATCTGGACGAGTTCACCGACGAAGATTTTAAAGAGGGTATGAATCCCGCGTTTGTGATCAATCTCAGAAGAGAAGGAATCGTCCTGTATGAGATACACGATCCCGGCCCCGCTTGCAAGGCAAAAGGATCCAGCGCGGCGGTTCGGGAAAACCGGGATTGACAGCGCCGCGAGCCAGCAACTATAATAACAGGCAATCGGGGCATGTGTTCGCGGACACATGCTTGAGGGAGCAGGGAATGACCCGGTTCCCTCTTTTTTTGTACGTACTGTCTTTAAAAAGAAACACAGACCGGGACAGAAAACTGTCAGGCCTGTCCGTGAGATGTATGGTATTCCCCGCTCCGGAACAAAAAAAGGAAGCCGTCATTTTGTGATATTGTTTCGCGGATGCTGCTCGCACTATAATGTACTTAAAATACGAAAAGACGGACGGTGAGGGAGATCTTTTTTAACGGCAGATACAGAATGTACAGCGAAGATCCGAGGCAGGCGGAGGTAACCTTATGACACGGCTCAAGATACGGGATAACCGAGGATAGAATCATGCCGCTGTCCGCGTTAGACAAAGACGGAAGGTATGTCCCGCATGACTTCGGTACAGGATTTTACGCGGGGACAAAAGTTATGTCCGCCGTCGAACTGCTGGCGAGATTGAAACAGCGCAGCCGCGCCGATATTGTGACTCTGACGTTTGAGGAAGACAAATTCAGAAACTGCAGAATTTGCAAGTTCGATCAAGACACGCTTGCCGACTGGACCTTGTTCGTGACGTACAACAGAGGGTATTTTTACCGCCAGTTACTTCTGCCGGATCACGGTTCGGCTTCGGAAATTCTTCCGGCGGAACAGTATCCGTACACTACCGGGTACCTTGAGGCTCTTAATCGAAACGATATTATTATCGGCCCGATAGCGGACGACAGAATGATACTTGCCTTAGACAGGTTCCTCACCGGAGAGATAGGGATCAAGCGTCTGACAAAGTGTCTTTTGGAAGGGGATCTTGGTACGCAGTATGTTTTCAAGACAGAACCGGCGTGTCAGATCTTAAACAGGTACGGGAATGTCCGGATAACTCCGTTCTCAAAATTCCTTCTGCGGAACGACCTCTCGGTAAGCAGAATCAAGAAAAACATCGCGGCTAAAAACAGGACCATGAGAATCAATGTGGCGGCGAATATTTCGGGTTACCACGGGATCGGAGACGATACCGACTTAAAATTGAAAGCGCTTCTTGAAAGAAAAGAAGCGGAGCTTAATCCGGGGTACAGACAGCGGGTCTACTGCCCGGACACGGACAAGGAAGATTTTCAGCGTGATATTTTTGAGTGAGACGAAGGAAGGTGCAACAATCATGACCAGCGATTTTCCGATAAAGAAATATCCTTCCTATGAAGACTGGGAGCAGTCTGAGATAGACGATCTTGTTTTCTTCAAAGGGAAGATTTTTGCCGAGGCGTATAACAGAGGGCTCGATCCCGCGGACTTCGCGGAGAAGTTTCAGTGCGGCCCTATCGCGGGGGAGTGGGATGACAGAGATAAGCCGGAGTATACATACTGGCACTGGACACAGTCCGTACCGGCCTTTGAAGGAGAGCTGTACCGGAAGTACGGTATAGAGCTGAAGAAGCTGGATCCCGGTGAATACTATGAGAAACTGGATTGCTGCGCAAACGAACTCGACCCCGATATTATAGAGTGGGTCGGGCGCATATACGAGACATGGAGCCGCCACAGCGGTATGTCAAGCAAAGAAGTCTACGGGAAACTTGACTTTTTCGATATGTACGCGGCGTGGGACTCCGGCCACTACGACGACGAGTTTACGTTTGTACAGATGATAGACGCGAACCCAGACGGCTATAAACTCGGGTACGCCGGAGAGGACAGAGATCTGCATATCAGGATGGCGATAGAAAAATACAAGAAAGAGCATGGAATGGAGAACAAATAAGAACTTCGCTTTTCGCAAGGCCACGGTAAGCGTTCTTTTTCGACCCGGCAAGCCGGTATCCAGTCGGCCTGAGGTTGCGCATAATCCATACTCGTGCCCCACAACGGGCTGTCTCCAGATCAGTACATAGCTTCAAAGCACCCGGCAGACGATCATGTCGCCGCCTTCAGTGATGATTGTACAA
>CAZTIY010000137.1:0-3835 GCA_964613765.1 uncultured Eubacterium sp.
CCCGAGTCCGCGAAACTGATACCGGAGCCTAAAATAAATAACAGGCATCACGATGGCGACAGCGGTCTTGAAGAGATAATAAACGCGGGCGCGGAAGTGCTGAACTCGAGCATCTTCCTTGTAATCGGCCTTATAATCATTCTTTTTGTGAACAGCCTCAGGAGCTATTTCCCGACAATCATAGGAATCATGATGATTGTGACGTCCGTGATTTATTTCATTAACAATATTGAGCAGAAAGAATACAAGTCTCTTGAAACATCGAAAATCTCAGGGAATATCGTTTCCGTAATTCTCGGAATATCCATATTGATAAACGGACATAATTCAATTCCGCTCATCGCCGTTATCTGGGGGATTTCCGGTCTCAGGAAAGGTACAAAGGGATTAAACGTAGCGATTTACAACATGGCTCATAAGAGAAAGTTCCTTCTGGAGTTCTTTCATGCCGCGTTTGAATTAACGATATCCATTCTTCTGATTTACGATCCTTTTGAAAAAATAAAAGAGCATCTCATTCTGCTCGGAATAGAAATGATAATCAATGCCTCGGTAGTGCTGTTCAAGGACAAGGCGTATAAACAGATTGAAGAGATTCAGTAATAATTTAATGCGGGACGCGGACGCGGCTCCTGCCCGGTCTCAGGAGGGCCGGACCCCCGCACCCCTTGATGAAGCCCGCATCAGGGCGCTTCTTAAAATGCCGTGCGTGCTTAATATAATGAAGGAAACCGGTTCGACAAACGATGACGCGAAATGCGCGCCTCTGACTGACATACCGGGAGTTTTCCTCGCCGAACACCAGACAGCCGGGCGGGGCAGGCTCGGAAGAAGTTTCGAGTCCCCCGCGGGAACGGGCATTTATGTTTCCTTTGCCGTAAGGCCGGAGAAAAAAATCAGAGAAATCACCTTTGTAACCATGGCGGCCGGAAACGCGGTCTGCCGCGCGATAGAATCAGTCACGGGCTTAAGCCCCGGGATAAAATGGGTAAACGACCTGTTCCTAAACGGGAAAAAGGTTTGCGGCATACTTACGGAAGCCGCGGAAACGCCCGGGATTCCCGGTTCGCGCAGGCTTGTCACGGGTATCGGAATCAACTGTTTTCCGGGGAGTTTTCCGCCCGGGCTGGCCGGGACAGCGGGTCCGCTCGCCGAAAAAGAAGACGCGTTCGATCGTTCGGAGCTCGCGGCTGCCGTCATTAACGAAGTTCTCGCGGTGCTCGCCGATCCCGCCGACCGGAGTTTTCTCCAGGAGTACAGGAGGCGTTCTGTCGTGACCGGCCGCGATATCATTGTCCGCTCCCTGTCGGGCGGCTCAGAGCGTCCGGCGCGCGCCGTCGCAATCACGGACGACGGAGGACTCCTCGTCCGCTATCCTGACGGAACCGGAGAGGTTCTTCACACGGGCGAGATATCGATAGTACTGTCCGGAAGGCGGAACGGTTCGAAACCCGACGGAACGCCGTCCTCCGCGAAGACGGTGTAGCCGAGCCCCGGATCAGGCACCCAGCGGTATCGGTCGCCTCCCGCCTCCGGGAACATCTGACGTATTATCTGTGAAATCACCCCGCCGTGTATCACCGCGAGCGAGACCGCCTCAGGACGCCCCTCGCGGCGGCACAGTTCTTCATGTTCTCTGTGCCGGTCAAGCATGAACCGGATTCCTTCTCTGACACGGGCCTCGAATGTTTCCGTGCTGTCGCCGCTTCCACCGAATCTGAGTTTTCCCGTCCTGTCTTTTACGCAGGCGATGAACTCCTGATCGCCTTTTACAGTGTCCATTGTAGCCCGCTCGTATTTCCCGAAATTAAATTCATTGAATTCCGGCATTTTAACGTGGGGAAGATCGCCGAAAATCGTCTGAAGAGTCTGCTCTGTCCGTATGAGTTCCGACGTGTAAACGGGAGAACCCGCGGGGATAACGGGATAAACGTCCGCATCTCTGTATTTTTCCAGTTCCGCGATGCCTTTCGGAATCAGCGGAACGTCGGTTGATCCGTAAAACCAGCGTTTTGTATTTCCTTCTGTAAGTCCGTGGCGGACGAGATAAATTTTAGAAATCATTGTTTTCCCTCCGTAAAGCGGGTGATAAAAAAGTATATTCAGAAAATATACGCGCCGTTACGTAATGCCTGAGAAAATAATCAAAATAATGAAGCAAAAATCATTCGGAACCTGGCGCATAAGTCAGATATCCGTACATCATCAAACCCGGCAGAAACCGTCCGGTTCGATATCACGGTAAATCGTAAAAAAAACGATTGTCATGCTCCGGGGAGGAAAGACCGCGGGCATTTTTCGGGTCAGAACCGGGCGGAAAACAAGCCGGGTCCGAATCTCACTTACTCCTGTCGTGTCCGCGCCTTTCCGCTCACTTCCTCGCTCCTGCGTGAAACTGCATGACAAGCTGCGGAAAATTTCCGCAGCGGTGCTATGCCGCCCCCCGCAACTTACTATGTTCACTTTCCTCTTAACTGTAACCTGACGAAAACGCGCCCGTCGGACTCTTTGCCTTGCGCCTTGCATGTACGCGCCATATAATATATACCATGAGCAGGGAAAAACTAAAAGGCAATCTTTTATTGCTTCTCACGGCCCTCATATGGGGCTTCGCTTTCGCTTTTCAGAAGCAGGGCGGTTACATAGGCGTTTTTACTTACGACGGAATACGCATCCTTATGGGGGCGTTTTTTCTCGTGCCGGTCATTATTGTCAATGACCGGATAAAGTCGAAAAAAACCGGAAAGAAGAACAGTTCCGCAGGTTCTGAAGCTGCCGTGTCTGAGGTTCAGGCGGCTGGGACTTACGGGGCATCCGGCGGATCCGCTCCTGAAGTTTTCGCGGAGGCCGGGTATAGCAGGGCATCCGACGGATCCGCTCCGGAAGTTTCCGCGGCGGCCGGGTATAGCGGGGTATCGGGGGAATCCGCTCCGGAGATTTTCGCGGCGGCAGGGTATCGCGGGGCATCCGGCGGATCCGCTCCTGAAGTTTTCGCGGAGGCCGGGTATCGCGGGGCATCGGGCGAATCCGCTTCGGAAGTTTCCGCAGCGGCCGAGTATCGCGGGGCATCGGTGAATCCGTCAACAGGTGCCGATTCTCCTGTGGAATCGTCCGGAACGAAGATAACCGGTTCCGGGATAACGGAGCGTCAGGCGCTCATCCGCGGCGGAATCTCGTGCGGCATAGCCCTTTTCATAGGCGCCAATCTTCAGCAGTACGGTCTCGGCCTCATTCCCGCGGGGAAATCGGGCTTCATTACATCGATATACGCGATAATGGTTCCGGTTTTTTCTCTTTTCCTCGGGAAAAAGGTGCGGCCGGTCATCTGGTTCTGTATCGTGCTGACACTGTCCGGGATGTATCTTCTCTGCATGAGCGGCGTCTCGGGCGGTCCCGGACCGGGGGACACAGCCACATTACTCACGGCCGTCGCGTTCGCGGTTCAGATAATGCTCATAGATCACTATGTGGCTCTCACTGAACCGCTGAAATTATCCTGCGCGGAGTTTTTCGTCGCCGGCATACTTTGCGTTCCGCCCATGTTAATATTTGAAAACCCGTCGGTACACGAGATTGTTGAGGTTATTCCTTCCCTTATTTATACCGGAATCTTTTCTGTCGGGGCGGGGTACACGCTCCAGATACTCGGGCAGAGTAAAACGGAACCCGCTGAGGCGACGATCATACTCTGTCTGGAATCGGTGTTTTCCGTTCTGGGCGGCGTCGTGATTCTGCATGAGGTTATGCAGGTCAGGCAATATATAGGATGCGTTCTGATCTTCGCCGCCGTCGTGATTTCCAATCTGCCTGACTCGTTTTTACGCCGGCTTATTCC
>CAZTIY010000138.1:0-3821 GCA_964613765.1 uncultured Eubacterium sp.
CTCAACGGGATTTTTTCTGGGACGCCCGCGGCGGCGCGGGGGTGCCGCGGGTTCAACTCCCCGGGTCTCGCGCGGCACCCCGGTACCGGCGGTCCCTTCCATAGTCGGATTCGAGAGTCCCGGGACCGGATTTTCGGGCGGCGTGCCGTTCACGACGCCGCCCGGTCCGTGACCGCCGGTACCTCCGGCAGCCGAAACCGGTTCAGCCGGCCGCGCCGCCCTCGTTCTCCCGCCGGGAGCGCGTGTACCCGGCCTCGTGTCAGCTCCCGCAATCGAGGATGCGGAGCGTCTCAGCATTGTGTCAGTTTCCGTGTCTCTTCCTGCGGTCAAGGTTTCTGCGCGGATCCCCTGCCTCGTGTCGGCTCCCGGTTCTTTTCTCGCAGTCATGGTTTCCTCGCGGTCTTCTGGCTTCGCGTCAGTTTCCGTTCCGGCCCCCGCGGTTACGGTTTTCGTGCGGGTTCTGCGCTTCGTAATAGTTTCTGTTCCTGCTCCCGCGGTGTCAGGTGTTTCGCGTATTACGTCAGTTGCGGTAACGCTCTCAACGGGATTCTTTCTGGGACGCCCGCGGCGGCGCGGGGGTGCCGCGGGTTCAACTCCCCGGGTCTCGCGCGGCACCCCGGTACCGGCGGTCCCTTCCATAGTCGGATTCGAGAGTCCCGGGACCGGATTTTCGGGCGGCGTGCCGTTCACGACGCCGCCCGGTCCGTGACCGCCGGTACCTCCGGCAGCCGAAACCGGTTCAGCCGGCCGCGCCGCCCGCGTCCTACCTCCGGGAGCGCGGGTACCGGTTTTTCTTTTCCCGGACGCGGTTTCTGAAATGTATTCGGGAGATTTATCGCCGTTAGGCGATTCAACAGTGTTTTCAACGGATTCGCGGTTCACGGGGGCGGGCCCCGGACGGTGTGTCAGAGGCGCGGATTCCTGATCTCGTGATTTTGCTCCTTCAGGGGCCGGTACATTTTTCAGATCTTCCCCGGACTGAATCCCGCCCTCTGTCAGCGAAGACCCGTTTGTCGTGTGTTCTTTTGCTTTGTCTGTCATAATGCTCCTTCGGCCGGACACAGCCGTACAGATAAATATTGAAAGGATGGATGAACAGAAATGATTATGGAATTATAAATACAAATACAAATAATTACTAAACGCTTTCACAGGAAACAGAATACAATGATATGAATGCCGAAATACTTTTTATCCTGCAGACCCGCCATGCGGTGCTTAAATCACGTAAGAATGCGTACATGTTTTGCCTTTTATCTCATAAGCTTACTTTCGGCACAAACATCATGCAGTCACGATTCAAATTTGTAGCCTCTCCCGGGGCGAATGAAAATAAATATAACGAAACGGCCTGTCCGCCGCGTAACGGAGAATCCGTGTCACGGGGTCACGAGCTGTGAGTCCCGGGTTCGTCCGGGGTTCTCAGCTTTTCCGCGAGGATCCGCTCCACCCGGTACTCGTCCTCAAAATTGCAGATAAGCGCCAGTTTATCTCCTCCTTTAAGGACTGTCCCCCCTCCCGGTACAATATCCTCCCCCTCATGAACGACAGATATGACGAGGCATCCCTTCGGGAGATCGAATTCCGCTATCGTCCTTCCGTCCATTTCGCATTCCATGAACACGTCGCTCTCAAGGAGGACTTTTTTATGAGCCGACTCATTCATACTCACTTCTTCTTTTGACGTGCCGTTCTGACCGCGGATAAGACGCGCGAGCATCTGGTCATAAACCGGTTCGCCGTGAAGAAGTTCCGCCGTGACGGTCGCGATCAGGGCGACAACGGTCAGCGAAAGAAAATTTGTGAAATTTCCGGTAAGTTCCGTAATCAGGATGACCCCTGTAAGCGGGGCGCGGATAACGGCCGCGAAAAAGCCTGTCATACCGTAGATCACAAAATTAGTAAGGTACCCGTCCGGTACACCCGCGCCTTGCGCCGTCAAATCGAACCATATCGCACCCGTCAGCGCTCCGATAACAAGAAGCGGCAGGAAGATACCGCCCGGAACGCCGGAGTTGGTGCAGATCATGGAGTAAATGAATTTGACGACGAGCGTGGCAATAAGGGCGCTCAGAACGAATTTCCCGGCGCCCGCGTCCGTAATGAGGCTGTAGCCGGTGCCGAGAACGCGGGGCATGAACACGGACACCGGAAAAACGAGCAGGAACGGAATCGCCAGCCGTACTGTTTCCGACGGAATTTTTTCAAACAGATCCTTCATGAGATCCGTGAAACGGTTGAAGAAAACGCCAAACACGCCGAGTACCGCTCCGAGCAGGATAATCAGCCAGTAATATCTTATCGGGAGAGACCCCGGCGCCTTGATGCTGAGGACCGGACCGAGCCCGAAGATATAATAGGAAACGAGATTCGACGTGATGGCGCCCGCCATTGCAGCCGCCATGATGTCCGGGGAAAGCGCGCCGCGTATATCCTCCAGCGCGAACAGGACACCCGCGAGAGGCGCGTTGAAAGCGCAGGACAAGCCGGCTCCCGCACCGACGGTTATCAGTATTTTTTCCTCGGTCGCGACACGTTTCGTTAGTCTGGAAAAACCTTTTCCCGTCATGGCGCCGAGCTGGACACTCGGTCCCTCATTCCCCATTGAGAGCCCCGCGCCGAGGCAGACCGCGGTGCCGACGAGTTTGGCAGGTATGATCTTCGCCCAGGGAAGAAATACACGTCCGATGAGTTCACCCTTCACCTGCGGGATTCCGGAGCCGGAAGCGAGCGGCACCAGTTTGAGAGAGATCAGCGTTATGAGGAAGGCGGCCGCTATGAACAGCACGAACACCGCGCGGGCGGACGGAGAATTACGGCAGGCCTCACGCAGCGCTTCATTGAGCGCCTCCATCTTCATAATGGACAGTCGCAAAAGGGAAACTACGATTCCCGCGAGAACACCGACGAGGGCGCCTTCAGGAATAACCATGTACTTGAATTTAATGAACCGCTCCAGTGTTTCCCTGGATCTGCTCCGGGAAGCCGCTTTCGCTCTTTTCTCCTGACCGGGCGCTGCTGACGTTTTTCCCTCCGAACCGGGCGTTTCTGCCGGTTTTTTCCCCGAACAGGGCGCTTCTGCCGGGTTTTTCCCAGGACCGGGCGCTGCTGCTGTCTTTTCTCCTTGACCGGGCTCTTCTGCTTTTTCCTCCGAACAGAGCGCTTCTGCCGGTTTTTTCGCCTGGTCGGGTGCTTCTGCCGGTTTTTTCGCCGAACCGGAAGCGGCTATTGCTTTTTCCCCCGAACCGGGCTCTTCTGGTGATTTTTTCCCCGGACCGGCTGCACTGTCTCCGGTCCCGCTCCCGTCGCTTCTGTTCAAGCCTGCCTCGTTTCTCCGGCGTCTGAGTCCGTGAAGTCAATCAGAAGCAGATTCCGGCCCTCTCCCAGACCTTCCAGGCTTACCTCAAAGTCGATTTCCGCTGAACCGGTGCCGTCCTCGGCAAGATCAGTCTTCACGCGGTTCGTAAAAACCTCCATGTTGAAATTCCCGAAAGGCGTCCGGAAACTGTTTCTCAGCCTTTCCCCTTTATTGAAAACCATTTCTGACTGGAATCCCGTGCCGACTGTTCCGACCCTCTTCAGTCTGATATGTCCGTCCGTGAGCTTGATTGTCGTAAGACATTCAGGCATACCGGACAATCCGCTGTCCTCGTACACGATATATGAAGCGCCGTTTTTCTCAAACAGCTTGCCGTCGGTTACAAATTCGATGCTTTCCTCGTTCTCGTTCCCGATGAACTGTTTTCCGGTTATTCTGAGTGTGATATTTTTCATATCCGTACCCCGTGATTTTAAGGATTTCATCTGCTGTCAAAGCGCCG
>CAZTIY010000139.1:0-3802 GCA_964613765.1 uncultured Eubacterium sp.
TGATTATTACGTCCGGTTTCGCAGCCGGTACGGTTCCGGACTGCATGTCCTGTGCCCCGGCGGATCCGTGACCGTACGTTACTGTTTAGAGGGTGAGGGAACATAGGCAGCTGTCGGAGGCGGCATAACACCGCTGCGGAAATTTTCCTGAGCTGAGCATGCAGTTTCACGAGGAAGCGAGGAAGTGAGCGGCAGGGCGCGGGGGTTTAAGCGCAGCGGTTTGACCCCGCGCCCCGCAGGAGGCAGGCGACTCGCAGAAACTGCGCGAAGCGAGGACCTTTTTCCGTAGCGGTGCCATGCCGCCGACTAAAATACCATGTGTGAACTGTAACGTAATAATAACGCCGCAGGGGTTCCGTACACGCGGCTTTATTGCTGATTATAATAATTGAGCAGAGGAGAAAAATATGGCTTCCCAGATGATACAGAATATGACACCGAAAGAGATAGTTGCCGAGCTTGATAAATATATTATCGGTCAGGACAGCGCGAAGAAATCTGTAGCTGTCGCTCTTCGCAACAGATACAGAAGGAGTCTTCTCCCGGAGGAAATGAAAGAGGAGATTACACCGAAAAACATCCTTATGATGGGGCCTACAGGCTGCGGCAAGACGGAGATAGCGAGGCGGCTCGCGAAACTCATGAAGGCTCCTTTTGTCAAGGTGGAGGCTACCAAGTTCACTGAGGTCGGATATGTGGGACGTGATGTTGATTCTATGGTCAGGGATCTTGTGGAGGCATCCATCCGCATAACGAAGCAGGGGCAGATGCGCGATAAGCATGATCTCGCTGAAAAGCTTGCAGAGGACAGGCTGGTGGAAGCGCTTGTTCCGGGCGCGGAAAAAAGACCTGAGGAGAACAGCCAGAATAATATGTTCACATTCTTAAGAAACAGCGGGATGTATCCGGCGCAGCCGCAGATTACGGATGACAGCAGGAAAAACGACCAGAACGCCGACAGCGGGGTTGAAATGGCGAGAGAACAGGTAAGGCAGCAGCTTCGCGACGGTCTTCTTGAAGACCAGATTGTGGATATTGAGATAGAAGAAGCTCCGAAGGGAAACCAGCTCGACATGAGCAATGAAGGCATGGGAATCGCCATCGGAAATATTTTCGGTGACATGATGCCTAAGAAAAAGAAACACAGGAAACTTACGGTTAAAAATGCCCGCGAGATTCTTACCGAGCAGGAGGCGCAGAACCTTCTCGATATGGATCAGGTGACGGACGACGCTATAGATAATGCCGAACAGAACGGTATCATTTTTATTGATGAATTTGATAAGATAGCGTCTACGGCCTCTTATTCATCGGGTGCGGATGTGTCAAGGGAAGGCGTGCAGCGCGACATTCTTCCGATCGTTGAGGGAAGCGTTGTTAATACAAAATACGGTCCGGTAAAGACAGATCATATTCTGTTCATAGGAGCGGGAGCTTTCCATACAGCAAAGCCGACAGACCTGATTCCCGAGCTTCAGGGCCGTTTTCCGATCAGGGTAACGCTTGACAGTCTGGGAAAGGAAGATTTCGTAAAAATCCTTACAGTTCCGGAGAACGCGATAATAAAACAGAATCAGGCGCTTCTGTCAACAGAAGGACTGGATCTTCAGTTCACTGACGATGCCATAGATGAAATAGCCGATATGGCGTATCTTATGAACGAACAGACGGAGAATATCGGAGCAAGAAGACTCTCGACCATACTTGAAAAGCTGCTCGAGGATATTTCGTATGAGATTCCGGATACCGGCGAAGAGGGGAAGATCGTTATTGACAGGGATTTTGTCCGCGGCAAATTTGAGGATACGATAAGGCGCGACGATCTGGACAGGTTCATACTGTAGCCGGTCGGCATCTGCGGAAGCACAGCCGCCGATTTTACGAGGGTATCTTGACGCCGTAAAATTTTACGGCCGGAACGCAGGGAGGGATATGAGTGACAGATTGCCGGACCGGATCCGGGAACTGGGAAGGGCAGTTACAAAAAGCGGGACAGGCCGCGTTTCTCTTGACGAACTTTGTATGACCTGCGGCGGGATTACGGGAAGCGATGTGTTTTTATTCAGCGCGGACGGAACGGTTCCGGACTGCAGGTACCGGTACGAGGTGTCCGCTTCTGAAATAAAAAAGCAGGATGATGCCGTGGCCGCATTTGCAGGCGCGGCGGACAGTCTTTTGAAAATAACGGAAACCCGGGAGAATCTTCGCGGCGAAGAACTTATACAGCTCTTTGGAAAAGAATATGGTCCGGCTGATTGCTTTCATTTGGTTGTTCCTGTTACTTCCGCAGAAAACAGGGTTGCGACACTGGTTTCGGTTCATCGCGCCGGCGGACCTTACACCGATGAAGATATCGCTGTAACGGAATTTTGCGCCGCTGTGGCAGGACTTGAGATTTCAGGAAGGGTCGGAAAAGAGGATAATGAAAATTACAGTGCGGAAAACGCCGTGAATCAGGCTCTCGATACTCTGTCCTTTTCCGAGTATGACGCGACAGTAAAAATATTCAATGAATTGAACGGTGACGAAGGTATACTGGTGGTTAAAAGCGTTGCGGACAGTTTTAACATAACGCGTTCTGTTATAGTGAGCGCGCTCAAAAAGTTAGAGTGCGCCGGTCTGATAGAAACAAGGTCTCTCGGAACGAAGGGAACTCACGTCAGAATCAAAAGCGCTTACCTGAAGGATCAGATCTATAGCTCAGAAATCCGGGACGGTTTTCCGGTATAAGCGGAATTAAAAGCCGCCTCTCTCATCCTTCGTTAAACCGAAGATAAACCTGTATTGAAAACCTGGGTCCTTAATTTCCGTAATCGGCTGAGGCAGCTTAAATTGAAAGATTCAGAGAGTCTGACTCCGGGATGTCAGACTTTAAGTTATAAACGATTTTTTGAAGGGAATTGACATCGATATTTTTGCTTGCGGCAGACAGACGTCCGGAGGATTTTTCGGTCTGCGTCTTAAAGTAAAACAGTTAAAATGAGATTGTATGACACTGTAACCCGAAGAGGCGAGGCAGAACAGACAATTCGTAAATCCCGGTTCATAGCGACCGCGGAGCCGTGTTCCGCAAAAGAAGATGCGGAAGCTTTTATCGTTGAAATCTCACGCAGGTACCGTGACGCGACTCATAATGTGCCGGCTTATGTGATTGGAGGAAATTTTCAGATCCAGTGGGCAAGCGATAACGGAGAACCTAAAGGAACCGCCGGCGCGCCGATAGTGAAGATGCTTGTCGATGAAGGAATTACAAATGTCGCGATAGTGGTGACAAGGTATTTCGGCGGAATAAAACTCGGAACAGGCGGTCTGGTCCGGGCCTATACATCCTCCGCAAAACTGGGGATAACTGCCGCGGGCCGTTCCCGTGCGGAGGAGAAGATTCTCCGGCGTTATGCGGTGGATTACGGAGCGTGGAGCAGAATCGAACATTATGATTTCCGGGGCAGGGCAGAAGTGCGTCCCTGTGAGTTTGCCGAAAGAGTTACATTAGAAATTGTGTCTGAAGAATCGGATGCTGCGGAGTGCGCCGGAACACTCTCAAAATTAACGAACGGAAGTATTGAATTATTGTCAGAAGAAAAGGTAATCCGGAATATTCCCGTCGGACAGATCCGTGAAGTACGGCCCTGAATGTGTCGAACCTGAACGTGCGCAGGTTTTCGCCTGTTTACAGAGATGTATCATGCGGAAAAGTCCGGCCGGATTATAGACGATTAAAGATCACTTAAAGATGTATATTTTCGCTAAATTTTCACCATGTGAATTTTCCTGTAAATTCTGACAGGTGTTTTTCAGAAAT
>CAZTIY010000140.1:0-3749 GCA_964613765.1 uncultured Eubacterium sp.
TTCCGCAGGCGGCGGGATCTGCGTAACTGTTCAGAGGTGTTTTTGTAATTGAAACGGTAATCCGTTGGTTCTGTTCCGCCGTCGGGATATTACGGCCGTTCTTCATTCTTCTCCCGGGAGAACGATTAAAGTTCCCGTTTCACCGCCGCGATTTTACCTCAATTAGCGGTTGTTTACTTGAGAGCTTTGTTGTATACTTTTGCACTGTATGGAAAAAAATACGTTCATGAGAGAGGCCCTGAAAGAAGCTGAAACGGCCGCCGGACAGGGCGAGATCCCCGTGGGCGCGGTCATAGTGAAAGACGGCGCGGTAGTCGCGAGGGGACATAATATGACGGTCACCGGACGTGATCCGACGGCGCACGCTGAGATGAACGCGATAAGGCAGGCGGCGGAAGCGCTGGGGAGTACGCGGCTTACCGGCTGCGACATGTATGTGACGCTTGAACCCTGCGCGATGTGCGCCGGCGCGCTGGTGCTCGGAAGAATATCACGGCTGTACATAGGCGCGGCGGATCCGAAGTCGGGAGCGTGCGGCTCGGTGCTCGATGTCACCGGGGAAGCGGCGCTCAATCATCAGGTAGAAACGGAAACAGGGATTCTGGAAGAAGAATGCGGGAGAGTCCTGAAAGAATTTTTCGGGACTCTCAGGAATAACGGCAAATCTTCCCGGGACATCAGGGCAAAGAAGCGATTGTCGGAATTATCGGAGGAGAAAGAATGAAGAAAATCAAAACGATCCTGATCATGGCATTACTGATTGCCGCTCTGGCGGTCATGCCGGTGTTCGCGGCGTCCGAGTTCAGGATCGTCAGGACCGCGCCGGAGAACGGGGCGAAGAACACCACGAAGGATAATATGTGTGTGAAGATTTTCTTCAGCACCGAAGTCGGAAACAAAGCCTCACGCGAGGCTAACAAGGACGCGTTCAAAATCACCGACAATAAGGGCAAAGAAATTCCATCTCTGATCTATTACAGCGATAAAGATCCGAAATACGTGCTCATTCTCGTGGACGCGAACAAGGTCACGACCGTTTCAAACAAAAAGTCAAAAAACACCGTTCAGATAAAGGACGATACAGAATATACCGTTACGCTTTCCAAAGATTTCCGCGACAACGAGGGGCGCACGCTGGGGGAGGACGCCAACAGAAAAATCTCTTTCAGAACGATGAACCAGCGCCGCGGGACCGGCGTCTACATGGTCATGATGATCGGCCTCTTCATCGGAATGTTTGTCTTCTCGGCCCGCCAGATGGCGAACCAGGGCAAGAAACCCGATGAGGATAAGGAAAAGGCTGAAGCGTTCAACCCGTATAAGGAAGCGAAGCGTACCGGGAAGTCCGTTGAAGAAGTGATAAAGGAGCACGAGAAAGAAGAGGAGAAAGCCGCCCGGAAGAAGAAAAAGAAATCCGCCAATAAGGAAAAAGAAAACCCGGAAGAGATCATCGGAAGGGACGGCGACGCGTACAGAGTGAGTAGGCCGAGACCGATATCCGAAGGCGGCGGTACATTCATTTCCGGGAAGAAGGCCGTGTTCGAGGAGGCAGAGCGAAAACGGGAGGAAGAGAAGGCCCGCCGCAAAGCCGAAAACTACGCGAAGAAGGAGAAGAAAACCGCGCAGAATCAGAATAAGAGCGGAAGCAAGAACAGTAAGAAAAAGAAAAAGGGCAATGGACATAAATAGTGCCGCCGCGGAACGGATAGTCCTTGGCTCCTTCGCGAAAATCAATTTATCGCTTGATGTAAAAGGACTTAACGCCGGCGGGTACCATGACGTGGACATGGTCATGCAGCTTTTGTCTTTCCACGATGATGTTGAAGTTGAGTTCCTGCCCGGGGAAGAGTACGCTGAAGAGGCCGTGTCACAGCCATACGCGGACGCCGGCGGTAACAGCCCCGGGTCACGGCCCGCCGCGGCAGTCGGCGTAACCGGGAGAGGAATGGAACCCGGCCCGGAACAGGAACCGGCGCCGTGCTCCCATAGAGCAGGGACTGAACCGGGCGCCGTCACGAAGACCGGCGGTAACAGCCCCGGGTCACAGTCTGCAGCGGAAACCGGATCCGTACCCGGCGCCGTGCCGGTTCACGCCGTTTCCGCACCAGCTTCAGGGGTCGCCGTACAGGTTTCCACAAGCGCGTATTTCCTTCCCACAGACGACAGGAATATCGCCTGCCGGGCGGCGGAACTCATGGCGGAGAGATTCGGACACGGTCATGAGGGTCTCGTCAGAATTTTCATTAAGAAGCGGATCCCCGTCGGGGCGGGACTCGCCGGAGGGAGCGGCAACGCCGCCGCGGTTATACACGCGCTTAACGTCCTGTGGCAGATCGATCTTTCTCTGGAAGAGATTATGGCTATCGGAGCGGAGATAGGTTCCGATGTGCCGTTCTGCGCGTGCGGGCAGGCGAGACTGAGACACGGACCCGCCCGTATCGTGCTTCCTTTGAAAGTTCGCGGATCGGAATACGCGGTCACCTGCGCCAGGGCAACCGGACGCGGAACAGAGATTTTCCCGTGCGGGGGTCTGAGGAATCCTGTCGTGTTCGCAAAGCCCGGGATATCGGTTTCCACAAAAGAAGTCTACCGGGGAATTGACAGCTGCGTGATACCGGCGAGACCGGATAATGACAGACTTGTCCGGGGGCTTAACAGCGGTAGCGGTTACAGGGAGCTGTCCCGCGATTATATCAATGTGTTAGAGAACTATACTCTCGCCCGTTATAAAAGGGCGGCGGAGCTGAAACAAATTATGAGTGATATGGCTCCTGCCGCAACGCTGATGACCGGAAGCGGGCCGACGGTATTTTCACTCTTTGAGAATATGGACGAAGCTATGCAGGCCTCCGCGGAACTGCGGGGACTCGGATATGAGGCTTACTGGACAAAATGCGTCTGAAATTTGTCCCGGGCCGGAGGAGGATAATTTGGAATTCGATTTATGGAGTCATAAGCCGCTGCGCGATGTCGTGTATGAACAGCTTAAAATGAAAATACTGGAGGGTTCTATCCGTCCGGGCACGAGGATGATGGAGGTCAGCCTCGCTGAAGAGATGGGCGTGAGCAGAACCCCTGTACGCGAAGCCATCAGGAAACTTGAGCATGACGGCCTTGTTGTGATACAACCGCGCAAGGGCGCCTATGCCTCAGAGATATCCTTGAAAGATATTATCGACACCCTTATAGTCAGGGAAAACATGGAGGAACTGGCGGCGTCGATAGCCGCGACCACAATCACCCCCCATGAGGTAAAGAACCTCGAGGACATGACGGATGCTTTTTCCGAGGCCGTCCGTCTTGATGAATTGGAGAACATGATAAGCGGCGACGAGAATTTTCACAGCAGCATCGTCGAATACAGCAGGAACAAGGCGCTCATCCAGCTCTCCGAGATTGTGCAGGGACTCGCGCTCAGGTTCAGATATCTGTATTATGAGGATTTCCTTCAGTATAAGCTCATGCCGGATGATCACAGACGCATCATCAGCGCCCTTAAGGCGGGCGACAGCAGAGAGGCGGGCAATGCCGCGAGAGAGCATGTGACGCATCTCAAGAACTTCCTTCAGGAGAACGGGGATAAAGCCGTCCGGAGGAACGTGCAGTAGAAGCTGTATATGTCGAAGCTGTATATAACGGATCCGAAAAAGAAAGCACGCTCCGGAGATTTCTCCGGAGCGTGCTTTCTTAAATCAACGCAACCTTGATAAGGTGTAAGGAAAATTCCGGATTTATATATCCGGGGCGCG
>CAZTIY010000141.1:0-2783 GCA_964613765.1 uncultured Eubacterium sp.
GGCAAAGAGGAAATTCGACATGAACCCGCGCTCCACGACTTCCTTCGCATGGATGCGGCGGGGGATCGTCAGAACCTTCTCCGCGTCAAGCTCAATCATACGGCCATCGTCGTCCTCACCGTAAACCGGGAAGAAATTAAGAAGCTCCCTTACGTTGTCTCTTCTGCTGTCAAAATTCCCTTTGTCACCGGAAGTCTCCGGGATCAGGTCGTTCGCGAACTTTTCGAATATCGTAAGAGTGCGGGCGGGATCAAAGTCGAACACATAGGCGTTCTCTTTCCGGTATGTATCACCTTTCGTGTCCGTGAACAGGCAGGGGTTCTGCGCGCGGAAGGCCGCCTGCATATACAGGGACGGGCTTTCCATGTTGGAAAGCATGAGCACCGCCGTCCACTCCGGGATTGTTACGCCCGTCGTAAGCTGCCCCACGGAAAGAGTTATAGTCTTATCGTGCGCGGCGATCGCCTTTGTCACCCTGTCAAAGGATTTCTCGTTCTCGTCGTCATCGTCCAGTTTTCCGTCACCCGCGGCGAGGATGATCTCATAGTCCTTAAACACGGGGTGGAGTTTCAGCTTCTTCGCGAGAGCCTTCGCGGACGCGACACGGTTCAGGATCCAGAATGTGTGCTTTAACTCGTCCCGGAGCTCCGGAGTGGAGAACGGGAATTTCTCCTGTCTCGTCAGGGCGTCCAAAAATTTGTTCACGTCCTTGTCATGCACGAACTTCCCGGACTCGTTCGTTTTGAAAAACTCATTCAGATCAAAGGCGTACTCCTCTGTGTCGTCCTCCGCGAGATCTATACCACGTTTCACCCTGTCGCGGACGATGTCGGACATCTGATAGGTGAAGAGGGAGAGACGCGGGAGATTCGCGTAGGGATTCTCAAATTCGCTTGCGGAATCCCAGTCGCGTTTCTTTTTCTGCTCATCGGCGTACGTCCAGTTGTATATGGCTTCCTCCGGGAACTTGTCATTCGCCAGGGCCTTAAAAGGCGTGCCGGAGAGATGTAAGGTGAACCTGCGCCGAATCTGGTCGAAAGCAACGTCCGTCCGGTATGTATCTACACCCTCGTGCGCCTCGTCGATGATGAGTAAATCCCAAACGAGATTATGAACCTCTTTCAGCTTCGGAGTGCTGCCGCCAAAATAAATCGAGTCCTTCAGGTCCTGAAGAGAGACAAACTCTATCAGCCCCATGGGAACCGCGTCGGGACGGTTCCGTCTGGATTTCGCGTCATTCTCGTATGTACTGTAATCCATGACGAGGGGTTTATCCTTGATTCCCTTCACTCTGGAAACAAAGAAATACCCGCCGGTCCGGCCCACGAACCGTTCGTAGTCGGAATACCAGGAATTGGCGATGGCCGGGCGGTTCGTCACGATGAGGATGTTCTTAGCCCCGATTTTCGCACAAAGGTTGTAGGCGGAGAGTGTCTTTCCGAAACGGGGCTTCGCGTTCCACAAAAATTCGGCGTTCCCGTGACTTCTGAAATACTCCTCCGTCCTCCGCACGGCCTCCTGCTGCTCCTCACGGAGCTTATACGGAATCGCGGCATCGGCATCCTCTGCAGATACCGCGCCGTGATTCTGCGTAAAATCAATGAAATCGCCGCGGGCGGCGTCCGGATCTATGAGAAACCACTCTGTCCCCGCTTCACGTGAGACACCGAGTCTCTTCAGATAGGCGTGGAAGTCCTTATCCGTAAAAGTGCCGTAGGGCGGCGTCATATAAGCCGCTCTCATGGCCCAATGGGTCTTATGCGCGACGCCGGCGGTATGTGTCTGCTCGTTAATGCGGGTCTCCACATCCCGCTCGGTGAAGCCGATTTTCGTCCAGCCGTCATGCGCGGGCACGCCGGGCGTGGTGTAGGCATAGCACTGCGGTACAACCTTTGTTGCCGTTTTAATTTGAATAGCGGGCATTACGCCATCTCCTTTACGTGCGTTTCTGTAAACTCTGTCTCTGATTGATTATTACAGTTCCTCAGTTTTATAGACGGAGTATCCCTCGTAATAATAACTGTGATCGATTCCCTTCATATATACTTCACGGTCATCTATTTCACGGGACAAAGCCTGTTTCAACAGATGCTTGATCTCAACGTCTTTGACAGGGCTTCTTTCCATCGCAAGAAAATAATCTTCCTTATCCACCCTGCTCCAGTCAATCACAAAACCAAGTTCCTTTTTTAACATGAGGTCAAGCCAGATGCGTGTGCTGCGCCCGTTTCCCTCCCGGAAGGGGTGGGCAATATTCATTTCCACATATTTTTCTATGATTTCATCAAAGGTGCTTTGCGGCATTTTTTCGATATTTTCCAGTGCGGCGTCAAGATACATAACGGGAGCGAAGCGGAAACTGCCTTTTGCCAGATTGACATTTCTCCGCTGTCCCGCGAACGGATAGATATCCCCGAAAAGGAATTTATGAATCGCCGAAAGCGTCTCAAAAGTTCCCGGCGTTAATGTGTCCAGATAACCTGTTTCAAACAATTCGGCCGCTCTTTTCTTGCTGATGCGTTCTTCTTCTCGCGCAAGTTCAGCCGCGTCCGTGATTCCGAGCAAATTTTCGAGCATTGTTCAACCCTCCGGTTCCTCATCGGTAAATGTGCTTAAAATCCGCTGTGCTTTTGCCATCGTTACACTGTCCGTTTACGCCATCTCCTTAACCATCTTCAATAACATCTCCGGCGAAACAGCTTGTACTTTGCTTTTTACAAAATCTTTCTCATTGCGTGTCACTATATAATCGGCATGAATTTTTGCGGCACATTCAGATTGAA
>CAZTIY010000141.1:2793-3739 GCA_964613765.1 uncultured Eubacterium sp.
GTTGCGTAAAGCCCGCAGAATCATATCCCCGTCAATTTCTACAATATCAAGAAAAACCGTTAAATCCAGAAGCTGATTTCTTCGCTCCGCCGTATCGGGCATTGCTTTTCGCAATATGTAAAACATATTCAGGATAGAGTGAACTGCCATATATCCTTCAATTTCTTCATTTATGCACTTGTCAATAACTGCGATTGCCGTATGCGTGTCAGGTTCTCTTGATGTTACATAGTCGAGCAGAACATTTGTATCAATCAATATTTTCATATGCCGTACCTCTCATCAAGTTGATCAAGCAGTTCCCGTCTTTCGTCAAAATCAGCAGGCAAGCTCACTCTCCTCGCGGCAATTCTTTCGGCTGCAGCAAGCTTTTCCGCCCTGCGATCTTCCTGAGATTCGGCGGAATATTTCTTTTTTTGACTGAACATCAAAATAAATCCTTGTAACTCTTCATCGTTAAATGTGCTTAAAATCTGCTGTGCTTTTGCCATCGTTACACTATCCATTTATCTCATCTCCTTTACGTGCGTTTCTATAAATTCTATTTCCTTTTCGTCGAGTCCGTATTTGCGGTACAGCTGCAGGTCGATCTCGTGGACGGATTTCGACCAGTCGTCATGCGCAGGCACGCCGTGCGTGGTGAACGTATAGCACTGCGGTATAACCTTTGAAGCTGTCTTAACCTGAATAGCGGGCATTATTCTATTTCATCTTTCCTTTCAGCTTCTAACAAACATTGCGAAATATGTTCACACTCTGCATCAGTCAAATTCATCATTGATGATAGCTGAGCATCTATATTGCCTTTGAAATCAATTAGACTATTATTTGCATAATCAATGAGGTCTGGCACTCTTTTGCCCAATGAAGACAAGGCCTCATCAGACATCAAGAATGCGTATTTTATAATTTTAGAGCTTGCATACCCACCAAAATTTTCTGCTTC
>CAZTIY010000142.1:0-1138 GCA_964613765.1 uncultured Eubacterium sp.
CGCTCAACCGGCGTGTTCCTGCCGCTCGGCCGCGAGATCCTTGTTCATGCAGCAGTTCTTATACTTCTTTCCGCTCCCGCAGGGGCAGGGGTCGTTTCTTCCGACTTTCGGCTTCTTTCTCCTGTACGTCTCCTGCACGGTCTCGCGCTCAGGCACCTTGTTTCTGCTTTCCGGCATACCGCCTTTCGCGTTTTTCTCTGCGTTCCTGCTTTTGCCTTTGCCGGAAGCATTCGCTCCTCCGCCCTCTTCAGCGTATTCATCGACAAAAGCGTCCTTGGACGCGGTCCGTATGACTGCCACGGCCCTGCGGTCGGTATCAGTCTCGACCGTCACGTTATAGCAGTAGTTGACGGTCTCAAGCCGTATCTCGTCCACCATGGCCTCGAACATATCGAAGCCTTCCTTCGCGTACGCGGCAACAGGGTCTTCCTGACCGAGAGCGCGGAGACCGATTCCCTCGCGAAGCTGATCCATGGCGTCTATATGATCCATCCAGAGATTGTCGACAACCCTCAGCAGGATCATCCGCTCAACCTCGCGCATCCTGTCAGAGCCGTTTTCCTCTTCCTTTGCCTCGTACAGCTTCTCGAAATCCTCGAAAATGCTGTCGCAGAGCGATTCCTTTGTCATGGCGGAAAGGTCTGATACGGAATACTCAGGCGCTTTATACGCGGGAACCACTTTGCGGAGATTCTTCTCCAGCTGGTCAAAATCCCACTCCTCGGGATATCTGGACGCGAGCGTGACGGGCTCCGCCGTTATGTTCACTATCTCGCGTATCATGTTCATGATATAGTCCCTGAGATTTTCGCCGGACAGGACCTTTCTTCTCTGCGCGTAAATGATTTCGCGCTGCTTGTTCATGACATCATCGTACTGGAGTACATATTTACGGATGCCGAAGTTTCTGCCCTCGACCTTTTTCTGCGCGTTCTCTATGGTCTTTGTCAGCATGCCGGCTTCTATGGCGTCATCCTCTTCAACGCCGAGCTTATCGACGATGTTCTGAAGTCTGTCACCGCCGAACATATGTATCCCACCATAATGCCGATGACCAGAAGCATGGACATATTTTGCGCCCGCTGGGAAAAGAGCAGCACGACGCCTGTAATCAGCAGGGATCCCGCAAAAGCAGCCA
>CAZTIY010000142.1:1148-3689 GCA_964613765.1 uncultured Eubacterium sp.
TGACGTCCGGACCGTCCGCGGAGCTGGTTATCTATACGCCGCGACTCATGCCGCTCCGAACCGAGTATGAACAGACCGCCGAGCCCTACGACCTCCTCATGTTCCGCGTCATGCTCCGGTTTGAACTTCGCGAGGAAAGCCTGATAATCCTCACGCGCCTTAAGGAGTTCCGGGTTGTCCGATTCCTCGTGGCCGGTCGCGAAATTAACGGCGTCGTCGCCGTACCCGGCTTTCCGCATCTCCCGGCGGGCGTCGAACTCAGGATTTCCGCCCAGTATGATATCCGTTCCGCGGCCCGCCATGTTCGTCGCTATTGTAACCGCGTTTTTGCGTCCGGCCTGCGCGACTATCTCAGCCTCGCGCTCATGCTGCTTGGCGTTGAGAACATTATGCTTTATTCCGCGTTCTTTAAGAAGTCTGCTCAAAAGTTCCGATTTCTCTATCGAAATCGTGCCGATGAGAACCGGCTGGCCTGTACTGTGTATCTCTTCAACCCGGTCGGCTATCGCCCGGAATTTTCCTCTTTCCGTCTGATAAACGTTGTCCTGCAGATCATTCCGGATGACAGGCCTGTTAGTCGGGATCACGACAACGTCCATGTTATAGATGTCGCGGAACTCGTCCTCTTCCGTTTTTGCCGTGCCTGTCATTCCGGCGAGTTTCTGATACATCCTGAAATAGTTCTGGATCGTAATCGTCGCGAGCGTTTTGGATTCTGAGCGGACGAGCAGGTGTTCCTTTGCCTCTATCGCCTGATGGAGTCCGTTGCTGTAGCGTCTTCCGAACATGAGGCGTCCCGTAAATTCATCGACGATAATGATTTCACCGTCTTTTACTATGTAGTCGACATCGCGCTCCATCAGGTTATGCGCTTTCAGCGCCTGCTGGATGTGATGGTTTGTTTCCATATTATCCGGGTCGCTCAGATTGTCGAGAGAGAAGTATTTCTCGGCTTTCGTCACGCCGGCCTCCGTGAGCGAGACCTGTTCCTCTTTTTCATCCACCTCGTAATCATCATCTCTCGTCAAAGTTTTGACGAAGCGGTCGGCCTTCTTATACAGATCCGTAGATTCCGTGCCCTCGCCGGAAATGATGAGCGGCGTTCTCGCCTCATCGATGAGTATGGAGTCGACTTCGTCCACGATGGCGTAGTTAAGAGGTCTCTGTGTCAGGTTCTCTTCATATATGACCATGTTGTCCCGCAGATAGTCAAAGCCGAACTCGTTATTCGTCCCGTATGTGACGTCCGCCCGGTACGCCGCTTTCCGCGCCACGTCGCTTATGCCGTGAATGACGCAGCCGACGGTAAGGCCCAGGAAGGTGTAGACGCGGCCCATCCACTCGGAGTCACGTTTCGCGAGGTAATCGTTCACGGTAACGACGTGGACGCCTTTTCCCTCAAGGGCGTTCAGGTAAACCGGGAGCGTCGCGACGAGAGTTTTCCCTTCGCCTGTCTTCATCTCTGCTATCCGGCCCTGGTGAAGGACGACGCCGCCGATGAGCTGAACACGGAACGGTTTCATTCCGACAGTCCTGTACGCGGCCTCCCGTACCACGGCAAAAGCCTCCGGCAGTATATCGTCAAGCGTCTCGCCGTCCGCGAGCCGCTCCCTGAACTCAGGCGTTCTCTGCCTGAGCTCCGCGTCTGACATGTTCGACATTTCATCGTCGTAAGACTCGATGACGTCTACTGTTTTCTCTATCTTACGGACCTCCTTGGAGTTAAGGTCCCCGAAAATTCTCTCAAGTATGCTCACGGCGGAATCTCCTTTCCGGCAAAATCATTATCATTTCATTCCCGCGCGGCGCGGGCAGGGTACGGTACCCGCCCCGGCATGACAGTCTCAGCCCGGACAGTTGTCGCGCCGGCATAATCGTTTATCTGCGATTTGATTTTTTGTCACGAGGCGCGGCGCGTTTTCAATTCGGCCGGCATTCGCTCTTCGCACCCGGAGGAACCATGTGCGGCGCGGGCAAGGCACGGAATCCGACCGGTAATCGCTCTCCGCACCCGGAGAAGCCTTGCACCGTCGCGGTGCGTATAAAATTCCGACCCGGCATTCGCGCTCCGCATTCTGCGGTGGCATGCACCGGTCCGCGCGTAAAGCCCTCGGACGGAATTTCAACGAGAATCATACCATATTCTGCCACTGAAATAAAGCGCGGGCAGGAGGGAAAGACGGAGAGGTTGTTTACTGAAAAATAATTCCCGGCATTCATTGTATCAGTGAACGCCGGGAATCCGTCATATATGGCGACCGGTTATTACGGTGAAAGCGGGAACACGTCACTTGCGACCGCCCTGTTCATTCAGTTTACGCAGGGTATGTGTCACTTGCGGCCGCCCTGTTCATTCAGTTTACGCAGGGTATGCGTCACTTGCGGCCGCCCCGTCCATTATGGCGACCGGGTATTACGGTGAAAGCGGGAACACGTCATTTGCGGCTGCCCCGTTCATTCAGTTTACGCAGGGTATGTGTCACTTGCGGCCGCCCCGTTTTTTCATGTCTTTTCTGATTTCATTAAGAGAAGCCCCTTTGA
>CAZTIY010000143.1:0-3655 GCA_964613765.1 uncultured Eubacterium sp.
TCCACCTGAATAACTTGCCGATTAAGAGGACACCGCCGATATTGATGACGGACATCAGAATCTTGAATCCGAGTATCGACGGCGCTATGGATATGATTTCGCTGATCCGCGCGCCCGCGCCTACCTGCACGAACCACATGGTGATCATAATCGTCCCGAGTTCGGTCGCCCCGTGAATATTTTCAAATACCTTAGGCATGGCCGTAACCAGCACGATAGTGAGAGTCGTAATTACCAGATAATTGCTCCCGAAGAATGTTTTTACGAGTTCCGGGGCGGAAGAACCGTTGACTGCGTTGCAGATGAACTGCGCGGCAGCGTTTATGGCAAATGTTATGGCAAGGCATTTCGCGATATCAAGGAGAGAAATGCCCTGCCGCTTCCAGAATTTGGAATCCATGGTTTCCCCTTCACTCAGCTGGATATTGGCCTCCAGCGCGTCAATATGGTCATGTCTGTAATGCTTTCTGAAGAACGGCATATTAGGAATCGCGATAATCGCCGCGGTCCAGATAATGATGATCAGGTTCCCTATTATAAGGGAAGCATTCATTATGCTTTCATCCACGTTGAAAGCGCTGGCCATCGCGACGAGATTGACGCTTCCGCCTATGTCGGCTCCGACCTCCACCGCCACATAGCCCGCTGTCTGATCTCCCAGCGACGATCTGAACAGGAAACCGCACAGTATTCCTCCCAGAATGCTCATAGCGCTCGCGACGATAAAGATTATCAGAAGTCGGCCGCTTTCCTTTACAATCCTGCGAAGATCAGACTGAAACAGAAGAAGCGGTATTGCGAGGGGCAATATATAATTACCCAATGCGGTATAAACCGGTGATGCAGTCGGAAGGACCCGCGTGTTCACCAGTATCAGAGCTCCTATCAGGGCGAGCAGCACGCTCGAGATCTTTGCCGCCCAGCTGAACTTCTGCTCCAGGTAGAATGCCAGCGCGGTTATGCAGATCACAACAGCCCAGATAGTCCAGATGTCATCTTCGGCTATCAAAGTTTTCATGTTTTCACCTCAGCTTTCCATAAATTTACATAAACATATCAATAATTTCAGCCGCCGGTATCAGTACGGAATCTGTATAAATTATAAGTTGCGGGGGATATCACGGATGATATATAAAATAAATGTGGAAACTGTTTTTTTTATATTCGTCACGGCATTTGAGGTCACATCAGAGGAGATAATTCTATTATAATATAAGCGTGTATCATTATATAAGCGTGTATCATTAACGGTCAGCGAAGGGTCGGATTATATATGAAAATTGAACAGTTGACGCAGGTGATAGAGATCGCGCGGACCGGTTCAATTACTCTTGCAGCCAGAAATTTATATATGTCCCAGTCCAATCTTTCCACATCCGTACGGGATCTGGAGAAAGAAATCAATCAGCGTATATTCATTCGCTCTAACAGCGGTACTACGCTTACAGCTTTCGGTGAGGCGTTTCTGGAGCAGGCGAAAATAATAGTGAGGCAGTTCAGATATATACAGGGCATGTCTTCTTTCCGCGGAGAATGGGGCGAAACCTTTTCCGTCGCTTCATATTATTTCCTGTTCGTTTCTTACATTTATCTCGAGGTTTTCAGAGAAAATAACAGTTCGTGCATGACTTTCAAACTTAAAGAATGTTCCAGAAGCGACGTGATAGATGCCGTAGCGCGTAAAGAAGCCGAGATAGGAATAGTGAGCATTCCCGCGGCAAAGAGAGATGAATTTATTAAAATTCTGGTCAAATTCGATCTTGAATACCACAGGATGACAACAGAAGACGCATGCATTCTTGTAGGAAAGAATTCCCCGTTTTATACGCAGGATACAGCCTTTGTAAGACTGTCTGACTTAACCGGTCATCCGATAATTTCCTATGAGGAAAGAGATAATCAAATATCTGATCTGGAAAAATTCTACACAGACTCTCTTAAACCGTCGCAGGTCGTATATGTTTCCGACCGGGCGAGCCTCCTTCAGTTTCTCCAGAATTCGGACGTTTACCACATAGCGACGAAGAACAGGAAAGCGTACCGGCAGGATTCATTCCATAACAGCATTAAGGCGATTACGCTCGCGGACCCTTCCGTGACACAGGAAATCGGATGGCTGAAAGTAAATGGACGGCCGCTTTCAAAAACAGGCAAAGAATTTCTCATTAAGATGCAGGAGAAGCTCGTGCTGGATAAATATAAAGATGAAACGGAGGAACTGCTGCCGTAATCAATGTCGCGTCGGCGTGTTTCCGGCGTTTTCTCCGATTAACTCTTTTTTCTTCCTCCGCTTTGTTATTTGTATAATGTTTCCCGGATTTCCGAGCCGCTGTTATGAAGGAGCCGCGTTAATTCCGCATTGAAACCGCATGCAGCCTTCCGGGAGAAGGGTCTGAAAGTTTTCCTTGTCTCCGTTGATCTCTCCTTAAAGAATTCATAGAGGGTTTTAAGATACAGCTGCCGGGGAGTGATGTCATCCTTCATCCGGGTATTGTTTTGCACTGTTTCAATATATATCTTTGATATACTCCGACTGCTCCCACAATTCTTCAAATTTATCCGGGGCAAACCTGACATCGGAATAATCCTTTAATTCAACATTGAATTCCGGATTATTTAAAAGCCCCGCTTCCGAGAAATTGCCGGAGCCTGTGATAACGCTACCGTACATGTCCGGTACCTTCTCCGGATCCTTTCTCATGATATATACTTTGGCATGGATCGGCGCTTTTGTGTACATCCTCATCTCAAGCTTGCCGGATTTCATCCACTCGATAAACACGCGGACGCCTTTCTCAACTTCGGAGGAGATCCCGGAACACTCGAACTCATCTCATGAACATGATCAAAAAATCCACCCTTACCGTTCGGCACGGGGTCACCGGCAAGATCGATCATGACTCCACTATAATCCATTCCTGTCAAATGTTGTGTTATCGTATTGACAACAGAGGTCAATGTGCTTTTTTGCGCGTCTGTTTTGGTGCATATTATATTTTACCGCATGTACCTTGATTTTAGAATGTATTCGTATAATATACGAAATGTAATATCTTCACCTGTAGTTGTTTTTCTCTTCGCCGGAATAATAAAAAATGAAATAAAAGGATTCCAAATAGGTAAGGAGGCGCGCGTCATGCCGTTTACAATCGTCCGTCAGGATTTAACTAAAATGAATGTCGACGCAATCGTAAATGCCGCGAATTCACGGCTTTTAATGGGCGGCGGTGTCTGCGGCGCGATTTTCCGCGCAGCGGGAATACGGAAAATGGAGAAGGCCTGTGACAGGGCCGCGCCGGTTAGAACAGGCGGGGCGGCGATAACGCCCGGCTTCGCGCTTCCCGCAAGGTATGTGATCCACGCTGTAGGTCCTGTTTACGACAGCGGGAATAAAAAACAGTGCGCTGAACTTCTCCGCTCCGCATACACGGAGTCGCTGAAACTTGCGGCTGAGAATAAATGCGGGAGTGTTGCCTTCCCTCTTATCTCAAGCGGAATATTCGGGTATCCTAAGGCTGAGGCTCTTCAGGAGGCGACGGCCGCGATAACGGATTTCATTTCGTCAAGCGATGATGATATGGATGTGTATCTCGCCGTTTACGACCGGACCGCTTTCGTTGTCAGCGAGCAACTGACGGGCGGCGTCGAGGCATAT
>CAZTIY010000144.1:0-3621 GCA_964613765.1 uncultured Eubacterium sp.
AAAGGCTCTGGATATGTATATGCTGTACGGCGGAATGCCGAGGATAACCGCTATTCCCGATGAACGTGACAAAAAGGATTATCTTTCGGAACTTTACCGTGAGATGTATATTAAGGATATTGCAGAGCGTGGCGGTATAGAGCGCGAGGATATTCTGTCAGATATTCTGGATTTTCTTGCGTCGCAGACAGGCTCTCTTACAAACCCCGCAAATATAGCCAATGCTCTTGCAAGTATGAAAAAAGAAAAGATCAATTCCGCGCTCGTTCAGAGATATATACAGCTTATCATTGACTCCTTCCTCATATCAAAGGCGCAGCGATATGACGTTAAAGGAAAAAACTATTTCAAGTTTCCGAATAAATATTACTATGCCGACACGGGACTTCGTAATGCAAGGCTGAATTACAGGCAGTATGAACCGGGGCACCTTATGGAAAACATCATCTACAACGAGTTCGTCCGCAGAGGCAGCAGCGTTGATGTAGGAGTGGTAACCGACCGTTCGGAAAAACGCAACGTACAAAAGGAGATAGACTTTGTGGTAAATGATGCTGACAGAAGGCTGTATATTCAGTCCGCGTTTCGTATGGACAATGACGAAAAAACAAAGTCCGAGCTTTCATCGCTGCTGCTTACAAGGGACTTTTTCAAGAAGATAGTTATCCGCGCGGATATTCCTCACAGCTACTATGACGATAACGGTATCTGCCATTGCAGTCTGCTTGATTTTCTGACGGAACGAACGCAGCTGTTCTGAATTTAAAAATATTTGTTTTCAAAGGCAATGACACTTTCGATGAAGAGCCGGAAGGAGCCCCAATTCTGATGTTTCGTCCGAATTTGATTTTTTAACGCGATCTTTTCAGGAACGTCTATTTATATGTGTCAAATTTAATGGGGTCTGAGAGAATGAGAAATCAGACCTGACTTACGGGAGCGAATCGAATGGAAGAATTTACGATACAGGACAAGAAGATAACTCTTTACGAATGCGGGGATAAGGAGGCGCCGGTTGTTTATCTGAACACGGTGATGGGAGAGGGAAATTCAGTGTGGAACGCCTGCAGCAAGGCGGGATGTCCGCCGTTTAACCTTGCCGCCGTATCCGGCCTTAACTGGGATCACGATATGTCTCCGTGGGCCATCCCGCCGATTTCTCCGCGCGACAATCCCTGTACAGGCGGAGCGGATGATTATCTTAAACTTTTGACAGAGGAGATAATTCCCGCCGCGGAGAACGGGACAGGAATCAGACCGGCGGTCAGAGCTCTCGCGGGTTATTCTCTCGCGGGTCTGTTCGCCGTGTATGCCGTCTGTAACACGGATGTGTTTACGCGGGTGGCGAGCGCGTCCGGTTCGCTGTGGTTCCCCGGGTTTTATGAATATGTGCGTTCGCATGAAATTAAAGCGAACGTGTCCCGAATGTATTTTTCACTCGGAGATAAGGAGGCCCGTACGAAAAATAAATTCCTTGCGCCCGTTCGGGAGAACACGGAGAAGACGGCGGAATACATGAAGGGGCGGGGAATAAACGCGGTGTTCGAACTCAATCCCGGAAATCATTATAAACAGCCGGACTTACGGATGGCAAAAGGGATCGCGTGGATACTTACAGAATCGGAGGTTCAAAATGAGTGAGACGGTCTATTCTGTTTTTCGTGAAACTGCCGTTAAGCACGAGAATGAGAAAGCAGTAACAGAGAACGGCAGGACAATGACATTCGGTGAACTTTTGCGGCTCACGGACATTATTGCCGGGACTTTTCCGGAAGGCGTGAAGACGGTCGGCATTGTCATGAGTCACCGCGCGGAAATGGTGGCATCCATCCTGGCTGTGCTTAAAGCCGGCGCCCGTTATGTGCCCGCGGAACCCGATTTTCCGGCCGGACGCATCCGCTACATGATGGAAGATGCCCGGGCCGATTTTATTCTGACGGAGAGGGATTACAAAGACAAACTCGCCGGGTTTCCCGTCCGGTTCGTAGACTGCGAGATATGCGGGATAGGGGTCCCGTCTGATGCGGGGAAGGCGGCGGATGATCCGTCACTTCCCGCTTATGTACTTTATACATCAGGAACGACGGGGAGACCGAAAGGTGTATGCGTGACACAGGCCAATGTCTGTCATTACGCGCGTGCTTTTGCGAGTGAATTTCATCCTGCTCCGGGCGATGTCATGCTCCAGTATTCAGTATGCACTTTCGACATATTCGTGGAAGAAGTGTTCGCGAGCCTCTTAAACGGCGCGGCAATAGCGGTTCCTTCCGCGGAAGACAGGGGAACCGCGGAAAAACTTGCCGGATTCATCGAAAGGAACCGGGTAACGATAATCAGCGGATTCCCTTATCTTCTCGCGGAGTTCAATCATCTGGAGAAAATTCCTGACTCGGTCAGGCTTATGATTAGCGGCGGCGATGTGCTTCGGGGAGCTTATGTTGACAGACTGCTTCCGCAGGCGGAAGTATACAACACATACGGTCCGTCGGAGACTACTGTATGCGCGTCATATTACCGCTGTAATGACGGAATTGTACTCGGGGACGGAACATATCCGATCGGAAAGGCGGTAAAAGGGGCCTCGATTCGCGTTCTTGATGAAAACGGCGCGGAAGTGCCGGCGGGAGCGGCCGGGGAAATCTGTATATACGGCGGCGGTGTTTCTCTCGGTTACACAGGAGATCATGAAGAGGAGAACAAGGCATTTGAGGTTCAGTCTGACGGAAGTGTGATGTACAGGAGCGGGGATCTCGGTTACTTCCTTCCCGACGGGAATATAGCATTCCTTCACAGAAAGGATGATCAGATCATGATTTACGGGAAACGCGTTGAAGTAGCCGAGGTTGAATCCAGGCTGTATCAGTGCCGGAACGTGAGTCAGGCTCTGGTAAGGGCGTTTACCGATGAATGCGGACTGTCATACATGATTGCGTATATAGTTCCCGCGAATGATGATCTGAGAGTTTCCGATGTGCGCAGAGAACTCGCGGCGGATCTTCCGACGTTCATGATTCCTGAGTATATGATCAGGATGAATCAGATACCTTTGAACGCGAACGGGAAACCGGATACGGAAAAGCTCCCGGTCGTTATGAAGGAGGGCGCGGTACATGGAATATAGAAATGCGGATACAGAAATACGACAGGCGGGAACAGAAGATCTGAATATTCTCATGGAGTGGAGGATGCGGGTGCTCCGTGAGGTGTTCGGAATGCAGGATTCAGAAGAAACGGATGAGGAAATCGCGGAACTTTTTGAAAAAAACCGCCTTTATTATCTGTCGGAAATACCTCGCGGAGGACATAAGGCATGTTTCGCGTACCGGGGAGATAAGGCGGTCGGCTGCGGGGGAATCTGCATATATCATGAAATGCCGTCCCCGGATAACCGCAGCGGAATATGCGGATATCTTATGAACATTTATACGCTTCCGGAGTTCAGGGGACAGGGTATCGGAAGAAAAGTCGTCGGGTGGCTGATTGACAGGGCCGAGGAGGAAGGAGCCGGAAAGATTTACCTGGAGACTTCAGAATCCGGGGAAAAACTGTATAAGGATATGGGATTTCGGGAGATGCGGGATTTTCTGATACTTGCGTGAAACGGAACTCCCTGACATTTGT
>CAZTIY010000145.1:0-3524 GCA_964613765.1 uncultured Eubacterium sp.
GCAAAGATTCCGGCGATGATGTTGGAGACCCATACGACCACGATTGCATACGCAAAGTTGATCGCGATATCCTTAAGAGAGATATCCTTGCGGCTCCAGAACGCGGCAGCCTGCGTCTGGGCTTCACCCTTGTCCCCCGCTTCGACAGCATCGATATGCGGATGCTTATAATGCTTGCGGAAGAACTTTGAACCGGCGATCATGATCAGCACGAAGAAGTAGATGGCCATCAGCAGGTTGTCCGCCACTGTTGCGGCACCCGCAATATCAGTACCCTGCAACCCGTGCTGCGCCGCCATCGCGGCGAAGTTCACACCGCCGCCGATGTAGGAACCGGTCATCATGGAAGCTACGGCCGCAAGATCTTTGACCTCGCCGCCTGTCGCCTGATACGGACCCTTCAATACGAAGAACGATATGAACGCCCCGACTATTGTTCCTACAGCGCCCAGTAAGAATACCACCAGCATGGGACCGGTCTGGCTCCAGATCTTCTTCAGATTGCACTGCAGAAGAAGAAGCGGAATGCCCATGGGAACGACGAATCCCCAGACAATATCGTCATAAAGACTGCTGTTTACCGGTATGATGCCGATGTTTGCCATGACCATGGCGAGAATAAGTGCGATAATAGCGCCGGACAACTTGGAGGCCCAGGCATATTTCTGCTCAAGATAAATAGCTACAGCGACAGAAACGCACATGACGCCCATCAGACCCCAGGTGTTGTCCGCCTGAATCAAAGGATGACCCAGGAGTTTTTCAAACAACATACTCTTTTTCCTCCTTTCTCAAAAAATACAACTAAATTTTATCCAATCTATGGATATAGTCAAGCGTTACAAAAGAATTTTTAAAATTTTGTTTACAGACACAACACATGACGCACAAATACTCACGGTTATCACAAATTCTTCATAAAACTGATCGCGTATAAGGAGCACTTCGGCACTTCCGATATAAACAAACGGGCCGGTCTCACAGGTGAACCTGCGTGACCGGCCCCGCGCTTATCCCGCTAATTTGACATTAACGGATCGGAAAATCGAAATATGTGTCGGGATGCGGCTCGGGATCAAGATAGAAATGCCAGTATTCTATCTCAAGCGGTTTAAATCCGGCCTCTGTCATCGCCTCCCTCAAGATCATACGGTTTTTCTTCTGTTCGGGCGTCACATCATCACTGAGAGGCCAGCTGAGGGGACTCATGAAGTCGAACCTCGCGCCCATGTCGACATCCTGATGATTATTCATATAGATGAGAGAAAGGTCGATGGCGCAGCCCCTTGTATGGGTCGACTTCCTCGCCACATATCCTTCCTCAAACATCTTAGCCTTCTCTATATCCGGATAGTGAAGCGGCTTACGCCTTATATCGTCAAGATCCTCTCCCCAGCGGCAGAAATGATCCACCGCCCTCTGCGGTCTGTAGGAATCATAAATCCGCAGTATATATCCCTGCTCCCGCAGAATGTCCGCCGCCTTTACGCAGCATTCCGCAACTTCCCTGCTCGTTACCACGAGCGGCTTCTCGTACCCGTCTACCGGGCAGCCGAGGAAATTATCGGTTCCCGCGTACTTGGCATCGATTACGGAATCTTCAATAAGCTCATCGATATACACGAAATCATCCGGAAGTTCACGCGCCTTCTCAATACCCGCCACACTGATGTTCATAAAATATCCTCCTCTGCATCACTGTTCACGCTATATAACTATAAAAATTCGGCGAACCATAAAAATTTTAACATCTGAGCCTTTACAGTCAAGAAGTGCGGAAAAAGATTTCAGTCTGTTATCCCGGCAACCTTCTTCGCGAACTTTTTCTTCTCCGCTATGTTTCCCTGCCTGCTTATCATTATTCTCTGTGCCTGCGGGGAGCCCGCGCCGTGAAGGGATTCTGTCAGATAGCCTACAGCCGCGCTTCCCAGACAGACATTCTCCAGAAAACGCAGTATCCGCATCCGGTTCTCTGTTGTAACCTCGGGACTTCCGGCGAAATACTTATCGCATATATCTCCTATAGTTTCACCGTTCCTCCCCACAACCGTATCTGATTTAAAATCCTTTTCACCCGGCATGGTGACCATGAGTCCCCCCGCTATATCCTCGGCGAGTCTCACTATCTCGTACGGAAAGCGTGTGACATTCTGTTTGCATACATTGGCAAGCAGCATGTCAATCTCATAATTTCCGGCCTTAGTCTTATGACCCTCACATGAACAGGCGATGCCGCATGAGTACATTGTCTCGTTAAGATGCGTCATCTCGATAATCTTATCCTTAACGGCCGATGCCTTCTCCACACCGTTATACTCCGCGGCCAGCGCCGCCGCGCCGATCACCACATCGCCCACCCCGACCTTGCAGCCTCCGTAGCTCTGTCTGTGATAACCGGCGAACCGCTCCACCATCATGCCGGCGAAGTCATACTCACCCGCCATGAAGACATATTCATTCGGAATGAAGACATTGTCAAATACGACCAGCGCCTCCTGACCGCCGAAAAGCCTGTTGCCTACATCAATGTCAGCCCCGTCCTCCAGTTTTCTGGTATCGCATGACTGTCTGCCGTATATCATGAACACACCGTCTGCGTCGCTGGGACACGCGAATGAAACTGCGTAGTCCGCGTCCTCTTCACGCATTGCCTGTGTGGGCATGACTATATGCCAGTGTGAATTTATCGTTCCGGTCTGATGAGCCTTTGCACCTCTAACCACTATGCCGTCCGGGCGTCTCTCAACGATGTGAAGGTAGAGATCGGGATCGGCCTGGGCGTGCGGGGCCTTTCCACGGTCGCCTTTGGGATCGGTCATCGCTCCGTCCACGGTCAGATCCTCACGCTGGACCGTCTTCAGAAATTCCGTAAACCGCCGGTGGTACCCGGTTCCGTATTTCTCATCGATTTCATAGGTCGTCGAATATACGGCGTTAAACGCGTCCATGCCCACACAGCGCTGGAAACAGCTCGCTGTTTTCTGTCCGCAGAGTCTCAGCATCTTGACTTTTTTCACGAGATCGCCTGCGCTTTGATGAAGATGAGTAAACCGGTTAACAGTCTCTCCCGTGAGATCGGACTTGGCGGTCATTATATCAGCGTATTCGGGATCCTGCGCCAGACTGTAAGTCATGGCGACACTGTTTACGGACGGCCTTATCATCGGATGATCCACAGGATTCTCTATATGTTCGCCGAACAGATAAACTCTGGTCTTCATCCTTCGTAAACTCTCTATATATTCGCCCGCTGTCATTAATGCCATATTAAGTAACTCCTTTCAGTCCGGGACGGACATTCGCATTTAAGCCGCGTGTGCGCGCCGGTTTCAGGCGGCAAAATATCTTAATCCGCTTGAAAATAACATGAGGAAGGTCCCCTGTCAAGATTCCGGGCATATAATCTCAGCATGGAGGTCTTAACCGGTTACTGTTCAGAAAATAAGTGAACATAGGCAGCTATCGAGGTGGCGGCATAACACCGCTGCGGAAATTTTCCGCAGCTGAGCATGCAGTTTCACGAA
>CAZTIY010000146.1:0-3437 GCA_964613765.1 uncultured Eubacterium sp.
AGCTCTCGGTCAGGATGAACGGTTCCGAACCGACCCTGAATGAAGAAAGCAGTCTTTACCTTAAGGACGCAAGGCATCCTCTCCTGGACCCGGAGAAGGCTGTTCCTCTCACAGTATCCCTCGGGGAGAATTACAGAACACTCGTGGTAACGGGACCGAATACCGGGGGCAAGACTCTCACGCTCAAGACGATAGGGCTTCTTTCACTGATGACGCAGAGCGGCTTACATATTCCGGCATCTCCTGAAAGCAGGATGCCTGTCTGGGATGATATATACGCCGATATCGGGGACGAACAGAGCATAGAGCAGAGTCTTTCCACTTTTTCATCACACATGAAGAGCATAGTTTTCATTATTAAGCACGCGGGAGAGGGAAAGCTTGTTCTTCTGGACGAACTCGGCGCAGGGACTGACCCCTCGGAAGGGGCCGCGCTCGGCATAGCCGTGCTGAAGACACTTTATTCAAAAGGGGTCTGTACTTGCGCGACGACACATTATAACGAACTCAAGAAGTATGCTCTGACCGCTGAGGGAGCGGAGAACGCTTCCATGGAGTTCGACACGGAGACTCTGCGTCCCACATACAGACTTATGACAGGAGTCGCGGGAAAATCCAACGCTTTCGAGATTTCGAGAAAACTGGGTCTTCCCGGCCGGGTCATAGAAGAGGCGAAGAAATACATAGAACAGGAAGATTTTGAATTTCAGGAACTCATTTCAAGAGTGGAAAATGATATGCGCGCGGCTGAGAAGGATCGCGCGGAAGCCGCGGCCCTCGCGGAAAAAATGCGTCAGGATTATGCCGGTGTGGAGGAGCAGGCGGCGCACCTGAAAAAAGAAAAAGAGAAAATCCTTCAGGACGCGCGCAGGGAAGCGCGAATGATAATCAGGGAGGCTAAAATATCCGGTGATGAGTTCAGAAACGAACTCAGGAATATAGCTAAGAACGAAAGTCTCGGAAAGAGAAACGAAGCGTTTGAAAAAGCAAAGGAAAAACTGAAAGAGGAAGAGTCCGGATTTGAGGAGCCGGTCGTCGTAAGGGTGAATTCCAGACCGGTGAAGATTTCAGAGATAAGAAAAGGCGACCTTGTCAGAATCGTTTCTCTCGACCAGAGGGGAGTTGTTGCGGGACTTCCCGATAAAGACGGCGAGGTGCAGGTAAGGATCGGGCAGATGAAGATGAAAGTGCCGGCGAGAGATTTGATGCTCCTTAATGACGGTTCCCGTTCCGCGAACAGGAAAACGACTGTCGTTCAGAAGGCTTCATCATTTATGAAATCGCTTGAGATATCGCCGGAGATAGACGTACGGGGAGAGAGTCTGGATGACGCCAGGATGGATGTGGCGAAATATTTGGATGACGTATCGCTGAGCGGTCTTGAAGAAGTTACGATCATACACGGACGCGGTGAGGGAATACTCAGGGACGGTCTGAGAAACGACCTGAGGCATAACCGGCATGTGGAATCAATAAGACCCGGCGCTTATGACGAAGGCGGAGACGGTGTCACGATAGTCACCGTAAAACGCTAAGGCGGCAACCCGGCGCGCGGGCCGGAAAACTGGACCTCCCCGGGCGCAGGGGACAGAAGAGCCGGTTCCCGCAACGTATCGATGAGCAGGGGAGAATACTACGGAGGAAGAGCATGATTGACGTAAAAGAGATGATCGCGCGTCTCATATCGGATGTCACGGACGGCATAACGTTTGAGGACGCTCTCGGGACAGTCGAGGTTCCGCAGAATCCTGAGATGGGTGATTATGCTTTTCCCTGTTTCCGTTTCGCGAAGACTTTTCATAAGGCTCCGCAGGTAATCGCGAAAGATATAGCCGGTAAACTGTCAGGTAATCCTTTTTTCGAAAAAGTGGAGCAGGTGAACGCGTTCGTGAACATGTTCCCGGACAGGACGCGCGTTGCGGAAATCACGGTGAATGCGGCGCTCGACAGAGAGAGTTTCGCGGGGTCGGATGAAGGAGCGGGGAAAACCGTTGTCATAGATTTCTCTTCCCCCAATATCGCGAAGCCGTTCCATATAGGGCATATCAGGAGCACGGTTATCGGCAACTCGATATATAAGATTTATGCGAATCTCGGCTATAAGGTGGTCAGGACGAATCATATCGGAGATTACGGCACACAGTTCGGGAAGATGATCTGCGCCTACAGAAGGTGGGGAAGCGAAGAGGAGGTCCTGAAGGATCCTATAAGGACTCTCCTTGGCTACTATACCCGGTTCCATCAGGAAGCGAAGGATGATCCGGGACTTGATGAAGAAGCGAGAAAGACTTTTTATGACCTCGAGCACGGAGGGGAGGACGAAATCAGACTGTGGAAATGGTTTACGGACCTTTCGCTTAAGGAATTCGAAAGAGTGTATGAGCTTCTCGGAATCGGATTTGACGCTTATGACGGAGAGAGCATGTACTCGGATATGCTGCCCGGCATAATCAGTGAACTTGAGGAGAAAGGCCTTCTGAAAGAATCTCAGGGGGCGGGCATAGTCGACCTTGAGGAATACGGTCTTCCGCCCGCTCTCATCACGAAATCCGACGGGACTTCCCTTTACTGTACGCGCGATTTAGCGACTGCGGAATACCGGAAGAAAACTTATGATTTTGATAAAAACATCTATGTCGTCGCTTCACAGCAGACTCTTTATTTCCGCCAGCTCAAGAAGGTCCTGGAACTTATGGGCTATGAGTGGGCGGATGACTGCATTCATGTTCCTTTCGGCATGGTAAGTCTGAAAGAGGGCACCATGTCCACGAGAGAGGGCCGCGTCGTATTCCTTGAGGATGTCCTGAAACAGGCCATAGCGAAGACGAAAGAAATAATCAGAGAGAAAAATCCTGAAATTTCCGGTGAGACGGCGGATGAGACAGCGAGAATTGTCGGCGTCGGAGCGGTGATGTTCAACGAACTTTCGAACAGCAAAATCAAGGATTATGTGTTCGACTGGGATCACGTGCTGAACTTCGACGGTGAGACAGGTCCCTACGTCCAGTATACCCACGCCCGGTGTCAGAGTGTTCTCAGAAAGACGGATCCGGAAACTCTGAGAGCGGCTGAGTCGGGCGGAAAGACAGATTACAGTTTCATCAACTGCGGGAGCGCGTACGCGCTTATCAGGCTTATATACGGATTCCCTGAAGCAGTCAGATCAGCCGCGAACAGGTTCGAGCCGTCTGTCATAACAAGACAGCTTGTCGATATCGCGCAGGCGTATAACAAGTTTTACCACGACGAGCATATTCTGGTCGAGAACAAAGAAGAGAGAAGAGCGAAAGTTGCGCTTACCGTAGCGGCGAGGAATACGATAGCGAAGGGGCTTGATCTTCTGGGGATTCAGGCGCCTGACAGAATGTAGAACGGGGAACGTTACAGTTCACACATGGTATTTGAGGGACGGGCGGCATAGCACCGCTACGGAAAAA
>CAZTIY010000147.1:0-1775 GCA_964613765.1 uncultured Eubacterium sp.
CAGGAGACAGGCGACTCGCAGAAACTGCGCGAAGCGAGGACCTTTTTCCGTAGCGGTGCTATGCCGCCCGTCCCTCAAATACCATGTGTGAACAGTAACTTAAATTGCGATTTAAACGCTGCGCAGGTAAGGAGAAAAATGGATTACGCGGAAGAGTCGCTCAGGCTGCATGAAAAGCTTAAAGGTAAAATCGAAGTCATCTCAAGGGCGGATGTCGGCAGCAAGGAAGCCCTGTCACTGGCATACACACCGGGTGTCGCCGCCCCCTGCCTGGAAATACAGAAAAACACGGACAGGAGCTATGATCTTACACGCCGGCACAATCTGTGCGCGGTCATTACCGACGGATCGGCTGTGCTGGGGCTCGGAGATATCGGTCCCGAGGCCGGTATGCCCGTTATGGAGGGAAAATGTGCGCTTTTCAAAGCGTTCGGCGATGTGGACGCTTTCCCGATTTGTATAAAGACAAAAGATGTCGATGAATTCGTAAATACCGTTTATCTGATATCAGGAAGCTTCGGCGGGATTAATCTTGAAGATATTTCCGCACCGCGATGTTTTGAAATCGAGAAAAAGTTAAAAGAGAAATGTGACATCCCTGTTTTCCATGACGACCAGCACGGAACAGCGATTATAACGCTTGCCGGTCTTACGAACGCGCTTCGCCTCACAGGAAAAAACAAGGAGACCGTTAAAGTGGTGACGTCCGGAGCGGGCGCTGCGGCGATTGCGATTGTAAAACTGCTGTTGTCCTCGGGATTTAAGAATATAATAATGACCGACAGGAAGGGCATTATTTTCAAGGGACGCGAAGATCTCAGCGCGGTAAAAGAAGAAATGGCCGGACTCACGAACCTTTCCGGGAAGCGGGGCGGATTGGCCGATGCTTTAAAAGGTGCCGACATATTTATAGGAGTTTCCGCTCCGGGAGTGCTTAGCCCGGATATGGTAAGAAGTATGAACCGTGACGCGATCGTCTTTGCCTGCGCGAATCCCGTTCCGGAAATATTCCCGGAGGAGGCGAAAGCGGCCGGCGCGCGTGTAGTCGCGACCGGAAGAAGTGATTATCCCAATCAGATAAATAATGTACTGGCTTTCCCGGGAGTTTTCAGAGGCGCGTTCGACGTAAGAGCCAATGATATCAATGATGACATGATAACAGCTGCCTCAGCGGCGCTGGCCGGGCTCATTTCCGATGAAGAACTTTCTGAAGATTATATTATCCCCAAAGCGTTCGATCCCCGGGTCCGCAAGGCCGTAGCCGAAGCGGTTTCCGAAGCCGCGAGGAAAAGCGGTGCCGCGAGAATCTGATGAAGTACTGTCTCTGCCGTCCGATTGCCACGAAGCCGTAAAACCCGGTTTCGGGAGTTTTTACAGTTACAGTTCACACATGGTATTTGAGAGACGGGCGGCAGAGCACCGTTGCGAAAAAAGATCCCCGCTTCGCGCAGTTTCTACGAGTCGCCTGTCCCCTGCGGGGCGCGGGGTTAAACCGCTGCACTTAAACCCCGCGCCTTGCCGCTCATTTCCTCGCCGCTCCTTTCGTGAAACTGCATGCTAAGCTTCAGAAAATTTCCGCCGCGGTGTTATGCCGCTGCCCTGATAGCCGCCTGTATTCATTTGCCCTCTGAGCAGTAACTTTTTACAGACCCCCGGTTTTGAATTCGATTTGACTTGCAAAAATACCGCGGCTGTGTATAATAGTATTGTTCTGCGCGGTTGTGGCGGAATTGGCAGACGCGCACGGTTCAGGTCCGTGTGAAGCAATTCGTGAG
>CAZTIY010000147.1:1785-3330 GCA_964613765.1 uncultured Eubacterium sp.
CATGTAGAAAGCTTATGTATTGCTTGTTTGGACGAGGGTTCGAATCCCTCCAACCGCATTTATATATGATCCGGATCCGCTCTTGTGAACGGACCCGGAATTTTTATTAAATGCCCGCGGTGCGGTGATTCGAATACTGTCCGAACCGGAATTTCAGAACTTTTATCTGAATAAGACAGAGAAGACCGAATTCCCGCGGACAGACTTTTTAAGATTCCAAACGCAGGAAAAGGAATTTCCCGTAATAAATTCGCCTGAGGAAAACAAGGCCGAGTGTTCGAGACCTTCCACTCGTTAAAAAAAACTAAAGGAGAAAACACAAAATGAGAAACGGCAAACTGATTTACCTCACTCAGGGAGGCATGATCGCGGCGGTTTACGCGGTGCTTACGATAATCTTCGCCCCTCTGAGTTTCGGATATATACAAATCAGGATATCAGAGATGCTCACGATTCTGCCCGTCTTTACCCCCGCCGCGGTTCCGGGGCTGTTCGCCGGATGCCTTATAGGTAATATCGCAGGCGGCGCTCCTCTGCCCGATGTGATTTCAGGCAGCCTCGCAACGCTCGCGGGGGCCCTGGGAACCCGTACGCTCAGAAAGAAAGGTCTTGTCCCCGCCGCGGTACCGCCTGTGATTGCGAATTCTCTCATCGTCCCGTTAACCCTGAAATACGCTTACGGCCTTAAACTTTCATACTTTGTCATGATGCTGACCGTAGGGGCGGGTGAAATTATATCATGCGGATTTCTCGGCGTATTCCTGGGAAATATCCTGAACAGGACCGGAATATTTGATAAACAGTAAGACCGGATATAAAGCGGCGGTACGAAGAAAAAAACGGTCGTCACGGATCTGATGACCGATAAAAAAGCCGGACCGACGGTCCGGCTTTAATGGTCGGAGTATTCGGACTTGAACCGAAGGCCTCTGCGTCCCGAACGCAGCGCGCTACCAACTGCGCCATACCCCGTCTGCCCGACTATTATATCATGAGGGGTTCATATTTCAAGGAGTTTTATTTCTGTAAATACTGTAATTACTGTTCTCCCGAACAGAATCAGTCATCAGAGGCCATTATTGCCTCGAACTCCTTTACCACCTTCTCAAACAGGGCATCGTCCTCTATATCCAGTATCTCGAATGACGCGTCGTCATATTCCTGATAGCGATAGAGATATACATCATCAGACCCGTCAAGCGGCGCGAGCGCGATATAATCACTCTCACCCACGGGGAAAGTGCCCATGATTTCGCAGTTCACCCTGGAATCATCGTCAAATTCCAGGGTTATAATCTCCGGTTCTTCTTCCGGTACAGCTGTCTGACCCTTCTTCTCCTCCGTCATGACAATCCTCCTCATTCCGATACTGACATAGCAACGTTGAAATTCTATCACAACTATCTGTAATTACAAAGGGAATTTCTGTGAATCGTTTCATGATGTGAATCGATTCATGATACGCAGCCGATATTACTGTTCACACATGATATTTGAGGGACGGGCGGCATAGCACCGTTGCGAAAAAAGGTCCTCGCTTCGCGC
>CAZTIY010000148.1:0-3325 GCA_964613765.1 uncultured Eubacterium sp.
CGCCTTTCTCCTCCGGCTCATACCGGCTCCACTTATCATATTTGTCAATAAAGTAGCCCAGGTCTTTACGCCACACCGGTCCGTGCAGCGGGCAGATGAACTTGATCTGATCCAGAATGCCGGCGGCCTTACCCAGAAGACGCTGGACATGAGGACCGTATTTCCCGACGATATTCGTCAGATAGCGGCGCGCCTCGTCGATCCAGTCTCTGTCAAAGTCAACCTCATCGGCAAACAGTTTTCCGTCGAGCGCGATGAAAGATCCGAACGCGTCGGCCGAGAACAGAACTCCGTTCGTTGTGTCGAACGTCACCATAGCCTCAGGCCAGTGCACCATGGGCGCTCCGACGAATGTCACTACATGCTCTCCGAATGAGAATGTGTCTCCTTCTTTGACCGAAATGCACTCATGCTCGTCGGCGTGGAAACCGAACTGACGCATGAGAAGGAACGCTTTGTCATTTGAAATGACCTTCACATCCGGCCAGCGGATCAGGATCTCTTCTATGCTCGCGCCGTGGTCCGGCTCCATATGGTTGATAAGCAGGTAGTCAAGCGGCCGATCGCCGAGCAGGTATTCAATGTTTTCCAAAAGCTGACGGCAGGCGGACCAGTCCACAGTGTCGAACAGCACCGTCTTCTCGTCAAGCAGAAGATATGAGTTGTAGCTTACCCCCTTCGGAATCGGATGAATGTTCTCAAACAATGTCAGACGGTGGTCGTTCGCGCCCACCCAGTAAAGGTTATCGGTAACTTCTCTTACGCAATGCATACTCGCCACTCCTTTCAGGCTGTCTCTTTAATTTCACGGGATTGATTCATCTTTCCGTTTATTTTTCACGGCCGGTTCAATCCCCGGAAACGGTTTGAATCCCGCATCAGATCTGATTTTCCCTGAAATCCGATTTCCCGGAAATCCGCGGTTCAGATCTCAGATTCTAATATTCCATGGTTCTGTCAACCGGTCTTATTCCCGTATGAACTGTTCCTTACCTTCGCCGCACTCCGGACATACCCATTCCTCAGGCAGCTTATCAAAGAGGGTACCGGGCACGACCTCCGCGTCGGGATCACCGCGCTCGGGGACATACTCATATCCGCAGCCTGCGCAGACATAACGCGGTCCGATCGGCTCCGGCTTCGGGAGAGCGGGTCTCTTTATCTTCACCATGGGACCCGCGGGTAACTTCTCGCCGGTGTCAAGCGCTTCCGTGAGAATCGGCAGAATCTCGTTCACATCGCCTACGATGCCGTAGTCGCAGTTCTTAAATATCGGGGCGCCCGCGTTCTTATTGATCGCGACGATCGTGGAAGCGTCTCTGATCCCTTTGAGGTGCTGGACGGCGCCGGAAATTCCGCAGGCAATATAGAGATTCCCGGTGAATTTCTGGCCGGACATGCCGACGAATCTGTTGAGCGGAACATATTTCAGAGTCTCTGCCACAGGACGGCTGGAGCCTATGGCGGCGCCGGCGGCCGCGGCGAGATCCTTAATAAGTTTCATGTTCTCTCTTTCGCCTATGCCCCTGCCCGCGGATACGACTCTCTCCGCCTGAGCGATCGGAGTGTCCATGGGAATGCCGACGGTAAAGTCATATCCGTCTTTCTTCAGAGCGGCGACAAGAGCATCAACTTTCTCTTTAGCGTCTCCCTCGCGGAAAATAATCTTCTTCCGGACTCCTGTGACAGGCGCGGGCTTCTTAGGCGCGCTGCCGCTTCCCGCGGAAGACTTGGGCGGTTTACCCATAATCGCGGAGGATATGACTACACGCTGGATCTCGTTAGTCCCTTCATAAATCGTGGTGATCTTCGCGTCACGGTAGGCGCGCTCCACCTCCATACCCTTCATGAAGCCGGAACCGCCGTGAATCTGGAGAGCGTCGTTAGTGACTTCCAGCGCGATATCTGAGGCATACATCTTGGCCATGGCCGCTTCCGTGGCATAGGGCTCGTGATTCTCCTTGAGCTCCGCGGCGGAATAAACAAGGAACCTCGCGCAGCGCAGCTTCGTAGCCATGTCCGCGATCTTGAATGACACCGCCTGCTGGAAGCCGATGGGTTTACCGAACTGGACACGTTCCTTCGCGTAGGCGACCGAGTTCTCATAAGCTCCCTGAGCAATGCCGAGCGCCTGCGCGGCTATGCCGATGCGTCCGCCGTCGAGAGTGGTCATCGCTATCTTGAATCCCTCGCCTTCCCTTCCGAGAAGATTCTCCTTAGGCACTTTAACGTCATTGAACATAAGCTCCGCGGTAGTGGACGAGCGGATGCCCATTTTATCGTAGTGGTCGCCGAACTCGAAACCTTTCCAGCCTTTTTCGACTATAAAGGCGGAAATTCCGCGGGTGCCGATGTCCGGCGTCGTGACCGCGAACACTACATACGTATCGGCCCTCGGAGCGTTGGTGATGAAAATTTTCCCGCCGTTAAGAAGATAGTAATCGCCTTTGTCGACAGCGGTAGTTTCTGTGCCGCCCGAGTCCGAACCCGCGTTCGGTTCGGTCAGACCGAAAGCCCCGATCTTTTCTCCTTTTGCCAGAGGAACAAGATATTTCTTCTTCTGCTCCTCGCTTCCGTAGGCAAAGATAGGATAGCTGCCCAGTGACACATGAGCGGAAAGAATAACTCCCGCGCCGCCGTCGACACGCGCGAGCTCCTCGACCGCGATGGCGTAGCTCAGAACGTCGAGTCCCGCGCCGCCGTATTCTACAGGATACGGGATGCCCATCAGTCCCATCTCTCCCAGTTTTTTTACGGCCTCCTCGGGGAATTCGTTATTCTGGTCCAGGGAAAAGGCGATCGGTTTGATCTCTTCCTCCGCGAATTTGCGGATCTTCTCCCGCAGAGCCTCATGCTCCGGAGTTGTTTGATACAACATACGCATTCCTCCTGTACTTTCCGCTCACGGACAGAGTCCGTGAGCCTGTTACCTTTATATATTCCCGCATTCAAAATATTTCTTCTTAATCGCAACAATATGCCTGGTCCTTCGGAACACTCCGCGGGTATGACAGCAATATATCATTCAGTCCGTTTTTACCACCGCGCGCCGGACGTCAAACAGCATTACGGCAGACGCGGAGGTCCCCGCTTAATTAAGATCTGAAGCCGTCCGTTCCGGGGCGCGCTCCGCCGTAATCAGAAAAAACAAATGTCCCTGCATTACGGATGCGCCCCTTGCGGGACAGGAACTCTGTCTGTTTTTCACCGGTTGAGAGACCGTTTATCAGTTGCAAAAATGCGCTGTTGCGCGTCAGAAGCTCCGCCGGTTTTTCACCAGAGCACGGGCTCCGTAATGAGCCGCGGTTTGAATCTGTTAAGCTGG
>CAZTIY010000149.1:0-3300 GCA_964613765.1 uncultured Eubacterium sp.
GAGCGGCAAGGCGCGGGGTTTAAGCGCAGCGGTTTAACCCCGCGCCCCGCAGGAGACAGGCGACTCGCAGAAACTGCGCGAAGCGAGGACCTTTTTCCGTAGCGATGCTTATGCCGCCCGTCACTCAAATAACACGTGTGAACAGTAACCTTAAAATTACGTATTACGGACCGGATTCTGTCAGCGTTAATAAATTTCATGCATTTGAATTTCAAAGGAGTGCTGTTTGGAAATAATACGCGCGGAACACAGCGGCTTCTGCTTCGGTGTGAAAAAGGCAGTCGAGGCCGCTTACGAAACAATAGAAAACGCCCACGGCCGTCCGATTTATACGCACGGACAGCTCATTCACAACCGCGATGTAACGGATGAACTGACCGCAAAGGGCGTATCCATAATCGAAAATCTTGATGAAGTTCCGGAAGGCGCCCTCCTTATTGTCCGTTCGCACGGAGAACCGAGGAATTTTTACGAAGAGGCGGAAAAGCGCGGGATAGACCTTATAGATACTACATGCCCTTTCGTCGCCAGAATCCACGAGCTTGTGCATGAAGCGGATCTAAAAGGCACGCCGGTTATTATCGTCGGCGATCCCGGGCATCCTGAGGTCACGGGCACTTGCGGCTGGTGCGGAAACAGGGCATGGATTTTCAGAAACAGTGAAGAGGCGGCGTCCTTTCCTCTTGATCACGCTCTTCTCGTCTGTCAGACAACCATCAGAAAAGAGGTCCTTGACGGCGTTGTCAGAGTGCTTCTGGATAAAGGCGTCCGACTCGATGTCCGCAACACGATTTGCAACGCCACATCGGAAAGACAGAAGTCCGCGGCGGAGCTCGCGGCAAAGGTCGACTCAATGGTCGTAATAGGCGGCAGAAACTCGTCAAACACCGGAAAACTCTATGAAATATGCAAAAACAGCTGTGAAAGGACCTATTTCGTTGAAAATATTAACGATTTGCCATTGAAAGAGCTAAAAACTTGTAATAAAATAGGCATTACGGCGGGTGCGTCAACGCCCGAACGTATAATTAAGGAGGTTATTTCTGACATGAGTGAAGGCATCACCAACGAAAAAGAAGTCAATTCGATGGCGGACTTTATGGATGAGATTGACGCGTCCCTTAAACTCCCGCATGTCGGTGAAATCGTGACCGGCACTGTAGTGGAAGTAAATGATGATGAAGTCATCATTAACCTGGGATGCAAGAAAGACGGCATCCTGAGAGCGGGCGAGGTATCTCTGGAAGAAGGGCAGACACTTTCCGACGTATTTAAGGAAGGCGACGAAATCGAGACAAAGGTCTTAAAGACCGATGATAATGACGGCGGCGTTCTGCTCTCAAAGAAGAAACTTGAACTTAACACGCAGTGGAAAGAGATTGAGGCTGCCTGTGAGAACAAGACCAATATTGAGGTCAGAGTCTCAAGGATAGTCAAGGGCGGAGTTATCGCGCAGTATAAGGATCTGTCCGGATTCATCCCGCTTTCCCAGCTTTCCAACAGGTATGTGGAGAGCGCGGACGAGTTTCTGAATGAGACTCTCACAGTGAAGGTTTCCCGCACGGATCCCCGCAGGAACAGAGCGGTATTCTCGCATAAAGCCGTGCTCGCGGAAGAGCGTCAGAAGCGTCTTGACGAAATCTGGGATACGCTGAAGGTCGATGACGTTGTTGAAGGCACCGTAATGAGATTCACCGATTACGGAGCGTTCGTGGATCTGGGCGGAATAGACGGACTTCTTCATATTTCCGAGATTTCCTGGGGCAAGCTCAGGCACCCCGATGAAGTCCTTTCAATCGGACAGAAAATCAATGTCAAGATCCTGAACATGAACAGGGATAAAGGCAAAATTTCTCTCGGCCTCAAGCAGACAACGCCGGAGCCCTGGTCCGTTATAGGGGAGAATTATCACATCGATGATATCGTGAAAGGAAAGGTCGTACAGCTTAAGGAATACGGCGCTTTCGTGGAACTTGAACCCGGACTTGACGGACTCGTGCACATCTCTGAAGTCGCGAACAAGCACGTGAATAATATCGGGGATGAACTGACAGTAGGACAGACAGTTCTGACGAAGATCCTTGATATCGATGTGGATCGCCGCAGGATAAGCCTTTCCATCAAGCAGGCGCCCGAGCTCCCCGCTGAAGAAGAGCCGGAGAGTGATGAGTACGTGAAAACTGAGGAAGCTGAAGCGGTTGCAGCTGAACCCGTGCCCGATGCGGCTGAAGTTTCGGCGGATATCGAGGATTCAGCCGTGACTGAAGAGGTTGAAGCGGCAGAAACCGGTGAAGAAGAGACTGCTGCCGAATGAGCCGGCCGTTATCGAACAGGTTGTATCAAAGGCGCTTAAGCGGGCGGATCAGGAAACACGGTGAACCCCCCCCGATTCGCACAGATTGCATCAAAAGCGCTCAGGTGCGACAGGTTCAGGAAAACACGCTCCTGCGGAATCTCACAGATTGTATCAAAGGCGCTTAAGCCGCAAACCGGACAGTTTAATTCAAATCATGACGTATAGATCGGGAACGGTACCGACAGACGCTGAGCGCCTGTCGGTTTTATTTTCCCCCGGTCCCCTGCTCCGGATTTCTCTATTTCCGAGAGCCGCCTTGAAAGAGTTTTACCGTTCGCTCCCGATTTTATCAGCCGTTCAGCCTCTTCAAGCTCTTTCTTTCCGGAATTGTCTGTAAGTACTCTCAGAGCGTAAACTATGGACAGAATTCCGTATCTTTCCGCATCCGTCTCCGCGCAGGTTCCGGCAGCCCCGTCTACGGGCTTAGGACGCCATAGCAGTTTCGCGTACGTTCCGTTTTCCCTTATGTCTATATAGAGAAGCGCGGGATGAACAATGTATTCCTCCGCGAGAATAAATCTCTTCTCAGCCTGTTCTATTCCCGATATCAGCGATCTCAGTATGTCGAGACCCGCCCCTTTCGGAAGGCGTTTCAACTTCCTCAGGGGATAAAGCCCGTTTGTAAGAAATACCGCCCGCAGTCTTCCCTTCCCGTCGGCCCCGCTTATGAATCTCACCGGAACGAACAGATCTGTAAGGCCCAGAGTAAGAATCTCCTGTATATGAGCCGGAATTTCCTTTTCATTAAATACAGCTTCTTCGACAGTACTCATAAAAACACCTCCGAAAATTATTCGTACAGTTCAAACATGGTATTCGTGGGGCGGGCGGCATAGCACCGTTGCGAAAAAAGGTCCTCGCTTCGCGCAGTTTCTGCGAGTCGCCTGCCTCCTGCGGGGCGCGGGGTCAAACCGCTGCGCTTAAACCTCCGCGCCTTGCCGCTC
>CAZTIY010000150.1:0-3192 GCA_964613765.1 uncultured Eubacterium sp.
GCGGGATAAAAGAAATACGCGAGATCATGAAGAAGGCCGATTCGGCGAAGACGTTCGGAGGGAAAACCATCGTATTTGTTGATGAGATCCACAGATTCAACAAAGCCCAGCAGGACGCTTTCCTTCCTTTTGTAGAAAAGGGCACCATAATACTTATCGGGGCGACTACAGAGAATCCGTCATTCGAGGTAAACGGCGCGCTGCTTTCAAGATGCCGTGTGTTCGTTCTGAAACCTCTGACGGAAGACGATGTAATGAAGCTTCTTCGCCGCGCTCTGACGGATCCCCGCGGTTTCGGGGATCAGAAGATAGATATAAGCGAAGATGACCTGAGAATCATAGCCGCGTTCGCCAACGGGGACGCGCGGGCCGCCCTGTCAACTCTTGAGATGGCCGTACTGAACGGTGACTTTGACGAGGAAGGAACCGTATATGTGACGAGAGAAGTGATAGCGCAGTGTACCGAACGGAAATCTCTTCTCTATGACAAGAACGGCGAGGAGCATTACAATCTGATTTCCGCTCTTCATAAATCCATGCGAAATTCCGACCCGGACGCCGCGGTCTACTGGCTCGCGCGGATGCTGGAAGCGGGTGAAGATCCCATTTATATAGCGAGAAGGATCACAAGGTTCGCGAGCGAGGATATAGGTCTCGCGGACGCGAGGGCGCTTGATGTCGCTGTAGCCGCTTTCGAAGCCTGCAGACTTATCGGGATGCCGGAGTGCACGGTCCATCTTACGGAAGCCGCCGTATATATGGCTCTCGCGCCGAAGTCCAACGCCATCGACCGCGCGTACCATGAAGCGAAGAAAGATGCGATGCAGCGAATGGCGGAACCCGTTCCTCTCCATCTGAGGAACGCTCCGACAAAGCTTATGAGCGAACTTGGGTACGGAGACGGTTATCAGTTCGCCCATGATTATGATGAGAAACTGACAGCCATGGAGTGTCTTCCGGACGGTCTTCGCGGAAGGCGCTACTACATTCCGGGTGACAAAGGGAATGAAAAGAAATATAAGGAGCGCCTTGAATCGATACTCGAATGGAAAAAAAAGAAGCGCGGTGAAGAGGAATAACATCCTTTCGCTTTCGTGAAATACCCGGGCGAGCCCCGGACTTCAATATGTGAGAGAAACGGAAAGCACGGCCGGCCCGCTATGAACAGACTGAAACAGAAAACAGCCTGTTCAATCCGTGAATACCCGGGCGGGACACAGGCTTCAATATGTGAGAGAAACGGAAAGCACGGCCGGCTCGCTGTTGACATACTGAAATGAAAAACATGTTGTTCAACCCGTGGCAGAAACGGAAGAAATTTTTGCTTTAATTAAAAGAAAGGGGCAGATGTGGAACTTGTTGATGCCGTCCGGGGGAGGAGATCCGTAAGAGGGTACCTTGATAAACCCGTTGACAGAAAAACTCTTGAGGAAGTTCTGAAACTGGCGCAGCGCGCGGTGTCGGCGCTTAATACGCAGCCGTGGAAATTCGCTGTTGTGACCGGGGATATTTTAGACAGGATCCGCGAGGAGAATATTGCCTGTTTCAGGGCGGGCGAAGCGCCGGATTACGGGGATCAGAAGACTGAGGGAATTTACATGGCCCGCAGAATCGGCATAGCGAAGCAGCTTTTCGTCGCGATGGATATCACCCGCGGGGACAGGGAAAAAAGAGACCGGTGGACAGAGCGGGGCTACAGATTTTTTGAAGCGCCCGCCGCTATACTGATATATATGGACGGCGACCTCGATGAGACAAAAAACCGTTTTGAGATGGGAGCGGTCGCCCAGCTTATCACACTTGCCGCAATGGAATACGGTCTCGGAACCTGCGTCGAAAATCAGGCGATCATGTATGAAAAGGGCATAAGAAAGTATCTCGATCTTCCTGAGGAGGCGCGTCTCGCCGCGGGGATAGCGATAGGATATCCTGATCCGGATTTTCCCGCTAACGGAGTAGTGAGTGAACGCGCTGAACTTAATGATGTCACGGCGTGGTACGGATTCGGGGATGACTGAAGTGAAGATCTCATACGGGTTTAAGCCGCGGTTCATGCCGGGGTTTCGGGAGCAGAGTGATAAACGACGTTAATGATGAAAACTAAGTGTTGAAAAATATTGAAAAACAAAGTGTTGTTTCAGATGTCAGGCGTTTTATAATAATATATCTGCCGGGCCTTGCGATATTTCCCGGCGGGGATGTTTAAGAGGAAAGGGGAAATTATGAAAAAGAGGGAGATTCAGGAGAACATCATCGCGGCTGTAAACCGCGTAAAGGCTGAGAATCCGATGGCGCCTTCAATGACGAACAACGTTACGATCAATTTCGTCGCGAATGCGCAGCTTGCTGTCGGAGGAGCGGCCGCCATGACATATCTTGACGACGAGGCGACAGCGCTCGCCGCCGGTACGCAGGGGTTTTATATTAACATGGGAACGATGCTTGAAGCGTACAGGGATACTTTTGTCAGGACGGCCAGGTACCTGCATGAGAAGAAGAAAAACCTTGTGCTTGATCCGGTAGGTATCGGACTCGGAAGTGTTCGGGAGCATATTCTTACTGAGATGAAGGACTGCAAACCGGCTGTCATCAGAGGGAACGCCTCGGAGATTCTCACTCTTTCCTCCATGTGGGGACTCGGCGCAAAGGAAAAAGGAAATGTGCGCGGCGTTGATTCCACGGATACGGTGGAAACCGCGGAGAACGCCGCGATAGAACTCGCGGGATTCACAGGCGGCTCCGTGGCGGTATCAGGGCCTGTCGATCTCATAACTGACGGACACACGGTAGTCCGTTCGGAGGGCGGTTCCGGGTTCATGAAGATGATTACGGGCGCGGGCTGCGCACTCGGAGGTGTGACAGCGATTTATGCCTGTGTCACGGACCCGTTTACCGCGGCGGTAACGGCAGCTAATGTTTTTAATCTCGCCGGAAGCCGCGCAGAGAAGGAAGTCGACGGACCCGGATCCTTCCAGGTGCATTTTCTTGACAATTTATACAAGGCGGCAGCGGAAGAGATAGCGGATAATCCATTTGATGTAAGGGAAGTTTGAAAAATTCCCGGGTCAAAAAAAAGAGCGGAGATCAGAGCATTCCGCCGGTTCCGTCGGGTGTTACAGTCCACACACGGTATTTGAGGGGCGGGCGGCATAGCACCGTTGCGAAAAAAGGTCCTCGCTTCGCGCAGTTTCT
>CAZTIY010000151.1:0-3152 GCA_964613765.1 uncultured Eubacterium sp.
ATTTCACCATTATAAGCTACTTTGTATGCTTCCGAGGTTTCCTTAAGCAAATCTCCCCATGAAACGCCTGTATCAAGACACCTGTTCAATCCGTTACCAATCAAAAGCCCATTTTCAAATTCTTTCATATCTAATACCTCATAACATTGGATGTTCCTTAAAATCCCAGGAAATCTCAAAGGAGTCCCGGTCGGTGCGGGAAAGAGAAACGTTGCGCTCTACGAGCGAGTTTATAGTGGTTAGTGGAGATTTGTCAGCGGGGAGAATAACAGGAATATTTGCTATGTCTACGCATTGATAATTTATAATTGGAGCAATAACCTTAAGTACCTCACATTAAGTACCTCCAACACAATTTTTGAGTTGCATAATACTAATAAATAAAGTAAATGATCCTTTGAAAAGCAACTCATTCCGGCAACATCAAAAATATGTCCGATAGGTTTATATCTAAAAGCTGCCAAAACTGATATGCGTGCGGCCGGATCAGCCGTTCTGCCTGTATTCTGTGTCGCAGTAGACGCAGCGGTAGATTTTATTCTCCCGGTCGACCAGACGGAACTTCTGGTCTATCCCCTGTTCCACGCTTGTGATACAGCGGGGATTATGGCAGTGTATCACATTAGTAAGTGTCTCCGGGAGATCGACATGCTGCTTTTTCACAAGTTTCCCGTCACGGATGGTATCAACGGTTATGTTCTGGTCGATGTATCCGAGCATGTCGAGGTCCACGTCGAACTCACCGTCCAGTTTGATGATATCCTTCCGACCGTATTTGGTTGACGCCGCGTTCTGAATGATTGCCACCATGCAGTCAAGTTCATTCAATTTCATGAGCTCGTAAATGCGCATGCCTTTTCCGGCGGTGATGTGATCCAGAACGATGCCGTTTTTAATGCCGTCGATATTCATTAGTTGCCTCCTTATTTCAGCCCCAGAAGGAACAGGATGAGCGCCATGCGTATATATTTTCCGCAAAGAGCCTGGTAGAAATAGCACGCCCTGGGATCGTCGTCGACCTCTACCTGTATCTCATTCACACGGGGCAGCGGGTGCATGATTATCATATCATCTTTTGCTGTCTCCAGTTTCTTCAGCGTCAGTATGTAACTGTCCTTCAGTCTTACATAATCCTCTTCATTGAAAAACCGCTCTTTCTGGACGCGCGTCATGTAAAGGACATCCAATTCAGGTATCGCCTCCTCCAGACGGTCGCACTCGGTCCAGGAAACTCCGTTCCGGTTCATTTTTTCTTTCATATATTCAGGAAGCCTGAGTTCCTCCGGCGAGATGAGAACGAACCGGACACCCTCATAGCGGCTCATGGCCTCTATCAAAGAGTGGACGGTACGGCCGAACATCAGGTCTCCGCAAAGGCCTATCGTCAGATTATCGAAACAGCCCTTCTTCCGGTGGATGGTGAGAAGGTCGGTCAGAGTCTGTGTGGGGTGGAAATGTCCGCCGTCCCCCGCGTTTATGATCGGTACCGAGGTTCGCCGTGCCGCGACCACCGGAGCGCCCTCTTTCGGGTGTCGCATTGCGATGATATCCGCGTAGCAGCCTGCCATGACGACCGTATCGCCCACGCTTTCACCCTTTGTCGCGGAGGATGAGGCGGCGTCCGCGAAGCCGAGCACATTCCCTCCGAGTTCCATCATGGCCGCGGTGAAACTCAGCCGGGTCCTGGTGCTGGGCTCAAAGAACAGTGTAGCGAGCTTCTTATGGGCGCATATATCCTGATAAGCCTCCGGGTTTGCGATTATGTCATCGGCGACAGCGATAAGATGATCTGTTTCTTCCACAGTCAGGTCTGTGATGTTGATAAGGTTTCTGACAGGTTTATTAAAACGGCTTTCAATAGGATCGCGTGTGTCGTTCATAATTTTTCTGTTACCTCCCCGTAAAATCAGATTTGTCTGCCCGACGCCCGACAGTATATCAGGATTAACCGGTTGTTCGTGTTACCGTCGCGGTATCGATCTTTAGCCGATCGTACCTGCCTATGACGGTTCTGTGATATATGGTTACAGTACGCCTCTTGAGTGTCTGTGACCGGCTCAGACGAATCGTCTATCCGATTCGTGACAGCCGTATATATTGTTCGCGACAAGTGTGAATTTTGTCCGCGAAAATCGACGTAAAATGTCGAATTTCGACGAAGCAGGTCGGATCCGGCCTGAGCCCGTCGAATTACGTCGAAACCGAAGTCCCTAAATCATCCAACCTTCATCCGAGAGATTGTCTCGGAATTTCAGCACTTTACGCGCTGCATCATCTGTGATCCGGTCCGATTTTACCGGAGTCCCTAAATCATCCAGCTTTCATCCGAGGGATTGTCGCGGAACTTCAGTATTTTCTGCGCTGCATCATCTGTGATACGGCCCGACTGTACTGCCGTATCCACCAGTATGTCAAGGTCTGTCAGACTGTAATTCTTCAGATTGTGTTCGGCAAGTTTCTCAACGCTTTTTTTCATGCCGTAAGTGAAAATGCTCACTATCCCGAGTACGTCGGCTCCCGCCTCCCTGAGCGCTTCCGCCGTATCGCAGCATGAACCGGCGGTCGAAATCAGATCCTCCACAACTACGGTTTTCTCGCCGGGAAGGAGTTTCCCTTCTATTCTGTTCGTCCTGCCGTGGTCCTTCTTCGACCCGCGGACATAGCCGCAGGGAAGGCACATCAGGTGCGCTGTTATCGCGGCATGGGCGATTCCGGCGGTGCTCGTTCCCATCAGAAGCTCGCAGTCCGGGTAGTAATTCCTGATAAGTTCAGCCAGTCCCTCTTCTACCCTTGTCCGTACTTCCGGCGCAGTGAGAGTAAGCCTGTTATCGCAGTATATCGGACTTTTTATCCCGCTCGCCCACGTGAACGGTTCCTCCGGGCGCAGGAATATGGCGCCTATTGATAGGAGTCCCTCGGCAATTTCGGATTTTGATATCATATATTCTCCTTTCTGCGCGATGTGCGCGTAAAACGGGGACTGTTTCTTCATATTCGCAAGCTACGGATATCAGTCGGAAATCTGTTAATCGGTACCCGCCTGAGTGCGACGCACCGACGTTTTTCGACGGATTTCGATGGATTTCGACACCCGCCGATAGCCGTTTGCACATCTGATTTCGACGAATTTCGACACATCGACGTTTTTCGAC
>CAZTIY010000152.1:0-3128 GCA_964613765.1 uncultured Eubacterium sp.
GCCTCAGCCTCCGCTTCCCTTTGACGGCAGATTTCAGCCCAGTTCGGACCGTTCCTCAGCATTTCCGCGAATTCCGCCATGACCGACGGAACATCTATCTGCTGGGGGCATACCGCCGCGCAGGCTCCGCACGCGAGACAGCTTTCAGGTCTCTTTTCCGCAGGAAGAGCGTCCATCTGCATCGGAACTGTAAATCCTGTCTGAAACTTAAAATCATTATATGCGGCTATCAGCATGGGAATGTCGAGTCCCGCCGGGCAGCCTTCAGTGCAGTATCTGCAGGCTGTGCAGGGCGCGCCGGTCTTAAGCGAGGCGGCTATCCCGAGTAGTTTCGCGCTCTCATCCGCGCTGAGCGGCTCCTGCGCCTCAAAAGTCGCGATATTGTCTTTCATCTGGTCGAAACACGACATGCCGCTGAGCATCACGGCCACTTCCGGGACCGTCATGAGCCAGTTAAAAGCCCAGGAAACAATTCCGGCGTCAGGCCGCATTTCTCTAAGAGCGGCGTTGCCTTCCTCGCCGAGGTCAGTCAGTTTGCCGCCCCTGACGGGTTCCATCACGACGATCGGAAGTCCGCGCTCTCTCAGAATCTCCACTTTGCGTTTCGCATTCTGAAGTTCCCAGTCCACATAGTTAAGCTGAATCTGACAGAAATCAGCGTCACCGTCGAACAGATCCAGCATCATTTCCAGATTTTCCGCCCTCGCGTGCGTGGAAAGGCCGAGATGTCTGATATATCCGTCCCTTTTCAGCTTTCTGAAATAATCAATGATGCCGAGGTCCTTATTCGCGTAGGTTGCGTAACTGTTTTCACATACATTATGGCAAAGGTAAAAGTCAAAGTAATCCGTCCTGCATTTTACGAGCTGTTCCTTGAAAATTCCTTCGCAGTCATATTCTTTCATGAACTGGTGGCCGGGGAATTTATCCGCGAGGAGATACCGGTCTCTCGGATATCCGGAAAGAGCGGCGGCTATGGACAGCTCGGATTTTCCGGCGTGGTACGGGTAAGCGGTGTCAAAGTAATTGACCCCGTGCGCGACCGCGTAATCTGTCATTTTTTCAACCTCGGGCTGGTTGATGCTCCCGTCCGCTAATAGCGGCAGCCTCATGGTGCCGAACCCGAGAGCGGATACCTTCTCACCGCATAAATCGTTGTATTTCATCTTTTTCGCCTCCTGTTCGTAAAGTGCCGCCGGCGTTCCCGCGCAGGGACAGGGAATCAATTCAATGAGCCTTCCGCGGCGGCAGATTCCAACTATGTAGAATGTTGAGTGCGGACCTGTCCGGTTCCGACAGCCGGAAGCCGCGGCCCGGCGTCCCGGTTCCGGATTTACGCGGGGCTTGAGTCAGGGCTCTGCCTTCTGTGCACCCGGATGCGGCGGCCGGAAGCGGCGGCCCGGCGTCCCGGTTCCGGATTCACGCGGGTCTTGAGTCAGGGCTCTGCTTTCTGTGCGCCCGGATGTGGCGGTTTTATCCGGAGATCCGGTTTCCTGTGGCGGCCGTAAAAAAGCTTTATTTTGCCCAGCCGAGCGAGTAACTGACGGCCTTTTTCCAGCCGGCGAGTTTCTCTCCGCGCCTCACATCGTCTATTTGCGGTGTGAACACACGGTCAATCTCACAGTTCGCTATAACATCCTTCACATCTGTCCAGTACCCGACGGCAAGCCCGGCGAGATAGGCGGCCCCCATGGCCGTGGTTTCTACGCAGGACGGCCTCACGACAGGAACGTTAATGAGGTCGGCCTGCATCTGCATCAAAAGATCATTCCTGCAGGCTCCGCCGTCAACCTTCAGCCGCGGGATCCGGACACCCGCGTCGGCTTCCATGGCCTTTATCACGTCACACGTCTGATATGCGAGCGATTCGAGCGTGGCCCTGACCAGATGGTATTTATTGACCCCGCGCGTTAAGCCGACGACAGTGCCGCGGGCGTACTGGTCCCAGTACGGAGCGCCGAGCCCCGTGAAAGCGGGGACAACATAGCATCCGTTCGTGTCTTCGACTTTTGACGCAAGCTCTTCAGATTCCGGAGCGCTTCTTATAATTCCGATTTCGTCTCTCAGCCACTGTATCGCGGCTCCGGCGACGAAAATCGACCCCTCAAGCGCATAGTTCACTTTGCCGTCTGCGCCCCAGGCGACCGTGGTCACGAGCCCGTTTCGGGAGAAGACAGGCTTCTCCCCGGTATTCATAAGAAGGAAACCGCCGGTTCCGTATGTATTCTTAACGTCGCCCTCGCCGAAGCAGGTCTGTCCGAAAAGAGCCGCCTGCTGGTCGCCCGCCGCGCCGGCAATCGGAATCTCTCCTCCGAGGAAAGAGGGATCCGTAACGCCGTACACGAAGCTTGACGGCTTCGGCTCAGGCAGCATCGACTCAGGTATTCCGAGCTCATCCAGTATGTCTTTGTCCCACTCAAGGGTATTGATGTTGAAAAGCATCGTGCGCGAGGCGTTGGAATAATCCGTAACGTGGACTCTGCCGCCCGTCAGCTTCCATATGAGCCAGGTCTCTACGGTGCCGAAGATGAGATCGCCGGCCTCCGCCTTTTCTCTCGCGCCCGGCACATTGTCCAGTATCCAGCGGATCTTTGTTCCGGAGAAATAGGCGTCAATGACGAGACCGGTCTTTTCGCGGATCGTATCCTCAAGACCTTTTTCTTTCAGCCCGTCGCAGAAACCGGCGGTTCTTCTGCACTGCCACACTATGGCGTTATATACGGGTTCGCCTGTGTTCCTGTCCCATACCACGGTTGTTTCACGCTGGTTGGTTATGCCTATCGCGGCGATATCGGCGGCCGTTACTCCTGTTTTATGCATCGCCTCGGCGGCGACTCCGATCATACTCGCCCAGATTTCATTCGCGTCATGTTCCACCCACCCCGCTTCAGGAAAAATCTGTGTAAATTCCCTCTGCGCCATCGAGCGGATTCTGCCGTGTCTGTCGAAAAGTATCGCGCGGTTGCTCGTTGTGCCCGCGTCCAGAGCCATAACATACTTTGACATTACATCCTCCTGCCGGATCGTAGCGAACGCCCGGTCATCATATCCTTCGAAATGCCGGGGCGGCCGGCATACGCGCACTGCATCGCACCCGGTCTTTGTATCTCCGAAACGTCGGCCGGCCG
>CAZTIY010000153.1:0-2768 GCA_964613765.1 uncultured Eubacterium sp.
TCCGTGAAGGCGGAAGGACGGTAGGTTCCGGTGTCGTGACGGAGATCATCGAGTAGGTGAAGAGTTCCGGTTACTTATCGGAGATCATCGGGCAGGTACAGTAATCGCTTTCTTAACGTAAATCACCGGACAGGGGCCGTACGGCCGGCATTATCGACCGGCATTATCGGGCGGGGACGGTATGTTCCGGCGCCCGGGCAGTGCGCCTGCTTATCCGGCTTATAATCTGAGATGTTATTGGAATGAGGGGGACCGCGTTTCGCGGTCCCCTGTTGAATGTAAGGGGAACATTACGCGGTTTTCCGCATCCCGGACCCGCAGGCTGCGCCGTAATGAGAAGTGATCCCGTGGCGCAGTTTTCCCCGGTCCGGAATTTCACGGCGTAAACAGCCGCTTGCGGGACTTTGCGAAGCGGAAAAGTAGAAATAATATCGGGAATCGTCGTTCGCAGGAAAGCGGGTTCATTATTTATGAGTTGGCAGCCGAGAGAGTACTTTGATTATTTTCAGGACGGTACTCCGGATGACAAAGGAAAACAAACCGTTCAGGAGAAATCTGATTCCGCGGCATTATATTCCGGCGCGGATAATGACCCCGCCCGCAAAACATCGCGGGATTTTGCGCGGTCTGACGATTCTGCCCGGAATGAGCGCTCAGGCGCAGACCGCCCGGAAATCTTCGGTTCCGGGAATGCCGGGGCCGCGGACTTTAATTACGCAGAAAGACGCGGGGGAAACGGCAATTTCGTCGATGACGGATATTCCGGAAGTAATTTTTCCGCCGACACACAGGAATCCTCCCCGGAAGGTGGAAGTAACGCCCGCGCGAACCTGACTTCAAGGCGGAACACGGCCGCGGCGAGGGTGAAGAGGAGAAGACGGGAGACATTCAAAACCTTTACACAAATCTGGTCGTTAATATACCTTATCTTTTTCGCTATCCTGATTCTTCAGATCATAAAGGCGGATTTTCTCCCCGGCGGGTACCTCGTTCTTATAATCGCCGTTACGGCTCTCGTTTCGGTTTTGGTATTCGCTTCCCTTTTCCTGAGGCAGGTGAAGATCTCGCGGAAGAAGGGTATTCTGGCTCTGTCGGTCATTCTTATGGTTGTGTACGGTTCTCTGATTTATTTTGTCGGGGGAACTGTGGGATTTCTTAAGAATATAACGACGAAAAAGGAACAGACGACATCGTTTTTCGTGCTGGCGAAGAAGGACAGTCCGCTGGAGAAGCCGGAGGATCTTGCCGCCGGGGGCGGTCGGGACGATTCGCCTGACGGCAGTAAAGAGCTGACTGTCGGAACTGTCAGAGAGGGCGAGGCGTACAGCGAAGCGCGGAACAGGGTGCGTGAGACCGCTGAAGTGGAATTTGAAACACAGAAGAGCGTGGACGACGCGGCGGAAGCGCTTCTAAGCGGCAAATACCCGGCCATCCTTCTCAGCGAGGGACATTATGACGCCGTCAGCGAGGGAAATAAAAAGTTTAAGAACGGCACAAAGGTTATCGCGGAGATTGAGGTCACGATCAGAAACGAGGATCTGTCGAAAAACGTCGATGTGACTGAGGAACCGTTTAATATTTATCTGAGCGGACTTGACACGTCCGGAGCTATAGATGTTGTGAGCCGTTCCGATGTGAATATGATCATAACCGTGAATCCCAAGACGCATAAAGTCCTGCTGACATCGATTCCGAGGGATATGAGGATCCGCTTAATGGACAAGGGCGGGGCGACCGACAAGCTTACTCACACAGGCATGTACGGTATTCAGGAGACCATACGCTCTGCGGAAGATCTCACCGGTCTTGAGATGAATTATTATCTTAAAGTGAATTATTCCACGGTAAAGCGCTTTATCAACGCGGTCGGCGGAGTGGATGTGGATAATGACACGGAGTTCAGCACTCACGGGCAGAAGGCGAAGTACACTTTCCCCAAAGGGAGAATCCACCTTGACGGACCGATGGCGCTCGCGTTTGCGCGTGAACGGAAATCGTTCTCCGACGGCGACCGGAAGAGAAACGTAAACCAGGAGAAGATAATTGAAGCTTTGATAAAGAAGGTCACATCAAGCAGGACGATCCTGTCCCGGTACACGTCAATCCTGAAGTCATGCAGCGATATGATAGACCTTAACATGAGCAGGGACGAGATAAGTTCTTTAATCAGGATGCAGCTCGCGGACGGGGCTTCATGGACGGTCGGGAGACAGAGCCTCAGCGGGACGGACGCCTCGGAACCCTGCTATTCCATGGGTTCGCTGTACGTGTACGTCATGGTTCCCGACCCCGAACTTCTTCAGAAAGACGTGGATAAAATAATCTCGGTCATGGACGAGGAATGATGTTCGTGGTTTGTAATGATTGATAAACTCAGGCGAAAATTGTTCCTTGAGTCAAATTTCAGGGGGACATTTAGTGTAGTTTTGTAAATATCAAAAAAATTCCTGATTTTTTCAGATTTCCCGAAAATTAACGCTTGACACCCCCGCTCGCGCGGTGGTACTATAATCAAGCTCGCCTCGGGGGCGGGCGGCCGCGGATGAGCGGCAGGACTTTGAAAACTTCATAGACGGAAATGAAGTCGAGATGTGCATATAGAGATATATGCGAGAGAAGCACAGAACCTGAAAGCGGTTCACGACGATTTCCGAGAGATCCAACAGTAATAAAGGATTACTTCAGAACAAAGGCGTTTTGAGGACGGGAATTAAATCAGACTGTAGGCCCGAAGAGGGCTTATGATACGAGTATCTAAGAGTTTGATC
>CAZTIY010000153.1:2778-3117 GCA_964613765.1 uncultured Eubacterium sp.
CGCTGGCGGCGTGCCTAACACATGCAAGTCGAGCGGGAAGCGTCTTAGCGTATCTTAGGATATGCGAAGGCGCGGACAGCGGCGGACGGGTGAGTAACGCGTGGGCAACCTGCCTTTTACCGGGAGACAGCCGGGGGAAACTCCGGGTAATATCCCATAAAGCATAATATCCGCATGGGTGATATGCCAAAGATTTATCGGTGAGAGATGGGCCCGCGTCCGATTAGCAGGTTGGTGAGGTAGCGGCTCACCAAGGCGACGATCGGTAGCCGGACTGAGAGGTCGGACGGCCACATTGGAACTGAGACACGGTCCAGACTCCTGCGGGAGGCAGCAGTG
>CAZTIY010000154.1:0-3059 GCA_964613765.1 uncultured Eubacterium sp.
GGATGGCCATTGATAATACGGGATCGGGTATGTTATAATTTTTTTGTTGAATTTTCACGTGATTTTGAGAATTTATATTGACCGGAACACAAAAAACGCTGTATGTGGCGGTGTGAGTTTCACGCCTTACCGTCGAAAACGTTATTTCAGAACCGCGCGGTTTGCGGACGGGAAGATATTGTGGTTAAACTTATTGAACGACTGACAACAGGCAAGGGAGGTATTGCATTGTGGTGAAGAAAAAATTTTTCCCCGGCTGGTGGGCGGTACTTACCGGATTCCTGATCTTTTTCTCCGTGTATTCTATCCCCTACAACTGCTACGGACTCTTCCTGGAGCCGATGTCGGCGGACTTTGAAGTGAAAACGGTCGTTATCACATCACTTTTCACGATTGCCGGGATGGTTTCCATGTTCTCGGCCATCGTATTCGGGCGGATCTATGATAAGCTTGAAATGAGAGGATTTCTCGCGTTTGCCTGCGCGTGCGTAGCGGCATCCATGGCCATATATTCGACCGCTCACAGTGTTACGATGCTCTATGTCGGCGCAGTTATACAGGGCATCGGACTGGGCGGCGCCACATCCATGGGCGTATCGGTTCTGATCAACGGCTGGTTCATCAAGCGAAGAGGTCTGGCGCTGGGACTTGCGCTCTGCGGTTCCGGCGTAGGCGGAACCATAATGTCACAAGTGATCTCATCGCTTATCCATGCGTCCGGCTGGCGGACAGCCTATATGATCTGTGCCGTTCTTACTTTGATTCTCACGGTTCCGACATCGCTTATCTTCGGAACACAGGACCCTCGCAAGAAAGGTTTCCTGCCTTACGGAGCTGAGAATGAACCGGAGCCGACGGACGGGGCTGACGCATCGCAGACTGCGGCCGCGAAAGAAATCAAGAATGAAGAAACAAGCGGGACAAGTCTTGGCAAGAGCATTATGACTAAAGAATTTTGGCTGTTCTTCATCGGCTTTGGATTTGCGACCATTATCGTCTCCTCTGTAAAGGGACATATTCCTAACTATATGCAGTCTCTGGGATACGAATATCAGATCGGCGCAAACGCGCTGTCGCTGGCTGTGTTCATGCTGATTCCCGGCAAACCTTTCCTTGGCTGGCTTTTCGACAAATTCGGATCCGGTGCGGGTATAACCATCTCCGTCGGTTCGCTGTGTCTGGGAACGATGCTCATGCTGCTGTGCCCTCTCACCCCATATATGGCGATGGTATTTGCCGTCTTCTACGGATTCGGAGTAGCCTTTGCTTCGGTAGGCTATACATCCGCGCTGTATGATATATTCGAAGGCAACGCGAACTTCGGCATGTTATATTCGCTGTGCGGATTGGGAGCAGGCATCGGATCCTCGGTCGGTCCGACCATCATCGCGGTTGCATTCGACATGATCGGTTCCTATCAGGCGATCTGGGTAACCTGCGCTATCTGCGGCATCATCGGATTGATATTCATGCTGGCTTCCGTGCGTATTTCACACAAGAAAAAAGCGCCGGCAAAACAGGCCGGAGAAGCACATTAAGACAGCTTAATGTCCGAGAAAATAAACCGCCGGAAGAAAGGAACACAACACCCGGGACGTCTACCGGAGTATGAACTTTCTCGCCGCGCTTATGCCGGCTTTATACGGGATCGGTCTCAGAGCCTTGTCTGCCTCTTTAAGTTTCTCACGGATCGGAAGATGCTGCGGACAATGTTTCTCACACTTTCCGCAGCCGACGCACTGCGACGCGAACCCGGGATTCTTCCTGAGTCCCATAACCTGAGCGAACTCCATCCGTGCACTGCGTTTCTTCTCCATATACATCAGATTATAATAGTAGAAATTGCCCGGTATATCGACGCCGTTGGGACAAGGCATACAGTACCGGCAGCCCGTGCAGCCGACTTTTTCTCTCTCACGTATGATATTTCTGATCTCACTGACAATCCTGAAATCTTCATCCGTCAGATCCCCGGCTGATGCCTCTGACGCGACGCCGATATTCTCTTTGACCATCTCCGTGGAATTCATGCCGGACAGCACGCAGGTTACCTCCGGCTGGTTCCATAACCACCTGAGTCCTATCTCCGGGGCAGAGTATCCGTGGCTGTCAGAGGCAAGCACCCTCTTCGCCTTATCCGGAAGATTCACCAGTTTTCCGCCCCTGAGCGGTTCCATTATTATGACCGGTATTCCCTTCGCCGCGGCGGCCTGAAGACCCCGCCGCCCCGCCTGGGTGTGTTCATCCAGATAATTGTACTGTATCTGGCAGAAATCCCAGTCGTAGGCGTTCAGTATCCTCAGAAACATGTCCGTATCCCCGTGATAGGAGAAACCGATATTTCGTATGCGGCCTTCCGATTTCTTCCGGAGTATCCAGTCTTCGATCCCGAGCTTTCTGAGATTCTCCCACTCAGCGATATCCGTAAACATGTGCATAAGGTAGTAATCGACATGATCCGTGCGGAGGCGTGACAGTTCCTCGCCGAACGTTTTCTCTACGGCCTCAGAAGAACGCATGAGATACTGGGGAAGCTTGGTAGCGATATTGACTTTGTCACGGCACCGGTTCCCGTCAAGTATGCGTCCCAGGCATTCCTCGCTTCCCGGATAGATATACGCTGTGTCAAAGTAATTGACGCCTCCCTCAATGGCAAGCATAACCTGTTCCTCCGCCATTTCATAATCGATGGAGTTTCCCTTCTTCTTAAACCGCATGCACCCGTACCCAAGCTGTGATACCGGCTCTCCGTTACGGTCCGTTCTGTATTTCATAGAAATGCCCCTTTCCATCATTCAAACCCGAACAGAGTATCATATCTATACAGTATCCCGCCCCGGTCAGTGCGGGCACCCTGTGCGTAAGCGACCGGAATAACGAATCCATCCATACTGTCAATGATAGTAAACATGTCCAAAACGGCTGTCAATGGGTTTCATAGTGTGATTGTATCAAAAGAGATGAAAAATATGGATTGTGCTTACATTTGCATCGATCTCCCTTAAGCAAATAAAACCGGAAATTGAATCAGACCGATACCCCTGACAGAAACCGACACC
>CAZTIY010000155.1:0-2760 GCA_964613765.1 uncultured Eubacterium sp.
CTTAAACCCCGCGCCTTGCCGCTCACTTTCTCGCTCCTTCGTGAAACTGCATGCTAAGCTGCGGAAAATTTCCGCAGCGGTGTCATGCCGCCGCCCCGATAGTTGCCTATATTCGCTTACCCTCTGAACAGTAACACGTGACCGTTGAATAAAATTTTAAGTTCGTAAATTTTCTGCTTAATTTTTAACGATGACCGGAGGCATTATGAAGTGCGCGATTCTCAGCGTGGGGACGGAACTCCTCATGGGGCAGGTGACCGACACCAACTCGGTTTTTTTATCGTATGAACTGAATCTCCTCGGTATAGACGTGCTCTACCACTATACGGTAGGGGATAATGATGCCCGTCTGAGCGAGGTGCTTGAGCTCGCGTTCACCGACTGCGATCTGGTCATAACCACGGGCGGACTCGGACCTACGGAAGATGATATGACAAAGGAGACGGTCGCGAGATTCATGGGTGACAGGCTCGTTCTTCACGAACCGACCGCCGAGGCCCTTCACAGTATTGAAAATAACGAGCACCGTAAATTTACGGAAAATACATTCCGGCAGGCGATGATGCCTTCACGGGCCGAGGTGTTCGATACGGATAAGGGGACGGCGCCGGGTTTCGCACTTAAAGACCTGAGCGGAGAAAAAATAATAATATCTCTTCCGGGGCCTCCCGAGGAAATGACCAGAATGTATGAACGCCGCGTAAAACCGTATCTTAAGGCGCTGCAGACCCATGTCATTTATTATAAAGTGCTCAGGATATTCGGCCTCGGCGAACCGAAAATAGAAACTGAACTCCTTGATCTTATTGACGCGCAGACAGATCCGACGATTGCGACTTACGCGAAACCCGCCGAGTGCACAGTGAGAATCGCGTCGAAAAGACCTACGCTTGAAGAAGCGAAAAAGGCTGTGGACGAAGTTTCCGCGGAAGTCAGGAAGCGTATCGGGGAATACATTTTCAGTGATGACGATGAACCTCTGGAAACGGTAGTAGGAAGGAAGCTCATTGAAAGAAATATCAGCATTTCGTCCGCAGAATCCTGCACAGGCGGAAAATTCGCGGACAGACTGACATCCGTCCCGGGAATCTCTCAGGTTTTTGAACGCGGGATCGTAACATACACTCCGAGAGCGAAAATGGAAGAACTGGGTGTACACGAGGAAACCATTGAAAAATATACGGTGGTGAGTCCGGAAGTCTGCGCGGAAATGGCGGAGGGGCTCGCCGAAAAAACCGGAAGCGACATATGCCTGTCTGTAACGGGCGCAGCCGGACCGTCACGGGGAGACGACGGCAAGCCCGTGGGCTTAATATACATAGGCGCGAGATGGAGAGGCAGTACGTATGTAAGGATGATAGAAACTCACCGTAAAGACAGAGAATGGAACAGAAACTATGCCGTAATCTCCATGCTTGACCTCGCGAATCTCCTCCTGGACGGAAGAGATCCGAAAGCGTATATTGACAAAACGACTCCGATGTGGTAATTTGAATTTACCATTTATTTCCATTTACGGAGCGGTGGTCCCTTGTGAAAACCATACTTGACGCCGTAAGCGGTTTCGGGTAAAATGACTGAGAACAGATGTTCTTTTTTCAAAGGAGACATTATGGAAGCGAAAAATCAGAATAACGGCAAGAATAAAAGCGTTGATGTAAAAGGCGGGGGAAAAGATGATCGTGACATCGCCCTTGAGGCCGCAATCAGTAAGATAGAGAAGCAGTTCGGCAAGGGTTCCATCATGAAGATGGGCGATGCACCCATGAAGATAGATACCATCTCAACGGGATCGCTCAGTCTGGATATAGCCACGGGTGTAGGAGGAGTTCCCCGGGGCAGAATAATAGAGGTCTTCGGTCCGGAATCCTCCGGTAAGACGACGCTGACGCTCCACATGGTGGCGGAGGCCCAGAAGCTGAACGGGAGGGCCGCGTTCATAGACGCCGAGCATGCCCTGGACCCTGTTTACGCGAAGAATCTCGGAGTAAAGATAGATGACCTTCTGGTTTCCCAGCCGGATACGGGGGAACAGGCGCTCGAGATCTGCGATATGCTGGCGAGCAGCGGAGCGGTCGACATAATCGTCATCGACTCAGTCGCGGCTCTGGTGCCGAAGGCTGAGATCCAGGGCGAGATGGGGGATTCTCACGTGGGTCTTCAGGCCAGGCTCATGTCGCAGGCGCTCAGGAAGCTCACGGGAACCGTGAACAAGACTAACACATGTGTTGTGTTCATCAACCAGCTTCGCGAGAAGGTGGGGGTGATGTTCGGGAATCCCGAGACGACTACTGGCGGCCGTGCGCTTAAGTTCTACGCGACCATGAGGTTCGATGTCAGAAGGATCGAAACGATCAAGCAGGGGGAGCAGGTTCTCGGGAACCGCACCAGAGTAAAGATAGTTAAGAATAAGGTCGCGCCGCCGTTCAAGCGCGCGGAATTCGATATCATGTACGGAAAGGGCATTTCTCTTTCCGGTGACGTCCTCGACTGCGCCGTGGAGGCCGACATCGTTTCCAAGACCGGAGCCTGGTACAGCTATAACGGTGAAAGGATGGGACAGGGACGTGAGAACGTAAAGTCTTATCTTGAATCCAATCCCGCTGTCCTTGAGGAAATCAGGAACAAGGTCATTGCCTCGCTTGATACCTTTTCTTCCGATGATGAGATTCCTGTCCGCGATACAGCTTTCGATGATGAGGAAATCAGAATCGACGATGACGGCGTGATTATCGAGTAGAGACATATCCGGACTGGAGA
>CAZTIY010000155.1:2770-3051 GCA_964613765.1 uncultured Eubacterium sp.
TATCCGGGCAGAGATGTATTACTGACCTGTCTTTCCGGACATTGTGTGACGGGTCCGGAGGAGACCCGGAGAAAAAGTCCGGAACAGGCCGGGAAAAGAACAGTCCTGAACAAATCCGGCGAAGGACAATCCGGAGCAGAACGAAAGCAGGACATGTATTCATTACTGCAATTTATTCTTGACATGTTACTGTTCGCACATGGTATTTGAGGGACGGGCGGCATAGCATCGTTGCGAAAAAGGTCCTCGCTTCGCGCAGTTTCTACGAGTCGCTTGCCTCC
>CAZTIY010000156.1:0-3051 GCA_964613765.1 uncultured Eubacterium sp.
AGCTCATGAATCTGTACAATGAATTCGTGAAATGGAACGGGCCGGATTTCACGTACGAGGACTTCCTGCTTGTGACTAAGATGAACAACCGCGCCGATGCTCTCGCGAACAAAGGCATTAAGCGGGTTGAACAGGACAACCCGGAGATTTAATGCAAATTTAATACAATGACGTGTGTGCAAAAGCTATATTTTTATTCGGCAGGCCCGATATGTAGTTTTGAAATAACAAGCGCCGGCGGGACACCCGTCGACGCTTATTATTTACGACATCTGAGTTTCTCACTGTATTCTGAAGGACAGATATTCGCGGAATCCTGTGAAACGGATTCTGTGTTTGAACGGTGAAATTTGCAGGATTCCCGGCACGGTTCCGACCGGCAGGCGTCAGTTTTTATATGCACGCGAAAGTTACGCTGAAGCTCATCATAGAATATATCGCGCGTAAATTGAATATGGATTTTTGAACTTATCAGAACCCTTAATTTCTTTTCAAGTTTCCTGCTTAGCCGGTAAGCATTTTTATGAAAGTTTGCAGTTCAGGGTTTCACGCTGACCGAACCTGCTGACGGTGACCGCCACCGTGTCGCCTTTTTTATGACTCTTCAGTATCTTTTCCAGATCTTCAAAGGATGAAACAGCTTCCCTGTCAACGGCGATGATTTTATCACCCGCCTGGAATCCGGCGCGCTGCGCGTTTCCGCCCGTCACGCTCAGAATATAAACGCCGGCGCCGTCAGAGAGCCCTTCCTGCATGGCCTCTTCCTCGGTGAAATCCCTTACGCTCACACCGATCTTGGGAGTGTTGTCATCCGTCTCTTCCTGTTCCTCATCCGTAGAAATCGACTTGCCGCTTTTGATAATGGTTTTCCCTATCTCCGCGGCCGTGTTGATCGGAATCGCGAAGCCGAGGCCCTCAACATCGGAACCCGTGGATTTCGCCACGACTATACCTATGAGATTCCCTGCCGCGTCAAAGAGCGCTCCTCCTGAATTCCCGGGGTTGATTGACGCGTCTGTCTGTAGCAGGTTAAGAGTCCTTCCGTCTATCGTAAGGCTTCTGTCAAGGGCGCTTATTATGCCGAGTGTGGCGGTTCCGCCGAGCTGCCCGAGCGGGTTTCCGATCGCGATAACCTGATCGCCGACTTCAAGTTTCGAACTGTCACCGTATGTTGCCGCGGAGAGATTTTTAGCGTCGATTTTCAGTATGGCGATATCATTCTCAGCATCGGTTCCGATAAGTTTCGCTGAATAAGTCTTCTTATCCTTTAATGTAACGGTAATCTTCATCGCGCCGGATATAACATGGTTGCAGGTCATGATATAACCGTCCGACTGGATAATCACGCCGCTCCCCGCGCCCTGGGTGATGTAGTTCTGAATCCAGCTGTCGGTGGAAATGGATTCCGTTGTGATTGAAACCACAGAATTCTCAGTCTTCTTTACTATGCTGTTATATGAAAGTGATTCATTCGACGTTGTCAAAGTATAGTTGGTAGCGGTCCCGTCCGCGCTTCTGCTGTTTGAGTAGAGGACAAATCCGCCGAATGTGAGCCCCGACGTGACGAGCATGCAGACGATTATAAGAAGTATGAATCCGCGTCTTGTCATGGTCACGACCGTCTTTGCCTTAGGCTTTTTCTTCGGAGGCTCGGGGGGAATATAACTCCTGTCAGAATACCCGCCTGAGCCGCCGGACGAACCCGAACCGGCGCCGCCCGCGGAAGTCCCGGAGCTTTCGCCATAAGCTGTCGAACCGGAAGCGTACCCGCCGGGACCGTAGTCCGTACTGCCTGTTCCGTAACCCGCGCCGGTCGATGAGGCGGAGCCGCCTCCGTAACCGGCCGATCCGGAGCCGTAACCGGAGCTTCCTGATGTGCCGCAGCCGCTGCCGTAGCTTCCGGAATTATAACTGTACCCGGCGGAACTGCCGTATGATGCTCCGGCGCCGTCTGATGTACCGGAGCCGCTGCTGTAGCTGTAACTTTGTTTTGATTCCTGTCCTGAGGCATACGATGACCGTGAGTCTGAGTACCCTCCGCCGCCTGAATCATGTCCGTAACCGTACGCGGCCCCGCTTCCGTACCCGGAGTTATTGGTCTGTCCGTCCCCGTCAGAACCGTCGCTTCCATATATATAGGAACTCTCTTCTCCGGAGGCTGCGGCGGCATCTTCCGGTTCGTCAGAATCATTCGCCTGCATAACAAAGGACGCGCTTCCTTCAGGACCGCGAATTTCCTCATTCTTTTCGCCTGCGCCCGACAGACCGTATCCGGCTCTCAGATCGTCATTTTCACTGTCCATTTGTTCCCTCTTTCTGATGATATGTGATCACGATATAAATATATCGCGCTGAATTCCGACGGATCCGGAAGACCTGCCGGATTGCGCGGCACCGAAACAACTGTGATATATTTCTTTTATTCCCCGAAATGCCCTGATTATAAAAGGAGTTTATGTTTTTTTTGTGTTCAGTCAGTCAATGTTATGATAGAATGATTTGTACATCTTGTAAATGACGGTTCTGCCGGTGTACGGGAATGACCGCTTCTTCCGTTTTGCCGATCTCCGGTAAAACATTCTTCAAAAATGTCTCTTTGAATTTTAGCAAATTAACCTGCGGGTTTTGCCGAACCCGACAGGATGTCTGTTGTATGCGATGCGCAGCCGAGGGCGGAGCGCATGACATGAGGCCCTGCCGGAGCTGCTGATCACGGACGGATGGCTGAGGTCGCGGGCGGAGCGAAGAATCGCGATCGGACGCCTGAGGCCGCGGCGAAGCGAAAGATCGCGGGCGGACACTTGCGGCCCTGCCAGAGCGAGGGTTAGCAGACGTAGCGCGTGGCATGCGGCCCTTCCGGAGCGGCTGATTGTCAGCGGACGCCTGCGGCCGCGGCGGAGCGAAAGTCGCGGGCGGAGCACGTGACACGTGTCCCTTCCGGATCGGCTGATTGTCAGCGGACGCCTGCGGCCGCGGCGGAATCCCGACCGCTTGCACGGCGCTTTGACAGCAGATGAAATCCTTAAAATCACGGGGTACGGATATGAAAAA
>CAZTIY010000157.1:0-3041 GCA_964613765.1 uncultured Eubacterium sp.
AGATTTCACGGATTACGAACCGGACGTGGACAGAATCATCAGGCTTTGCGACCTGTATAACATTCCGATAGCTACCAACATAGCGACAGCGGAGCTGCTGATCATGGCTCTCGGAAACGGAGAACTCGAGTGGAGAGAAAACTGAAGGCGTGATAAGCAGGATAAAACGATGACTCACCGCGCGAAAAAGCAGCGCCGTTAAGTTCACGAGTAAAGCGGTAATTTGAGATTGTTGGATAAATGACAAAAAAACATATATTCGGTTTGATCATCCCATTTATATTGACAGGCTTTTTGACAGGCTGCGGGCACAGTCTTGAGAGCGCGTACACCTTTCCGGAGGAGGTGTTCGCGGGAAACGTGGATGAAGCTTTCAAACTCGACGGTTTCGCCTCCGGACTTTGCGTTCCCGAAGATAACGCGGATGTCAATGCTGACGATATTAACGCCGCCGCCTTCGCGCTTTTTGACGTTGAAGACGCCGAGATAATCTCCCAGCATAACCTTTACGAAAGTGTGTATCCGGCGTCAACCACCAAGATACTTACCTGCCTTTTAGCGCTTGAAAACGGAAATCTTGATGATATTGTGACCGTGCCTGAGGAATCCGATATAGATGTTTCCGGATCTTCCATGGCCGGACTTAAACCGGGTGATGAAATCAGCCTGAAAGACCTGCTCTACGCGCTGATGGTGCCGAGCGGAAACGACGCCGCTGTGGCAATAGCGCACTATGTCAGCGGAGACGTAAATTCCTTCGCCGAACTGATGAATGAAAGGGCGAAGGAATTAGGAGCCACGAGATCGCACTTTGTGAATCCGAACGGTCTGCCGGACGACGATCACTACACCACCGTGTATGATATGTACCTGATTTTCAATGAGGCCCTTAAAAACAAGGATTTTATAGAAATAGCCGGCGCCGCGGAGTACAGCTGCACCGTCCGCAATCCTTCCGATTATGATAATCCCGTCCGCGAGGTCAGCTGGAAGAGCGGCAACGGATTTCTTAACGGGAGATTTGAATTTGCCGATAATATGAGGGTTACATGCGGAAAGACAGGGCACACCAACGCGGCGGGATATTGTCTTGTGCAGGGCGAGGCGGATTCCGACGGCAGGGAATACATTTCCATAATAATGAACTCGGAAGTTTATGAGGAGATGTACAGTTCTATGCGCGCGCTCGCTGAAAAAAGCCGGGACGCCGCTGATCCGGCAACTTAAGCTTGATAAAGTTTTTTGGATATAATATAATCGTCACGGCGAGCGAAATCTGAACGGGAGAACCGCCCGTACATAAAATTTACCTTTCTGGAGGAAGATCACAAATGGTCCAGTTAATTGTTGGAGCTAAAGGCAAAGGCAAGACTAAGGAACTTTTAAAAAGGGCGGCCGAGGCCATCAAGGCGGCTGAGGGCACGGTTGTTTACATAGACAGAAGCTCTCAGCACATGTATGAGCTCTCCAATAAGATCAGGCTTATCAATATCAGCAACTTCCCGGTACATTCAGAAGAGTCCTATATAGGTTTTATCAGCGGTGTAATATCTCAGGATCATGATCTGGAGTATATTTTTTTAGACGGTTTTTTACAGGTCGCCAACCTGATCGGCGCGGATATATCCGGCGCCATAAAAAGTCTCGCGGCTCTGTCCGACTCTTATAATTTAACGATTGTGATCAGTGTCTCTATGGACGAGGAGCGTCTCCCGGAAAGCTGCAGGGATTACATCGCGGTATCGCTTTGAGAGCGCTGATAACAGTGTCTGTGTTACGGTAATAAATGTCTTCTTCTAATAATTCCTCCGGCGGGAGAAAGTCCAACAGTATATTCAGAATGTCGGTAGGCAAGCTCTTAGTTATTCTCATGGCTGCCTACTTTATTTTTACGTTTATTTCCTACAGGGATCAGCCTCAGGTGAGTTTTTACGAGGTAGAAGAGGGCAGTCTGGTTAAAGAGCACAATTATACCGGAGTGATCTTAAGGGACGAGGAAATCTTTAACTCCGCGGACAGCGGATACATTTACTACAATGTTGCCGACGGCAAGAAAGCAGCCAAGGGGAGCCCGGTTTACTCGATAGATGAGAGCGGTCAGCTTATGAATTATCTCGCCGGTCATTCCGAGGAAATATCCGAACTGGGAACACCCGAAAGCGGAGATCTTAGAAACGAGATCATGCAGGCTTCCAGAACGTTTAACCCCGGCAATTTCAGGAACCTTTACACTCTGAAGAACACTATTGACGCTCACACCATAGAATATTCGAGTATTAACATATTCAATCTGCTTTCTGACGAATTGGCGGCAAACGGGATCACGTATAAGAGTTTCAATTCGGAAATAACAGGCATAGTATGCTGCTATACGGACGGGTATGAGAAGAAGACCGAGGACGACTTGAGCGGGGATCTGTTCAACACCGGCGGTTATGAGAAAAAAGTGATCAAGTCCGGCGACCTGATCTCGGCCGGTTCCCCCGCGTATAAAATGATAACCAGCGAAAACTGGGAGATAGCGTTCCCCATGGCCCAGGAGGATGTCAGCGAATTTGCGAACGAAAGCGTTATCCGTATCAGTTTTATCGACAAGGGTTTTTCCACCAGGGCGGATTTCAGGATCATAAACGGGAACGACGGGAAGCAGTATGGCATCATATCATTGAACAGTTATCTGGTACAGTTCGCCTCCGACAGATTCGTTGACTTTGAGATAGTCACAAATGATGTCTCGGGACTTAAGATCCCCCAGAAATCCGTCATCACCAAGGATTTTTATACCATACCCTCGGGGTACCTGGTTACCGACGATAACGGGAACAAGGGCTTTTATAAAGCCGTGATGGGCAGCGAGGGCGCTGAGGCCCAGTTTGTCATGCCTGAGATATTTGAGGATGACGGAGAATACTGTTACATAGACTGTAACGAACAGTCAGCGTTCCAGGTGGGAGATTATATCATGACCTCACCGGATTACGCGGACAGGATAGCCTCCGTTACGGGTGAGGGAGGAACTTCGGAAACTTCCGGACAGACTG
>CAZTIY010000158.1:0-3016 GCA_964613765.1 uncultured Eubacterium sp.
GGACGTCAATTTTTGTTTCGCCGTTTTCTGATTGGTAGAGGATAATTTCACCTTGCGGCAATGTTTTTTTTGACTCCATAACAATACCCTTTCATCTTATCCGTTTAAGATTCTCTCCAGTTCCTTTTTCAGCTTCTTCAGTTCCGCGTTCAGCTGCACCTGCTTGTTCAGCTGCTTTCCTTCGCGGACTTTCGCTTCCGGTGAGGAGGTCCGGGACTTCATAACTTACGTTCACGAGCGCGCATAAAGGCGATAGTAACCGCGTACTTTCAGATCATCCCTCTCTCACGCAGTTTCTTAACAGACCGCTGTATCGTCCTCTCTGTTACGCCAAGGAATGCCGCCATTTCTTTAGTGGTAATGCTGTTATCTTCTTCAAACATTTCTAATACCTTTTTCTCTGTATTCGACAGATTCAGCTTGGCTGAGGCATCTCCTTGTCGTAGCGACATAAATAAATGTCGCACCGGCGACATTGTAACGTGTCGTCTTCCGGTTTTCAACGTCGTTTTTTACGCGACACCGTTTCGGGCCCGCTACCGTGCCGCTTTTTTGTATTGACAGGAATATTCCCGGGGGGGGTACACTGATAAATCATCCGGTGCAAATAAAAAGAATCGTACGGCTGTTTGAAACAGCGCTCGTTTCCTGCGTTTTGCGGAGTATCTCAGGGGATGGAACCGCTTCGCGAAACGGAATCAGCCCGGGAAGCGGCGTAAAAGTTTACGGAACATACGGGCGGGAATTTTGACCGGCACCGGCTTCAGAATATAATACTTTGTTTGCTTTTATCTGCTTTTATCAGAACTTAATCAAGAAAGGAATCGAGTTATGTCAAGCCTGATTTCCGGAGATAATACGTGGCTGATGTGGGCGGCTGTAGCCGTTTTGGCCGCGTTCTCCGTCTGGGCCGAGCAGAAGACGAAGCTGGGTGCAAAAGTCGGAAGCGCTATCGTCGCGATTTTTGCCACCATGTTGCTGGTCAACATCCGTCTGCTTCCTTCCGCTTCTCCCGTTTACACTAATGTCAGCAGTTATATTCTCCCGCTTTCCATTCCCCTGCTTCTGTTCCAGTGTGACCTTCGTAAAATCATTCGTGAGTCCGGCAAGCTGTTCATCGTGTTCCACGTGGCGGCAATCGGCACGGTTATAGGCGCCTGTGTCGTGGGATTTATTTTCCATGATACAAAGGATATCGCCGGCATCGTCGCCATGGAGGTCGGGGCCCATGTCGGCGGCACCGTCAACCTTGTTGCCTGCGGTAACGCTTACAATCTGGATCAGTCGTATATCAGCGCCTGCGCGGTAGCGGCCAATCTGCTTGTGGCTTTCCTCATGCTGGGGCTGGGCGCCGCGAGCGATTCAAAATGGGTTCGCAGGAATTTCCGTCATCCCCATATAGATGCTTTTGAGGCATCTATAAAAGACGGAGCGGGAAGCGTGGCGGAACAGTATTGGAAACCGAAAAAAATCTCGCTTCTGAGCCTGTCCCTGTCGCTTGCGACCACATTCCTCATCTGCGGAATCGGTTACGTCATATCGCAGTGGGTCACTTCACTCAATCCGCCGATGATTATTCAGCAGCTGTTCGGTTCGATTTATCTGATCATCTGCACTATTACCATCATCCTCGTCACACTGTTCCCCAGGTTCTTTCAGAATCTTGCAGGCGCCGAGGAGGCCGGTACATTCATGATTATGATGTACTTCGTGACCATCGGCGGGGCGGCCGATCTGATGCAGCTTTTGACCGTAGGCGTTGTGATCGTCTGTTCCATTATTTTCGTGACCATCGGCAACCTGGGCTGTCTGCTGCTTGCCGGCAAGGTCTTCAAATGGAACTGGGAGGATCTGTGCGCCGCGTCCTGCGCGACTATCGGCGGACCTACCACTGCTGCCGCTTTCTGCATCAACAAAGGCTGGAATGCTCTGATTGTTCCCGGCATCCTCGTCGGCCTGTGGGGTTATTCCATCGGAAACTATGTCGGAATCTTAGCGGGCAACTTCTTCCTGTAACTAAATAATTTATATGTTTCGCGGAAGCGGGGCCGGCGTCCGGTCACGCCTCCGCGGTCCTGCCGGATTTCAGACAAGTATTCCGGCAGGACATTTCCGTTTGATACTGTCCCGGAATCCGGTTCTTCGATTATCGATTGAAATTTGTGCAGCAGCATGTGTTCCAATGTGTGCGGCAGGATATACTGCGGGTTCCGGGAAAAAATTTAAGGAGAGTTTTCCTTATGTATGATCTTTTGATAAAAAACGCGACAGTCGTGGACGGCACCGGCGCTCCGTCTTTCCCGGGCAGTGTCGCCGCTTCTGAGGGCAAGCTGAAGGTGCTGCCCGCGGACTGTCAGGATGAGGCTGTGACCGTTATCGACGGCGCCGGGCTTTATGTGTGTCCGGGGTTCATTGATCCTCATTCGCACGGGGATGTGCCGCTCGGTCAGGAGTTCAACTCGCTGTCCAAGCTTTCACAGGGCATTACCACCCATGTCGCCGGTCAGTGCGGGTTTTCCATGTTCCCGGTGTATCCTCCGAGACTCCGGCAGATGCAGGACGGTATGGCCATCTTTACCACATCTTTTCCCCGGGAAATGGAAACCTTTACATCTTTTGAGAATTATCTGAAATACGTTGATACGCTAAGACTGCCGGAGAATGTTAAGTTCCTTGCGGGTCATGTGTCTCTGCGAATCGCGGCCATGGGTTTTGACAACCGGAAGCCGACCGCTGAAGAGATGGAGCGTATGAAAGATATGCTGCGGGAGGCCCTGGAGCACGGAGCCCTGGGCATGAGCAGCGGACTTATTTATATTCCGAGCGCGTTTGCTGACGTAGAAGAGTTCGTTGAACTGGGGAAGGTTCTGGCGGAATATGACGGAATCTACACGACCCATATGAGAAATGAGTCGGGCGAACTTCTGAAGTCGATTGCAGAAGCGATTGAGGTGGGACGCCGCAGCGGCTGCCGCGTGCATCTTTCTCATCTGAAGATATGCGGCAAACCTAACTG
>CAZTIY010000159.1:0-3005 GCA_964613765.1 uncultured Eubacterium sp.
CGGATCTGTAACATGTCCGTTTTTAATCAGTCTGCTCATAACAGAACCTTTCCGGGTTACTGTTCACACATGGTATTTGCGGGACGGGCGGCATAGCACCGTTGCGAAAAAAGGTCCTCGCTTCGCGCAGTTTCTACGAGACACTTGCCTCCTGCGGGGCGCGGGGTTCTTTACCGGGCAGGTCATCCGGGAAAAGGACCCTGCTTCGCGCGCGCGGAGGCTTTCGCGGCCTGTTCGTCCTCGTCGAACAGTTTGAAATTCGGGTCGATCTGTCCCTTGCCCATGTAGCGGGCCCGGTAGTCCCTGAGAAGTTGGAAGAATTTGCCGCTCAGGACGATGATAACTATCAGGTTGATGAATGACGGGACGCCCGTGGTGATGTCCGCTATTGCCCAGATGTCGGCGCCGGATATGTCATTTCCCACGGCATACAGAAGCACGACCAGGAAACCCGGAATGGGGTAGATCACCTTGAATATGTTGATCAGTATCTTCTTCATCTTCTCATTTTCGCCGCACAGGTGCCGGATAAGGACCTCAAAGTATGCCCACCAGCCGGAAGTGGTGGAAAGACCGAAGAGGAAGACTCCCAGAGTAATGATAACTGTTCCGAGAGGCCCCAGAACCGACTTGAACGCGGAGAGAGTGAGGGCGGGGCCGTCCAGACCGGAATCCCACACGCCGGTTACGACAATGACGAGACCGGTAATGGTGCAGACCAGCATGGTGTCGACAAAGACCTCAAAAGATCCCCACAGGCCCTGTTTAACGGGGTGCTCCGTTTTTGCCGAGGCGTGAATCATGGGAGATGTGCCCCAGCCGGCTTCATTTGAGAACATCGCGCGCGCGAAACCGGTGCGGATGATAAGCGCGACGCCGGCTCCCGCGAAAGCGCCGGTCGCGGCGGTACCCGTGAAAGCGCTCTTTACGATCAATACGAGGGCAGAGGGGAGACTGGTGATATTTATCAATATGATAGCGATGCCGCCGATAAGATAGAACAGGCACATGGGCGGGACCACGACGGAAGCGATCTTGCCCAGCCACGGAATCTCGCGGACGGTCGCGATATATGTGAGCGCGACATAGACGAGGCTGACAGCGAGGATCGGGATGCCGAACGTCGAGTTGACGGCCTGGGAGACGGTGAAGTTCTGCATGGAGAACACGTTCCCGAAAATGCCGATGCCGAATATGACCGCGAGAACGACCCAGAGTTTGAAACCTTTGTCCCTTCCGAGGCCCTTCTGCATGTAATATGTCGGGCCGCCGTAGTATCCGCCTTTCCCGTCGCTTGTGCGGTAATAAACGGCAAGGGAGACCTCCGCCATCTTCATCATCATGCCGAGGAACGCCGCGAGCCACATCCAGAACACGGCTCCGGGCCCGCCGACCGCGATGGCTGTCGCAACACCGCCGATATTGCCGACGCCGACGGCGCCGCCGATCGCGATATTGATTACCTCGAACGGCTTCATCATGCCTTTTCCCTTTGCCTCAGACGTAGTCTTCTTAGTGAAAAGGATGCCGATGGTGTTCTTCATGATATGCCCGAAATGGGTGACCTGAAAGAACCTTGACCCTATAGTGAATATAAGGCCGGCCGTCAGTATCAGCACCAGGAGAGGCGTACCCCAGAGAAATCCGGAAATTGATTTGATGATTTCCATACTGCTACCTCCTCATTACAAAATATAAACTGAGATCCCGGATCGCCTGTTCAAAAGCGGGAACATCAGTACGGTTCGATGCGAATACGAGAATCACCGGGGAATCCGCGTACACGATGCCGAGATCATTTGAGATTCCGGTGTCCTCTCCTGTTTTATGCGCGACAGGCATACTTTCAGGGAGCCGCCCGGGGATTTTATGGTTTATCTGCTGGGCCAGAAGAACAGACAGCATTTCCCGGGAGGCCTCCGGAGATACGCATTCGCCGCGCAGGAGCCGCTCAAGCAGGAGACCGCATTCCAGAGGCTGAAAGAGATTCTCGATTCCTCGCGATGCCGCTTCCGTGTCAAAAAGAAGACGGCTGATACGCGTATGCTTGAGGCCGAGACGGGAGAAATCCTCATTGAGTTCATCCATGCCGAAGAACCGGATAAGGGCGTTTGCCGCGGTATTGTCGCTGACAGTTATCATGAGTTTTACGAGACTCAGCACATCATACCCGTTATCTCCCGAGATATGCTGAAGCGCGCCGCATCCCGGCAGTTTATCGATGTCGCGCACGGTGACGCGGCGGGAAAGTGTGCCCGGCTGTTCCTGTTCCCGGAGAAAGACCGCCGCCATAATCGGGAGTTTGATAACGCTCGCTGCCTGAAAACAGTCTGAGGCATTATATGACTCAGTCTCGCCGGTTTCGGTATTTTTGAAGTAAAAGCCGGTATGACCCGGAATTTCTGAAAGCCGTCTCTCCGCGTAAGTGTCCATAAGATATCCTGTCCGGACCCGGTCCGGGTTTCGCGATTAACGAACGAACTGCTGAGACGGGAAGGAGAGATAATGGAAGAGACTGTACCGTAAAGAAAAGAACAGATGAAAGAAAAATAAAAGCAACAGTGCGGAACTGTTGCCTGACTTCATCGGGAAGACCGCCGGAACCGGCGACTCCGCAAATGATGTTCTTACCCCAGGATAGCGCTCCGCTTATAAAGCGACAGTCGACAGACTGTTATGCCTGCCTCCCAGCGCGGACCGGCCCGGCCGCATCCGCACTTCGGCGCCTTCGCCTTTCTTCCTCCCGTCATGCGAAACCCGGGGAAGAATACTCTTCGAGAGGCGCGTCCTCTATCTCAATCAGTTAAGAAAATCATAGACGCACAGATTGTGCGTGTCAAGAATTTTTTTGAATACGAACCGGTACTGCGAGGGCACGAGTTACAGTTCGCACATGGTATTTGAGAGACGGACGGCATACCCGCACGCGCCGGAATACGGTTCCTGCGGCGGTCAGTCCGCCGTGCCGCCGTCCGGATTTTGTTTTCCCGTTCCGCTCCCGGCGC
>CAZTIY010000160.1:0-3000 GCA_964613765.1 uncultured Eubacterium sp.
CATGTCCCGGCCGGTTCCCATTTAAGAATTTCGTAAGAAACGCGTACGCCCGTTTGTAATATTGAGACATTACCATACCATTGAAAGGTGAGGCAGATGAAATTTCCGCAAGACATGATTGCGAAAGTCTGACAGACAGTAACCTGCGCTGCCCCGGTCGTGAAGGGGAAATCAGACTGTAATCCCCGCTGACGTGATTGCGTATGGAAATCAGATGATAACCGGCGCAGATCTGTTTGTAAGGGAAATAAGACTGAAATCCACGCGAACTTGTCTGTAGATAAGGCACAAGAGGAGTAAAGATGAAAGATCCCGCGAATTTCAATATTCTGGTCTGTGACGATGACAGAGAGATAGCAAGGGCCATAGAGATTTATCTCGGAAACGAAGGATACAATGTCTTCAAGGCATATAACGGCCTTGAGGCGCTTGACATTCTCAGGAGAGAGACCATGCACCTCATCATCCTCGACATCATGATGCCGAAACTGGACGGAATACAGGCCACTATGGAGATACGGCGGGAGAAAAACATCCCCATCATCATGCTTTCCGCGAAGTCGGAGGACTACGATAAAATTATGGGTCTTAATGTCGGGGCCGACGACTACGTGACCAAACCTTTCAACCCGATGGAACTGATTGCGAGAGTGAAATCACAGCTGAGACGATACGCCGACCTCGGCAGCATCGCGGGTTCTCCGGAAGAGACAGGCGTTTATAAAACGGGAGGGCTCGTCGTAAACGATAATGAAAAGAGAGTCACACTGGACGGTGAACAGGTCATGACGACTCCCATCGAATACGGCATCCTTAAATTTCTGACGGAGAACGCCGGCAGAGTATTCAGCATCGAACAGATTTACGAGGCGGTATGGAAAGAGCCCGCCTTCAGTCCGGAGAACACTGTCGCGGTGCATATCAGACGCATACGGGAGAAGATAGAGATAGACCCTAAGAATCCGAAATATCTGAAGGTGGTGTGGGGAATTGGATACAAAATCGAAAAAATTTAAACCGGGAAGGACCGCTTTCTGCGTGTGCCTTGTCCTGGAAACGCTGCTTATTTTCGCGGAATACGTCTGCCTGTTGATTTATTCCTCCCTCGGACATATGTGGTGGATAGCAGGGGACGGGGATGTCGATTTCCGGGGATACACGGGAAGAATCATCAGTCAGCAAAGATATAGCGACATGATGAATTTCACCATGGTCTTTCTGTTCGTCGGCGGGATAGCCGCTGTCGCGCTGTTGATCCTGCTTATCGCGGCGGCGGGTAATAACACGCGTGACGGAGAGGGAAGAATACAGCTTAATTTTATTGAGCATCTTTTTACAGAGATTCATATCGCTGTAATGGCGGCGGGCGGACTTCTGCTGCTCGCGCTTTCCGGACCGCTTTACTACATATTTCTGAGAGGCGACATTCTGGGTGTCTGGCGATCGGATATACGGATGAACAATCGCAGCGACGACACAGCGGTAATGGTGATTTGCCTCGCGGCGGCCTTAATAATTATCACGATTATGCTCTTCGCGTTTCTGTGCGTCGTAAAAAAGATAAAAGCGAAAGCTTTCTGGAAGACGTCTTTAACGGGCACGGCATTCAGCGCGCTGGTGCGCGGTCTTAAAAAGAGCGACAATACGACGCTTAAAATCGCCGGCGTCCTGATAGCCGCCGCACTGCTCTCCGCCACATGGATAGGACTTCCGTTCGTGATAATAGGGATAATCATATTCATCCCCAAAATGGCCGAAAGGTTCACAGCGCTGAAAAAAGGCGTCGCGGAGATAAAGAACGGTAACCTGGATTATAAGATACCGGTTGAGGCGGATGAAAAGGGAGTGAAAGGCGAGATCGACCGGCTCGCGGAGGACATAAATGAAATAGCGGACGCGGAGTACATCGCGGTGCAGAACGAGCTTAAAGACCAGCGGATGAAAACAGATCTCATCTCCAACGTGTCCCATGATCTCAGGACGCCGCTTACGTCCATGATTACTTACATAGACCTTCTGAAGAAAGAGGGGCTTGACGGTGAGCACGCGCAGGAATATCTGGATGTAATCGATCAGAAGACGCACAGGCTGAAGTCGCTTACGGACAACCTTTTCGACGCGGCAAAGGCATCCAGCGGGGCGATACCGGTAAACATGGAAACAATCGACCTTTCTGCGGTGATAACACAGAGTCTTGCGGAGATGGATGAGAAACTCGCGGTAAGAGGACTGGACGTCAATGTTTCGACAGAAAACGCGGACACCCGCATACTCGCCGACGGACAGCTAATGTGGAGAGTGATGGAGAACCTTCTCGGGAATATTTCAAAGTACGCCATGGATAACAGCCGTGTTTACATAGATGTGCGTGAAGGTTCGGGCTATACGGCCGGTATGATCGTGACGGAGATTAAAAATATTTCTCGTGACCGGCTCAATATACCGGAAGAAGAGCTCATGGAAAGATTCAAGAGAGGCGACGAATCCAGAAACACAGACGGAAGCGGCCTCGGCCTCGCAATAACGCGCGACCTTGTAAGGCTGATGGAGGGCAGATTCGACATACATATCGACGGCGACCTGTTTAAAGTCGTGCTGGCTATGAAGAAAGCCCACGCAGCCCGCGGGTCTGAGCAGTCCGGTGCTCCGTATTCGGAAACCGCGCGCCCGCAGGAGCCCGGCTCAAAGCAGGCGGAACCTTTCCCCGCGGAGTGAACGGAGCCCCGGTCGCAGAATTTCAATAACGCTTAATAACTTACCCCGCCCGGGCAGGAAACCGCCGGGCGGGGTTTTCTTCCGCGGCTTGTTTTGCATTTGCTAAAACCACATAAACTGATTCTTGTCCCATCAAGTTTTCTTCCTCGCTCCTCGTGAAACTGCATGCTAAGCTGCGGAAAATTTCCGCAGCGGTGTTATGCCGCCGCCTCCGCAACTGGCTATGTTCACCCTCTGAACAGTAGCTGAAAATGACGCACGGGAGCAATTTTACACATGACCGAC
>CAZTIY010000161.1:0-2986 GCA_964613765.1 uncultured Eubacterium sp.
GAACAGGTTGTTGAGAAGCTTCGCGACGTCCTTGATGATCAGATCCTGCTCCTCGTGGCACATGCGGAGATATTCGTCGCGCAGTCCCTGGGTGTGCCTGTCCACCATCATGGGCACGGCAAGGTAGTTGGCCATCCAGCGGTATCTCAGCATTCCCTTTATGTTTCTCGGAACTATGATGAATTTGCCGAGGGTAATCATGATGCCGAGCCAGCGCTTATAATCATAAAGGGTGTCCTTAAGTCCGCGCCACTCGCGGCGTTTTCTCACCTTCCCCATAGGCTTGTAAAGATCGCCGTATCTGGTATCTCCCTTGATCTTTCTGGGATTTACCATCGTTTCGTGTTTCCTGACAGCCATTACCTTACCTCCTTGTGAAGTTTCTTGATGTCGATGCTTTCCATAAAGGCCTGCACCCGCGTACGCATCTGCCCGGAGGATCCGATGACGTACGGTCTGTCGACGGCAAGCACGGGATATCCGTAATCGTCTCTGAGCACGGTCGATCCGATCATCTTCTCGTACGCCCACGGGTCGCAGAACTTCATCTGCTGGTAAATGATGCCGTCGGCTTTGTATTCCTTCGCCATCCTGTCAACATAGGCGCGTCTTTCGTCCATCTTTACCGAGTCCATGTAGCGGGGGCATTCTATTCTGTTCATGTATGCCCTGCATACCTGCGTAAGGGCATCCTCCTCATCGTTAAGCGCGATAGGATCTCTCCCGGGGAGAGATCCGTAGCAGAACCTGTCGGCGCAGACAAACGCTCCGCTCTCTTCGACAAGCTTGATGAAATCGGTGTCATCAACCTCTGAACCTACTACGAGAACCCTCGCCCTGAACCGGGGCTCCGGGTCCGGTGTTCTGCCCCTCAGTTCCTCAAGGGTCTCCTCAAGCTTGTCTATAAGAAGGTGTTTGGGAGCGACATAGGTCGAAAGACAGAGAACACAGAATTCATAACCGGTAATGGTCGGATTGTCAAGCTTGCGGAAGTCCCCTATCGCCCTGATAAGCTCGCAGATGCGGTTGTATAGGGCGACCGCCTGACGGATGGCGCTGTCTGAGGTATCTATGCCGTAATTCTCGGCAAGGGGCTTCAGAATGTGGTTTTTACACTGAAGCACATACAGGTTGAGACCGTTGTAGTCGGCCTTCATGGGGATTTCCATATAGTCAAAGAAGAAGCCTTCTTTGTCCTTCCCCATCGTTTTCAGAAGCTCCATATTCTCTACGCAGCGGTTGAGCATGGTGCATCCGTCGGGAGTGACCATCGCGTCGAGGTAATTGTACCCTCCCTCAAGCGCTCTCTCGAGAAGCGATCTGGAATACTCGCACAGAAGACTGGTCAGATAATAAGTCCCCACATCTATCGACCCGGTGCGCGGAGCGCGAAGTCTTGAGGAAAATATACCGGGCAGATTGATAAGAGGCTCAGGCACGTTCTCGCACATATACCCTATGCACTTCATGCCGTCCTTCTGGGCCTGCTGCACCAGTTCGTTATTCGCCTCCTGCAGCAGATCCTCAAAATAGATAAGGTGCTTTAAGTCTTTCATTACTCAATTCTCCCTCTTTAGTTTATAAAAGTTTGTTCATTAAATCGATCCCCGCGTACCGCCGTCTGAAGATCCGGCAGTTTTACGCTGCCGCCGGGGCATAACGGGAACATGATTTCACGGCCTTCGCGAAAGAACCGTACGCGGCGAAACGGTTTAATCGTAACAGCACGCGATGTCACGTTTGTCTGATTATTCCGTGCGATCAGCCCATGCGCTGAAGAGCGGTCAGCCTGAGCAGTACTGCGGCCGGGTGCGCCGGGGACGCGGAATATTCAATTATCCGCGCTTTCCGAAGCATGCCGTCAATTCCGTGATATTTTAACATGGCAACGACTGACATTACAACATGATAATATTACAATCCGGAAACATAAAAATATGAATATTACAATCTGAAAACATGAATGTGAAAACACGAATGCACGCTTTTTCTGTTCCCTTCATTCCGGAAATGCCGGAAACATACTATAAGACCTGATGAGCATGCAGTTTCACGAAGAAGCGAGGAAGTGAGCGGCAAGGCGCGGGGTTTAAGCGCAGCGGTTTGACCCCGCGCCCGCAGGAGGCAGGCGACTCGCAGAAACTGCGCGAAGCGAGGACCTTTTTCGCAGCGGTGCTATGCCGCCCGTCCCTCAAATATCATGTACGGACTGTATATCCTTAACTTTCCTTTATAAAAATTAACAAATTTGATAAATTCTATTTAGCCCGCCGCTGTAGTAAAATATTAAGCGTGTGAGGATTTTTTTCGCCGACTATTATTCGTATTATCAGTTGACAGAATCCCCGGCCGAATGCAGAACGGCCGCGCAGTTGTGAGGAGGATCCCTTCTATGGGTATTCAAAATGATCCGGAAGATCTGAATATCACGGATGCCGATTTTTTAAAAATGACCGCTGACGAAATTGTAAACTCCATTGTGGAATCCGAGATGTCGCGGACGGACGGCACGCAGGGCGCGGTTTCCGGTTCGGCTGCGGCCGGAAGCGGTACCGCGGGCGGTGCTTCAGATACACCGGATAAGACAGACACAGATGCGGACTGCCGCGCCCCGGGCGCTTCCGCCGCGGAGAAAGCAGGAGGATCTGATAATACGATAAGAACTCAGGATTCACTCCCCGGATATAAAGACGAAGACGTCACGGCGGGCCCGGGCGGCACGGATTTCTCTGAGGATATTACTGACACCGCCGGGAAATCAGTCACTTCCGGCACGGCGGTCACATCCGATAAAGGAGAAACTGATTACGGAAGCGTCGTAACGACCCGGACCGAAATCCCGGTCACGGCGGACGTACAGGACTCCGGCGGTTCTTCCGGGGAAATCTCCACGGTCATTTCTTCGGAACCGGTTAAAACGAAGAGTGTTAACGGAATTACGGACGGTTCTCACATATCCGTGGCCGCCGGTCCGGACGCAGATAAT
>CAZTIY010000162.1:0-1280 GCA_964613765.1 uncultured Eubacterium sp.
GTCAGAAAGGATCTTTATCTATGAAATTCTTGAAAGAAGGAAAAAAGAGAACCCCCGAAGATGACCGCGAGGTCCGTGACACAGTAAGCGCGATTATTGATGATGTAAGAGCGCGCGGAGATGAGGCTGTTCGTGAATATTCGGCGAAGTTCGACGGATCTGTCCGGGAAAGTTTTCGTGTTTCGGAACAGGAAATAAAAGAAGCGTACAAGAGTGTGACTGAGGTTCAGCTGAGGGATATGAAACAGTCCATGGCAAATATCCGCGCTTTTGCCCGCGCCCAGAGAGCCTCAATCACGGAAGTAAGCGACTTCAGCCCCGTTCCCGGTGTTTATCTGAGTGACCGTGTGCTGCCCGTATCATCCTGTCTCTGTTATGTACCGGGAGGAAGGTTCCCTCTGTACTCCACGGCCCTGATGCTGATCACTCCCGCCCGGGTCGCCGGGGTCGGGCGCATCTGCGCGGCGTCTCCTGTCGACAGAAGTACGGGTACTGTGAACGCCAGAACCCTGGTTGCGATGGATCTCGCGGGAGCCGATGAAATATACGCTCTCGGAGGCCCCGTCGCGATTTCCGCTTTTTCCTACGGCACAAAAGAAATAAAACCTGTCGATCTCATTGTCGGCCCCGGTAACCGGTATGTCGCCGAGGCGAAACGCCAGTGCTACGGAAAAGTCGGAATCGACTTTGTGGCGGGTCCGAGCGAAGTGCTGATCATTTCTGACGGGACAGGCGATCCGGAAACCGCGGCCGCCGATATACTGGCGCAGTGCGAGCATGATCCGAACGCCAAGGGGATTCTTGTAACCACAAGTGAGGAGTTCGGCAATGCTGTTACAGAAAAAATACAGGAAGAACTGGTCGGCCTGAGCCGCCCGCAGACCGCGATGAGTTCCTGGTTCACATACGGCGAAGTGATTGTAGCGGACAGCCTTGAAGAGGCCTGTGAGACGGCGAATGACATCGCTCCGGAGCATCTTGAAGTGAATACTGAAAATCCGGAAGCTCTTCTTCCTCTTCTCCGCAATTACGGCTCTCTCTTCCTCGGAGGAAACACCGCCGAAGTGTTCGGGGATTACGCGTCGGGAACCAACCACACACTTCCTACTGTTCAGGCTTCCCGCTATACGGGCGGACTCTGGGTCGGAACTTTCCTTAAGGTCGTGACGCATCAGAAGATGGACAGGGAGGGTTCAAAAAGCCTCGCGCCTCTCGTGAACAGAATGGCGCTCGGAGAGGGGCTGGAAGCCCACGCGAATGCGGCTCTTAAACGATTCTGA
>CAZTIY010000162.1:1380-2981 GCA_964613765.1 uncultured Eubacterium sp.
GCGTAACCTTTCTCCTTAATCAGATCCGCGATCCCGTGCGCGAATTTTTCCGATGTCTCCTTATCGTAAGCTTCCGCCATAACACGTATAACAGGCTCGGTACCGGATTCCCTGACAAGCACGCGGCCCGCGTCTCCATCGGACAGAATTTTCTCAGTTTCTTCTATCTTCACCGTAATTTCCGGGTCATTCATCACCTTTTCACGGTCGCTGACTTTAACATTGATCAATGTCTGCGGATAGATACGCACAGGCGCCGCAAGTTCGCTCAGCGGCTTCTTCCTGTCCATCATGGCGTGGACGACTTTAAGACTCGTAAGTATCCCGTCCCCCGTTGTCGCGTACTTGGCGAAAATTATGTGGCCTGACTGCTCTCCTCCGAGGCGGCAGCCGTTCTTCGCCATATAATCATGCACATATTTATCGCCGACGTCAGTCTTCACATATTCTATGCCGATTTCGTCAAGCGCCTTATACAGACCGTAGTTGGACATTACCGTGGTTACTACGGTATTATTGATAAGTTTCCCGCGCTCTTTCATGTAGCGTCCGTAGATGTACATGATCTTATCTCCGTCCACCACCTGTCCGTTTTCATCCACGGCGAGACATCTGTCGGCATCGCCGTCATACGCGAAACCCACGTCGAGCTTATTCTCAACCACGAATTTCTGAAGTCCCTCTATATGAGTCGAGCCGCAGTCACGATTGATATTGGTTCCGTCCGGATTGTTGTTCATGACATATACCGTGGCCCCGAGCGCCTGGAATACCGAGGGCGCTATGCTCCATGCCGATCCGTTGGCGCAGTCGAGACCGACTCTCAGATCCTTCAGAGAATACATGCCGAGTGAAATCAGGTATCCGGTATAACGGTTGCGTCCCGCCGTATAGTCTACCGCACGGCCTATGTCGGAACGTTCCGCGAACGGAATCTCGGTGTAAAATTCTCCGAACGCGTGAAAACCGCCGTCAAGATAATCTTCAACGAGATCCAGCGTTTCGTCCTCCATCTTTTCACCGGAAGCGTTCAGAATTTTGATCCCGTTATCATAGAACGGGTTATGGCTCGCGGTTATCATGACGCCGCAGTCGAATCCGTCCGTCCTGGTTATATAGGCGACGGAAGGCGTCGTGGTTACATGCATGGTATACGCGTCGGCCCCGGAAGCGACCATGCCGGCTATAAGGGCAAATTCCAGCATATAACTGGATCTTCTCGTGTCTTTACCGATTACGATCCTGGGCTTTCTCTCGTCGGCTCCTCTCCAGCGGACTTCAAAATCCGTCTGATTGTCCGTCTGACCCCGGCGTTTCTTCTCGCCGCAATACCAGCCGAGAAACCGTCCTACTTTATATGCCTGGTCAGATGTAAGTGATATATTCGCTTCTCCCCTGAAGCCGTCAGTACCGAAATATCTTCCCATGTCATTCATGTATGCCCGGTCTTTCCGGGTCATACTCTCCTTTCAGTTACCTGTTCCTTAGCATAATCAGATTTACTGACAAGTTCAGGCCGGGACTGTTCAAGAACTCAGCTTCTTCTTGAAACTGCATGCTCAGCTGCGGAAAATTTCCGAAGCGGTGTTATGCCGCCGCCC
>CAZTIY010000163.1:0-2974 GCA_964613765.1 uncultured Eubacterium sp.
ACTTACAACTTTTTTTGCCATGTAGAATCTCCTCTCACTGCTGAAACTTATAAATTTTTTTGTTAACTGTTACCGTTAAATTAACTGACTTTACCTGTTTCCGTCCGCTTCCGCGGCTGTCTGCCGCCGGTACCGGCCGGAGAAAACGGCCGCGGGCTGCCTGTGTACTGCCCGGGCGGCGGCGCTCACGCGCGGGCACGGTCCGCGTTCCGGGCGACGCCGGACCGCTAAAATCCGGTTTAACCGCTTCTTCAGACCGGCGGCGGTGCCGCGCGGGGCCCGGTGCTGCGATGTCCGGGAACAGTCAGACCGCTATATGACGTTAAGTGATCCGTCAGGCTGTCTGCCTGACGCGTTCGGCTGTTTCTGTTGCAGTTCCGCTGTCAGGCTGTCTGCCTGACGCAAATAATTCCGGATAACTCAATAATCTCTCCTATACAGTCTTCCTCCCGTCTAAAAATTTATCTTAAATGTGCTATGTGCAGTCGGCGGTTTGCGCAAATATAAAACATCCGCATCAGTAACCGCCCATATGATGAAATAGTAGCATAACCGGCATTTATTTTCAATATTAGTGAAGACTTTTTGATTTATTTGTGAACAACTTGTTAACAATATATCAATCTTGACGCGGGGTCGGCATACATTGTTAATCCGCGGCAGGGCTGTCAACGCATATCGGCAAATTTAATCAGTTTTTGCCGATATGCGCTGCCGGGGAATGTTACAGTTTTTTTGTTCAAGTTTTTTACGGGAGTGAGGGATTCGCAGGTCCGGGCGGGTTCTGTTATGCTCAGGTCGCGAGGCGGCCTATCTGGGCGGCGACGTAGCCGGCGCCGTAGCCGTTGTCTATATTCACAACTGTCACACCGTTTGCGCAGGAGTTAAGCATGGACAAAAGCGCCGACAGTCCGTTCAGGTTGGCTCCGTAGCCCACGGATGTCGGAACGGCGATAACAGGCACACTGACGAGACCGCCGACTACGGAAGCGAGCGCTCCTTCCATGCCGGCGACGGCTATGACGCATTTCACGGTTCTCAGTCTCTCCACCTGGCTCAGAATACGGTGGATGCCGCTCACGCCCACATCGTACAGCCTGTCGACCTCGCATCCGAAGTATTCCGCTGTCTGGGCGGCTTCTTCCGCGACCGGGATGTCGGACGTCCCGCCGGTGACTACGCAGACCGAGGGTTTATTCCCGGCTTTTATTTCCGATCCGGCTTCACCGGCTTTGCCGGTTACTTTCCCCGGGCCGGCCTCATCAGTTTTCCCGGTTTCTGTTTCAAGTCCCGCCTCTTCACCGGGCAGGACTTTCAATATCCGTGATACGGAATCATAATGAGCGGCATATCCCGAGGGCACCGTGTCTCTCACCCTGAGGTACTGTTCCCGCGTCGCGCGTGTTCCGAATGCGCGGCCCTCTGTCTCCGTCATCTTTCTGTATATCTCCGCGAGCTGGTCATCGCTCTTCCCCGCGCAGAAAATAACCTCCGGAAATCCCGAGCGCGCCTCGCGGCCCGTGTCAAGTCTCGCGAATCCGAGATCCTCGTATTTCCGCCCGTTCAGGGCCTCTTCAGCCTGTTCGACCGTCATTGTCCCGTCTCTTACGCTCCTCAGTATATCTCCTGTTTTCATGTTCTCCTCTGCCCCCGGCAGGCGGCGCCGCGTAACTCTGAGCGAGGGACGGTCCGCCGCGGAACCGTCCGATCATCAGTATACCGCCCGCGCCGTGTAAAACCGGGACCGGCTTACGGCCGGTCCCGGCAGAATATTCCGTACTTATTTGTAACTGAATCCGGTATCTCCGTCTATAATGTTTATCCAGGTTTTCCCGGGCGTGAGTTTAACGGGATTTCCCTCTTCATCCTCGAACACGGTCGGAGAATCAAGGTCTTTCTTTGACCATTTGCATTTGACGAATCTCCCCTGAGTGAACACCCACGCGTCTCCGCCGGTCGTGAGATCTATGTCGAGTCTTCCTTTATGATCGAGGACGTCGCTCCCTACTTTATAAACTATAACATTGCTCACTTGTATCGGTTCATTGTTGTTCAGGTCTCTGTAATCTCCGCCGTTTACGCTCCTCGTGTAAAGCTGTCCCTCCGGGTCCCAGGTGAACAGTCCCGAGCAGTTATAGTATTTCACGCTGATCGTGCCGGCGTTTCCGTCCATGACGGGCGCCTCGACCCCCTCAAGCGACGGTATCTCATATTCCTGATCCGGGGACTCAAGCCGCTCTTTTGCTATAGACTCATACTTCTCCTTAAATTCTTCTTCGGTCCCGTTAAGAACGGCGATTTCCCTCTCATCCATAAACGTGAACTCAGGGAGCTGCACTTCTTCTTTCATATATCCCGCGTCCTCCGCCGCCTTGATGACATCGGCGGTCTTCACGAGGGAATTGTGGGGCGAGGATTTCGCGTCCGTTCTGTAGAAAAATTTATAGCTGTTGGGACTTATGCTCGGCACTATGCCCTGCTGCAGATATTCTTTCGCGGCGGGCGACCATCCGTGGTGCGTCAGGATGGCATCATACTCCCTCGCGAGGTCGACGATGTAGGGCCTCACGGATCTGCAGGGTCCGACCACGTCGGGCATGTCGCCGTAATATATCGCCTCAAGTCTCGACTGCTTTCCTTCCACGGGCACTTCATATATTATATCCGCCTGTGAAATGCCGTACTGGGGGATGGCCTCCCCGACGTTGTCCGTGGACACCATGAGCGGTCTCGCCGGAAGTTCCTCATCGGTGTATATGCCGGTGAAGGGGTTCATTTTTCCGCCGGTGTTCTCCAGTTCCACTACCAGTTTGCTCTTTTTGCAACCTGCGAGAAGCGCCGTCAGGGCCAGAACCAGGATCAGAAGCAGGGCCGTTTTTGTCCTCATTCTGCCTGCCGTACCGGCCTGATTCACGGTTTTGTCTTTCCTGTTCACGCGGCGCACGCGCCCGCTGTTTCCTCTCATTTTCATCTT
>CAZTIY010000164.1:0-2919 GCA_964613765.1 uncultured Eubacterium sp.
GTAAGAATTATAACAAAAAAAATTGAAGAGGAAGACAGAAAATGTCTACGTCAAAACACCTGAGGATGGTAAAAAGGCAACTGTATGTAAACCTTATTTCCGCTTATAAGGGTTGGTGGCAGTGGCATAAAGTGATAAAGGGCAAAGACGTTGAAGATAATACCGCGGTAATATTGATGCCATCGCATGATATAGAAATAAATCACCTTGCGCTACTGTACTTAGATGCGATGTTAAAGAGCAGGAAGTACAAAAATGCTGTTATTTTGACAGATGACCCCGCTGTTATTAAAAGTGCCTCGCTGTTTTCAAAGAATATTCTGCGGGTAATGGAATTCAGCCGAAAAAGAGCAGAGCATCTCATGCAGTTTTATTCTCTTTACGAGTTTGACAAGCGTTTTATTGTTGCGTCTCTGGATGAACCTAACGGCCGAAATGGATCATCGATAATCGGGAAAAGAGGGACAACCGTAGAAGAGATATTTGTTATTGGAGTATACAGAGTGTATCCGTTTTCACGACCGGAGCCGCCCAATTATGATGGAGATGACCCGGAAATAGTGAATTTTTTGGAGGGAAGACCGGAATGATTCCAAAATACATAATTATACAGGCCGGAGGGAAGGGCACAAGGATGGAGCGTCTGACCCGCAACAGGCCCAAAGCTCTTGTACCGGTTGATAATCTTCCCATGATCTTTCACCTTTTTAAGAAGTATCCTGACAGTAGATATATTATTATAGGTGATTACAAATTCGATGTCTTGACAAGATATCTTGACGTTTTTGCCGATGTTTCTTATGTTACTGTTTCCGCCTCCGGGAGCACCGGCACATGCGCGGGAGTTTCAGAAGCCGTTTCAAGGCTTCCCGCCGGGGTGCCGTTTATGCTCATATGGTCGGATCTGATATTGCCGGACGATTTTAATCTACCGAAGAATGCGGGTAATTATGTAGGGGTTGCAAAAGATTTTCCTTGCAGGTGGAAATATGAAGACGGAGTTTTCGCCGAGGAGCGAACCGACACGTTTGGAGTTGCGGGACTGTTTATTTTTCATGATAAGAGTTTGCTCAAAAATGTTCCCGCTGACGGAGAATTTGTTAAGTGGCTGAGTGGGAGCGGAATAGAACTTAAAGGTCTCCCGCTTTACAAAGTAAAGGAATACGGTGTTATTTCTGAATATGAGAAGAAGGAGTCATCCCGGTGTCGGCCGTTTAACAGGACATATGTGGAAGGCGGTTATTTTGTAAAGGAGCCGATAGACGATCAGGGGCGTGAGCTTGCTAAAAGAGAAGTGTCCTGGTACAGAGAAGTAGAGAGAGGGAATTTTAAAAACATTCCACGAATAGAGTCGTATGAGCCCTTAAAAATGGAACTGATAAGCGGAGGAGCCGTATATGAGAAGGAGGGGCTGTCTTATAGCGGCAGGAGAGAACTTCTGAAGGAGATAGTAGATTGTCTTAAATCGGTGCAGGCGCTAAAGAGTGTGCCGTCTGACAGAGGGAGTTATTATGACGCGTATATAGGTAAGACATTCAGGCGGCTTGAAAAGGTGAGGAAGCTTGTCCCGTTTGCCGAAGATGAGCATATAACCGTAAACGGTCGCAGATGCCGCAATGTTTTCTTTATCCGCGGGGAACTTGAAAAGAGAATAGAGAAGTACTTTCCGAAAGAGTTTAAGCTCATACACGGGGACTGCACTTTTTCGAATATGATGCTAAGAGACGATGGAACGCCGGTGCTTATAGATCCCAGGGGGTATTTCGGCACGACGGAGTTGTACGGTGACCCGGCATATGATTGGTCAAAGCTCTATTACTCCATAGTCGGCAATTACGACAGGTTTAATAGGAAGCGATTTACATTGAAAATAGGAGAGGACGGAGCGGAGCTTGAAATAGAGTCAAACGGCTGGGAGAATCTCGAGGGTGAATTTTTCAGGCTGCTTGATGGGGAAGTAGAGGAAGAGCAGGTAAAACTTATTCATTCAATTATATGGCTTTCGCTGACAACATATGCCTGGGAGGATTACGACTCCATATGCGGCGCGTTCTATAACGGACTGTATTACCTTGAAGAGGTGTTGCAATGAAGGCGTATTTTGAGAATATTCTGCGAACGATAGAGAAGTCGGTGCTGTCAATGGATACTTTGGTGTTTGCAAGACTTCTTGACGAGTGCCGACAAACGGTTGAGGGCGGCGGAAAGATTATTGTGAGCGGACTTGGGAAGAATGTGCCGGTGTGTGAAAAATTTGTTGGAACAATGAATTCTCTCGGTATAGCGGCGGGATTTATGAATACGAACAGTGCCGTACACGGGGATCTGGGGATGGTGAAGCGTGGAGATATTGTAATCATTCTGACGAAGAGCGGTGAGACGGTAGAGTCCGTATATCTTGCGAAGCTGCTAAAGGCGAGGGGAGCCGATCTTTGGCTGCTGTCTTTTAAGAAGGACAGCACACTTTCACGGGAGATAGAAAAGAAACTGATACTGGACTTAGAGAACGAAGGAGACTTGTGGGATATTGTGCCCAACAACTCTACGACGGTAAACCTTATAGTACTGCAGGGGTTGGCGCTGAACTTAGCTGAGAGACTGGGAGTTACCCTTCACGAATTTAAGATGAACCACCCCGGTGGCGCCATAGGTGAGGAACTGAAAAATGTCTGAAACAGTGAAGATATCTCAACTTCCTGTGACGTGGATACTGGATCTTGACGGTACGCTTGTTAAACACAACGGATATAAAGAGGACGGATATGACACGCTGCTCCCAGGAGCAAGAAAGCTTCTTTCAAATATAAGAGACGGAGATATGGTGATAATAATTACATCAAGAAAGCCCGACTTCAGGGAAATGACGGTGGAATTCCTAAAGAAAGAGGGTATCCGCTATGATCACATTATCTTTAATGC
>CAZTIY010000165.1:0-2914 GCA_964613765.1 uncultured Eubacterium sp.
GTGAAACTGCATGCTCAGCTGCGGAAAATTTCCGCCGCAGTGTTATGCCGCCCCCCGCAACTGTCTATATTCACATTACACTCTGAACTGTGACACAAATTGTGAGAACTTAATGAATTATTATGTATTTTTTTGTTGCAAATATTACATATGTGTGATATATAAACTACGTTACCTATCGGTTAAATAGGTTATAAATTTTTATTATTATCTGCTTATCTTTTATGTTAGGAGTGTAGGTTTATGACTGATCTAAACGGACAAAAGAAAGACGGTTTCGTCACTAAGCTGGGGTTCGTGTTTGCTGCCGCCGGCTCCGCCGTGGGTCTCGGGAACCTTTGGAAATTCCCGTACCTTCTGGGAGAAAACGGCGGCGGCATCTTCCTCATTGTCTACATTATCATCTGCGCTATCGTAGCGTTTCCGTGTTGTCTTTTTGAAAGCGCAATCGGAAAAAGAACGGGAATAGCGAGCGGCACTCAGGCGTATGCCGAACTTGCCGAAGAGACACATCATTCCCGCCGCTGGGCGATAATAGGGTTCCTCGGTGTTCTGTCATGCTTTGCCATGCTTTTCTACTACAGCGTAGTCGGAGGATGGATCCTTGATTATCTGTTCAAGATGATTATCTCAGGGCCCCCGTCACCTGAAACGGCCGAAGATGTCTTCACCACGACGATGAGTGTAGGGTCGGAATCTGTAATCTGGAATATCGTATTCCTCGCGATCACAATCATAATCGTTCTCGGCGGAATCAAGAACGGCATTGAGAAGATTTCCAATTTCATGATGCCCGCTCTGTTCGTACTGCTCATCATACTGGTAATAAGAAGCGTCACGATGCCCGGCGCCGTAGAGGGAATTAAATGGATGTTCACGCCTGATCTCTCGACTATAAGTGAGAAAGGTATAGGTTCAGTTCTGATGGCGGCGCTCGGACAGGTATTCTTCTCCTGCTCGCTCGGGATAGGCATACTGATCACATACGGCGCTTACGCACCGAAAGACCAGAACATGATAAAATCCTCGATACTCGTTCCGGTGCTCGACACGGCAGTGGCACTCCTCGCGGGTCTTGCGATAATGCCCGCCGTGTTCTCCGCCGGTTATGAGCCTTCGCAGGGCCCCGGGCTCCTGTTCGCGGTGATCCCGGCAATTCTGAACGGATTCGGCCCCACGCTCGGAAGAGTCTTCGGCATCGTGTTCTTCCTCCTTGCGGCTTTCGCGGCGTTCACGACGTCTGTCGCCATGGTGGAACTTCCCGTCAACTGGATCATGACGCGTTTCAAACTGGACAGAAAAAAGGCCGTCCTTATAGACGGCGCAATCGTTCTGGTATTCAGCATACTTTCTGCCCTGTCCTACGGTACCGGAGCGGTCTCTCATATTTCTATACTCGGACGTAACATCTTCGACTTCTTTGACTTCATCTCGGCTACTGTCATGATGCCGGTCGGCGGTTTCCTCGGAGCCGTCTTCGTGGGATATATCCTGAAGCCGGATTTCCTCAAAGCGGATATCACAAACAACGGCACGCTGAAATTCAGGTCTTATCGGTGGTACAAGATCTGCGTGAAAGTCCTGATCCCCGTGCTTATCTTCATTATCTTCCTGAACGGATTCGGCATAATAGGCTGATTTTACTACTCCTTCAGAGAGGCCTCTACGGGGGCCTCTCCTCTTCCTTTTTACAGACGCACAACTTCTCCTCTTACACAGAGGTCTCTACGGGGGCCTCTTTTTTCATTTTACAGGCGGAAGACTTCTCCGCTCACGTGGAGAGAAAAACCTCTCCACGTGCCTCTTTTTTTCTCTCCCCATCAACTGATATGCCGTTTCCCGTTTATCAGTCAACTGTCATACAGTTCTCGAACTCTCGCGGAACAGGACAGGTTACCTTTTTACCTCTTCAAAAGGCCGAATATATAAATTCACGCATATCCTCATAAACGCGGACGGATTCCCGGACACCGGGAATTTCCAGCGGGTACTCGTGAAAAAGACCGTCTGTCATGTAAACTCTTACTCTGATGCCGTGATCCGACATACATTTTGCGGCGCGAAGAGAGTCCGACGCGAATATTTCCGTATCATCGCTGAAGAAGTATGTCGGCGGAAATCCCGCGAAATCACCGCTTACAGGCGAGACCTCCGGATCTGACAGATTGGCATCGCCGTAATAAATGCTCAGATCCAGAAGTTCCGGGAACGCCTGGTCTTTTCCGACGTTGTACTTATATGAGTCTCCGCTCTCCGAAAGGTCGAAGACCGGAGAGAAAAGTATCTGCATACAGGGAATTTTCTCTCCCTTCCTCATCAGTCGGTAAATCAGCGCGGCGGACAGCGTGCCGCCGGCGGAGTCTCCCGTGATGATGATATTCTCCGGTCTGATACCCCGGTTATCAATCAGGAATCTCCAGGCCTCTTCGCAGTCATCGAGCGCGGCGGGCCATGTGTACTCCGGTGAATAGCGGTACTCGCAGCAGTAGACGGGCAGGCTGAAATGTTCCGCCTGACAGATGCCGTTTGACCTCGCCCAGGTGCCGTTCCCGCGGATGAAACCGCCGCCGTGTATATGGAATATGACGCGTTCCTCGCCCTCCGGAATGTCTCCGGGCGTATAGAAATATAATGTGTTGTTATGCGATAGTATGAAATCTTCTCTCGTCATGCCGTCCGGGGTCGCATCATCGGGATATCCGACCTCTGTGCCGGGGACAAAAGGATATTTGGCTGCCTCTATGCGGAATGCCGCGATCGCATCAAGTGTTTCCGGAAGAATCTCCGCCGTATCGAGAATCAGCCACGGCTCGTTCAAATAATCTTTAAGAACGGGATTCAATGTACCCGTATTCCCTGTCCCGGATTCCCCTGACTCGTAATCTCCTGTCACTGAATCACAGATGCCGGGATT
>CAZTIY010000166.1:0-2910 GCA_964613765.1 uncultured Eubacterium sp.
TCTTGTCCTCCTATACCACACAGATGATATCATAATTCTTTATATCAAACGCCTTATAATCGCGGTATGTCTCTTCAGCATAGATGAGTTTTCCGTCTTCAAATCGTCCCGGCCAGATTGCGATGAAAGGTTTTCTTTTGCAGACGTTGACCATAATACTCACGACATCCACTTGATAGGTCGGATTAAACAGCACGTCAAAATCCCTTATCACCGAGTTATCAGGCAAACCGCTAAGCACTTTGTAAAAACAGTCTTCTATATTCATCGAACGTCTGCCAGGTTTTAGATGAGCAAGAGCTAAGGACAATGGTTTATTTAAAGAAACCGCTGATTTCTCCGCTTCCGGATACTGACAGCAAAAAAAGACAGGTTTTAACAGCCCTTCTGTTTCTCCCGAGTAGAAACATGACGATAGCACATCACCCATTTTTATTCATTTCACTTTCATCTATACCTGTCTAAAATGTCGATACTTTACATTGCCAGCGGCCAAGGTATCTGCCAATTAGAATTATTTTAACATATTCTCCGAATTTTATAGTTGCAATTCCAGATTTGTTTAACATCGAATTCTTGATCAATTTATTGAGTCAAATCAGTTATACTTCTCTTTGCCACTATACATCCTTTATCGTTTAAACTACGATACTTTGCACAATTCCATGTAATTCCCCCTGGATTTCTCCCGGGGATTTCTTTATCTATATCAATCAGATGCCGGATACGCCGGTGTTCCGCAGCCCGCGATATTTCGGGGCGAAAACTATATGATACTGGCAGCGCTATTTTGAATGTGATAAACTTTGTATATCGTCTGTGACGATGTTTTTACTCACTTGTAATTCCTCCTTGTGATCTGATCTCTGCGGTTGGCGACCGCTTTCATCTTACCACAGGAGGTTTTATTTTAAGCTTGAAGCTAAAGCTTTTCTATTCTCCCCGGCATAGCCGGGGGTATCATGAGCCCTTCGCTTTGCCTGGGCTCCTCCGCTAAAGCGATTCAACAGAAACGGGCAACCCCGATATGGGATTACCCGTTCAGTCTCTGCAATTATGCGATTATCCCGCTCTTATACGATTCCCCGCATAAAATAGCGTAGTTTGGCGTAATGTGTTGAAATTATACACGCTTTTTCGTTGAGCGTAATAAGAAGAACAACACCAGGATATAATTTTTTCGCTCCTCGAAACCCGTCGTTATGAGCTATTCGCTGTCAACAACACTGTGGTGTGAAGTATTTCGTCCGCAGAAACCCGTACAGAGTTGAAGATACGGCTTCGATGTTTGCTACTCCCCCAGCGGCTTCATTGTCGGGAAGAGCAGAACATCTCTTATCGAGGGCTGGTCCGTGATGAGCATAATCATGCGGTCCACTCCGATACCGAGGCCGCCGGTCGGCGGCATACCGACCTCCAGCGCGTTCACGAAATCCGTATCCATCGGGTGAGCTTCCTCGTCAAGCCCCTCGTCCCGTTCTTTCTGCTGCTCCAGAAATCTTTCATACTGATCGATCGGGTCGTTCAGCTCGGAAAAAGCGTTGGCGATCTCCCAGCCGTTCAGGTACGCCTCGAAACGTCGTGTTATTCTGGGGTCGCGCGGGTCCCTTTTCGCAAGAGGAGAAACCTCGACGGGATGGCCTGTCAGGAACACCGGACCGTCCATCAGTCCGGGAGCGTCTTCACAGTACTCGTCGAACATCTCAGCGATGATTTTACCCCGTGTCCACGGCGCTACCGTCTCTTCGTCCATTCCGTACTCCGCGGCGGCTCTTCGCGCCTCTTCATCGCTCTCTATGGCGTTAAAATCGACTCCCGTGACTTCCTTCACGGCATCGGTCATGTCAAGCCTTCTCCACGGCGGGGTAACGTCAAATTCCTTTCCCTGATAGTGTATCACGGGCTGACCGTTCACCTTCATCTGCGCTTTGTAAATAATCTGCTCTGTGATCTCCATCATGTTCTCAAGGTTGCCGTACGCCATATAGCATTCCATGGACGTGTATTCCGGGTTGTGGCGCTGGTCCATTCCCTCGTTTCTGAACGCCATTCCGAGCTCGTACACGCGCTCCATTCCTCCTACTATACAGCGCTTGAGGTAGAGTTCTGTAGCGATTCTGAGATACATGTCGATATCAAGGGCGTTATGGTGCGTTATAAACGGACGCGCGGCGGCTCCCCCCGCTATCGTCTGGAGCGTCGGCGTCGTTACTTCCATAAAGCCGTAATCATCCTCAAGCACCCGGCGGATCTCATGCTGGATGACAGCGCGCTTTCTGAACGTTTCGCGGACATCCTCATTCATGATGAGGTCGACGTAGCGCTGACGGTAACGAAGATCTGTGTCCCTGATGCCGTTCCACTTTTCCGGAAGCACCTGGAGAGACTTCGCGAGAAGGGTGATTTCGTTTACATGGATCGTGATTTCGCCGGTTCTCGTTTTAAACACCCGTCCCTTTAGCCCCGCTATGTCGCCTATGTCATAAGTCTTGAACCACTTATATTCATCCGTGCCGATGTCGTCCCTCTTCACGTAGCACTGGATTCTTCCGGCCCCGTCGAGAATGTCGAAAAAGGCCGCCTTTCCCATGACACGCTTGCTCATGATACGGCCCGCGACCGAAACTTCCGAATCCTCCAGTCTGTCGAAATTCTCTTTGATCTCCGCGCTCTTGTGTGTCACGTCCCAGGTCTCTATGAGAAAAGGATCGCGTCCGGCCTCTCTAAGGTTCCTGAGTTTCTCTCTTCTGATCAGGCGCTGCTCGTTCAGATTCTCGCCCCAGGGCGAATCAACGGCTTCCGGCGCTTTACCGGCGGTTCCCGGCGCTGAGGTCTCAGGCGATGCAGCTTTAGGCCCGCGACCCGGTTCCGGTTTCCCGGCTGTGCTGCCCGGCGCCGGGGTCTCAGGCG
>CAZTIY010000167.1:0-2908 GCA_964613765.1 uncultured Eubacterium sp.
CCATAATTCGCAAATAGTATGTGGTTGTATCTCTGAAATCATATTCCTTCTGTTGCCGGGAATATATACATTCACAAACATACGGATGTTTGTGCCAAAGGTCATCCTGTGAGATAAGAAGCGAAATATGTACGCATTCTTACTTGATTTAAGCACTATACAGCGGACATTCAGGATAAAAAAGCAGTTCCGTCGCACACATTGCGCACACATCATATATATGCTATTCCGCGAAATCCGTATGTACTTTCGGTCACTTCCGCGCAAAAAATAAAATGAGCGCCGGCAAATCAACGCGCGGCGCTTACCTTTGACTACGCGGTGATCTTCGCGTAGCGCTGTTCCCCGATAACTCTCTTCATAAATTCATACGGCGACAGCCCGCCGGACGCGGCCATGGAAAAAATCCTCGGAGAGCATCCGGAAACCAGAACAACGCCCTGCTCATTCATAGTAACGGGCTGCTGTCTGTTTCTGCTGTCCACATTCCAGAACACCACATTCGGAAGAGTATATCCGGATTCTTCGTACAGTTTCTTCGCATACTCAAAATTGCTGACGCCGGAGTCTTCCGCGCAATAATCAAATTCCATGTCAGAGATGATATAAAGCGTCTCCGGCATTTCTTCCCGAGGGACCCTGTTCCTTAGCGCAGCGGACAGAATGAGTTCGAAAACAGCCTGAATGTCGGTATTGGCAACCTCATTGAATGATTCGCAGTACCGAACCTTCTCCGTAATGTCACGGCCCTTTATCCTCACAAGCCTGGGATGTTTTGAAAATGTGATGAAGTGATCGCGGAAGACGCCGCGGTTCCTCTCCGCGAAATATATGCCGAGAGAGAGCGCTACCGACGCGGGGCAGATACGGTCAAAGCTGCGGTACATGGAACCGGAGCCGTCTATTACGGCGATAGCGTTTCCGCTTCCGCCGAAGTCCTCCAGAGCCTGCCAGGAAGTATCAACGGCAATCCGCTCTTCCGGCGTTATCTCTTCCGGGGACATGTATCTGCAGAGAGGAGCGACGATTTCATACGGCATGAGGGCGGAGGCGTGGAGCTTCGCTTTCCCTTCTCTGACGTTTTGAAGAAATCCGGCATACCGCTCACCGTCATTTCTGATGAAAGCTTTCCTGTATTTATACATTGCCCCGGACGGCTGTTCGGAATAATCGAAAGTATAGTCTTTCTCTCTCAGATTGTTTTCTATTATGCGTATCTTCGCTCTCAGTCTGCTGAGTGTCTTACGGTATTCGGCATCGGACATTCCGAGCGCACCCGCGATCTTTTTCGCCATGTAAACCGTTTCTCTGTTTGAGGCGTTGACGGAAGGAAGCCACTTGGCAAGAAGCGACACATTACCTTCACCGTTTAACGCGGCAAGATCCGCCGCAAGCTGAGTTCTTATCAGATCGAGAGCGTCCCGGCCGCACGCGGTGTCAAGAAGCGAAAGGAGATCGTCATATCTTCCGTACTCCGCGATGTAACCGATGTTCTTCCTTACTGAACCGGCGCAGTTATCCGCGAGCCACCTGATGACAGTCCGGAATACGCGTCTTTCGCCGAGTCCTCCCCTTATATCCCTGGCATAAAAAAGAATCTTCATCGCGGTATCCGCGTCTTCTGTGTAGGCCCGCATGAATCTTGTAATTATCTCCCGCTCGTCAGCGTTTCTGAGAGCGCCTGCGGTCGCGAACAGATCGAGGCAGTCAGAATATGTGCTGACATTCGTAACGGCGCCGTTCTCCGTGCAAGTTATGTTCGATTCATTCTTGATCGCGTTTAACATGGTTTTCTCCTTCTCCCGGCGCATTCTCAAAGGCCGGGCAGGCTGTATTTCCGGGGACCTCCCTCCCGGGCGGTGCGCGCAGGATTAAGGTCAGCCGCCCGAGATATACTGTCGGAGTTTTCGACTTCCTCACCGGGCGGCGCGCGTGGGATTAAGAGGCTGCCTCTCGTCCGGGACTTATGACAGGAATTTATAACAAGGCACTGTCTAAGGCTCCGCTCTAGAGAACGGACCTGACTGAATCAGAATTGTTTGATACTCAGTTATTTGCTGTAAGTGCCTTTATTCAAGATGCCGGGGCATTCGCCCCGTGTACGTCAACCCGGAACCGGGCGCGCGGTCAGATTAAAGCCGGCTTAATAATCGGTTTTAAGCGGTCATCTTTTGTTTCGGATTTGAATCCGCAAAAGGTCAGACAGACTGTCAGATTCAGATACGATTTATTTGCTTAAGCTGTTTATCTCAACCGCGTCTAACTATACAACAGGGCCTATCATTTGTCATTCAACCGGCGGTTGAAGAAACGATCAGGAAAAATACGCCGAACAGCTGATGAATCCCCATAATAAATCAAGATCCCCGTCAACGACGAGGATCTCTTCTATGCTCCGGTTAAGCAGTCTGCTTAATATCAGCAGATTGTCCAGGTTCGGCAGTGACTTGCCGGATGTCCACTTATACACCGCCTGGGGATTCTCAAACCCCATGGCTGTCTGAATATCTTTAACACTGTACCCGCACTCCGCAATCAAAGCCTTGATTCTGCTGCCCGTTTCTTCCTGTTTAATACACATATACACAGGTTGCATGGCTGACCACCTCCTCATCTGTCAATAACGTGTTAGAGTATGATATCACCCGCGGGCTGTGATTTCCAGTCCTGAAGCAGCCGTTTAAACCGGAAGTTTAAAAAATACCGTTGCTTTTCAGAGGGCAGGTGAACACAGGAAGCTATCAGGACGGGCGGCATTACACCGCCGCGGAAATTTTCCGCAGCCTGGCATGCAATTTCACGAGGAAGCGAGGAGGTGCGCGGCAAGGCGCGGGGTTTAAGCGCGGCGGTCTGACCCCGCGCCCCGCAAACGACAAGCGACTCGCAGAAACTGCGCGAAGCGAGGACC
>CAZTIY010000168.1:0-2873 GCA_964613765.1 uncultured Eubacterium sp.
AACCCCGCGCCTTGCCGCTCACTTCCTCGCTCCTTCGCGAAACTGCATGCTCAGCTGCGGAATATTTCCGCAGCGGTGTTATGCCGCCGCCCCGATAGCTGCCTGTGTTCGCCCTTTGAACAGTAACCGTCGGGTTCCTTCGGTTCCGCAGGGGCGGGTCCACGGGTCCGCGGGTGTCCTGCTTTTTGCTTTTAATGCGGCCTTTACTGTGATACAATTCCGTATGTGTAATTTTCCGGTAATTTATAACGGGAGGTATAGTATGAACGCTAAGAAAATTTTATTTGTCGCTATGGGAATCAGCGCGTTTTTAATGAGTTCGGCGGCACTGTCGATTTCAATAGTTTCTCTTGTAAAGGCTACCAGGATACATCATTGACGGATGCGGAGGCGTCCGAGGTGTGACCTGTCCGGATTGACAGAACCGGAAAATCAGGGATGACTGCGCGGGAATCGGGTTCACGTAATCAGGTGCGCGGCCGGGGTAAAAGAGCCGGAACGCGTCCGGATTCCGCAGAAAGCGGCATAACCGGCCGTGATATGAGGGAAGGAACCGTTCGGAACGGAATCGACGGAAGAGATAGTAGAGTTAATTGCCGGGATTTCCGTAACGGCGGTTTTAGTGCGGCCGGAAACTCCTCCGGGGTCATGCCACCGGCGCCGGGCGCGGAGAGTTTCCTGCTGAAAATAGTTGTTCCGCTGCTTATCATTCTGGTTTTCGCGGCAGTTGCGGGCGGAATATTTTTGATAGGATCCGGAATCAATAAAGGCAACGTGGCAGCGGGAGCGGATTCCCCGGCGGAAACCGGTCCGGGAACTTCACAGGTCACAGAGGCCGGTACGGAACCGGAATCAGGGACTGTTCCGGAGACGGACGCGGGTTCTGCCGCCGGTACAGAACAGGAAACCGGTTCCGGAAATGATACGGGCGGTATTTCGTTACCGGAGAACAGTAGCGGCGTCGCCTATCATATCGGATCGCTCGCTAATGCTGCCCTGGTTCCCATAACGAAGTACGCAACTGATCTTCCGCCGGGAGCGTACACGGTTTATGTGAGCGATGTCGACCATGACGGTGACGGAATAGATGATCAGACAGATATTCTGAGGAGCGCTAAAGCATATCTCGATACGAATCCGAAGTATGAGAACCGGTTTTATGAAGGCGGTTGGCCCGACGACGGATGCGGCGTATGCACTGATGTGGTTAACTATGCGCTTCTCGGCGCGGGTTACGATCTTCGCGAGCTTATGAACGACGATATCCGCAAGGATTTCTACGGCTACGGTATCATGCAGAGGGAAAAAGATATCGATTTCAGACGCGTGGAAAATCAGTATCACTACTTTAACCGCACAGCTGATATCATGACCCTTGATGTTGATGAAAAAGAAGAGTGGCAGGGCGGAGATATCGTCGTGTTCAGGAGCGATAACGGATCCGTAAGTCATATCGGGGTGATTTCCGACAGAAGGGCGTCTGACGGTACTCCGTATGTGCTTCATAACGGGAGCGCGGAGCAGGAGAGTTACGAGCAGAATATTCTGTTAAAGAACCGCGATAAAATCGCGGCGCATTTCAGAATAAGTTAATACGTACATTGTGATACCTGCCTGTGTCAGCCGCGGCGGTTGATGACTGTAACCTGAATGCGTAAAAATCGGAATAATAATCGGGAAAATGATTACGTGTTCAATTTGCGATCGCAATTTTCGATAAAACAAAAGCGAATACAGATAGTTAAAACAGATTGATGGAAGACAGAAAGCAGAAGCGTAAAAATAGAAAGAAGAAATCATGTTTTTAACCTGTCTCGACCTGGAGGGTGTGCTCACTCCGGAAATATGGATATGTGTAGCCGATGCCTTCGGAATACCCGAACTTAAGAGGACTACAAGGGACGAACCCGATTACGATAAACTCATGAAGGGCCGGATCGCGATTCTTGATGAAAAGGGCATAACCATGAGTGATATCAGGCGTGTCATTTCCGGAATAGAGCCGCTTCCCGGAGCGTTGGAATTTCTTAACGGGATCCGAGAATTTACCCAGGCAGTGATCATCAGTGACACGTTCGATGTTTTCGGGCAGCCTCTGATGAAAAAACTCGGCTTTCCTCTTTTATTCTGTCATGAACTTATAATAGACAGGAATGACAGGATAACGGGATGGAAATACAGACTCGACAACCCCAAGGCCGGAACCGTTCACGGTCTCAAGGCCCTCGGCTTTAAAACGATTGTCGCCGGCGACAGTTTTAACGATCTCGGTATGATACGCGCCGCGGACAAGGGCATACTTTTCAGGACAACTGATGCTATTAGAAACGCGAATCCCGATATACCCGCGCTTGAAACATACGACGAACTGACTGCGGTCATTAGAAGCACGATAGGTTCATAATACCCCGGCTATGCCGGTATCACATGGTTTTCTCCCGGAAATATCCAGGCAGGAAATCTATGGAAAGATTGAAGAAGCGTCTTCAGCCGCAGTCCTTAGAGAAAACGCGGTTGGCAGAGCCTCTCAATCATTCGTTGCGCTGATCGTAATCAACAATAAATCACAGCGAAACAAAGAGAGAGCCGCACGGGTATTGTGCCATGTGCGGCAGTTTTTAATTACACGTCTTTAAACATATCTACAAACTTATCTATCGTATATGCTCCATCCATCCCAAGCTCTTTATCTTTGAACACCATGAAATATCTGTATGAAGGGCCTGCCAGCGATTGCCACTTACGCCCAAGTTTTAACTTGGATTTACTGTCATCGCCGTCCAGATAATCGCCCTTTGCCTCGATAAGCACCGTCTTACCGGATTTTGTCTTAACAATAAAGTCAGGATAGTGATTTATGTACCCGTTCAGAC
>CAZTIY010000169.1:0-2862 GCA_964613765.1 uncultured Eubacterium sp.
GGTAGGTGATGGTATCGCCAGGGGCCACTCCCGGGCCGACATAGACGTCTCCCTCCGCATGAACGTCCCCGCTGACGTTCTCGTCATTGATCTCCTGCTCCGTCTTCTCCGGCCTGGTCGGGTTCTCGATGATTTCCGTATACTCCTCCGGATTGTTGCCGACCTGCACCCCGGCCCGGTTGCGCACCCGGTCATCCTTCTCATCCTCGGATGGAGGGGCGTCGGGGTCATCATAGCTCCAGAACTTCTCGGCGTCCTTATTCACCCGGACCGTCAGAATTACCGCGCCGGAGGAACCCGCGAGACGCGTGCCCAGTTTCCATGTGACCGTATGCGTGGCCGGGTCATACGTGATTACCACGTCTCCGATGTCATCCGCGCCGGTAACTGTATTCCCGTCCGCCCCCTGTTCCGCTGCCGGAACGTCGCTTACTTCTGCCGTAAAGGTATACGCGGCATCTGACAACGCGTCCGTAGATACGTCCGGAGGATTCTCATCGGACTCTGCCGGTTCAACCGTTTCTACAGCCATCAGATCCGGTTCCGCAGCGATTGTCTCCGCTGACGCGGAATCCTCTGCCTGTACTTCTTCCTCCGGCAAAGCCTCTTCTTCAGCCTGTTCATCCTGCTGTACTTCCTCAGCCTCTGGCTGTTCCTCCTGCTGCGGGGTTCCCTGCAGAGTTTCCTCATCCTCCTGCGGAGCCGCGGGTTCCGCCTCGACAGCATTCTCTTCGACTGCGCCTGCCTGGCTTTCGGCGACCGTCACATTCACAGCACTTCCGTTCGGGCTGAGGGCAGTGCCGGGGACAAGTTCATTTTCATCCTGCGTAAGCGCAAAAACAGTACCGAGCGGAAGGTCTTTGACCCGCAGGGATTCTCCCGGTTTCAGAGAAATCTGATGACTGTCAGGATCCTGATCCTTCCATGATCCGCTTTCTTCTCCCTTCTGCCATGTATAGCTCTCCGCGAGGGTTCCCCCTTCCGGCGCCTGAAGCGAAAGGACAAAGTCAAAACTCTGCTCCGCCTCGCCGGTCAAAGAAATCGTCAGATCCGCAGAATCTTTCTGTTCACCGAGCACAATGTCCTGCCAGGAAGCGGACACGAAATCCACGCCCGGATCCAGTTTGTCTCTGATTATGACATCAGCAGGCTCTTCCTCAAAGTTATGCCAGCTGATCCGGTACGTGATCAAATCGTCCGGCATGACCTGCATCCCCGCGCCGGGGCTGACCTCCGTCTTCTTCACATGAGGCGTCGGGTTCTCGACAATCTCCGTCTTCACAAAGGGGTTGTTTCCCACTTTCACCCGCGCCTGGTCGAAGACTTCATGATCCATTTGGCCCGGATCTTCGTTAAAGCCGTCCGCGCCCTCATTATAAGAATACTTTTCCTCGGCTTTCTCATTCACTGTGACCGTAAGTTTTACGGAGCCGTTCGCGTTCGCCGGCTGATTTTCCAGGATCCAGACAACCGTATGGGCGGGAACCGTCAGTTCGCCTTTCACCTTGGGTGCGGTAATCACTGTCCCTTCTTTATAATATTCTCCGCCATTTTCGGCTTTCTTGAAGTCCACGCCGGGATCCAGCGTGTCCATAATCACAACCGTCGCCGGCTCCGCTTCATAATTGTGCCAGTACACCTCGTAGGTAATGTCATCCCCGACATCCACCATCTCGCCGTTTCCGGGCGTCACTTCTTTCTTTTCATTGTGCGGCGTCGGGTTCTCGATGGTGCGGGTCTGCTGCTCCGGATCGCCGTTGACGGCGACATACGCGGTATTGTCCACGTAACCGGCAATCGTCGCGGATTCAAGCACTTCCACAACCAGAGTGACCTTCCCGTTCGCGCCCGCCGGCTGACGGCCGAGGTTCCAGATCACTTCGTTCTGTTTTGGCTTATCCCCGCCCTGCGGCTGATCTGTTTTGTATTGAATAACAGGCAAAAATTGTCCTTCCGGAATCGCAACTTTTTTCTCACTATCCTGTGCCGTCTTCGGATCAGTAACTTCCAGGCTGTCACTGTTCGCTCCGTAATATGGGATCGTCGAAGGAATCAGACGTTCCCCGTCCACCCGGGTATCCAATGTGTTAAACGCCGCACTGATGATCTTCACGTTCGGATCCAGCGGATCCCGGATGGTGATAATCTGGTCTTCATCCTCATAGTTCCGCCATTCCACCTCATAGGTGATCTTATCGCCGGGCAGAACCAGGGGACCATGATATTTCCCGTCTTCATTCTGATAATGAAGATTTTTGTCCCCTACATCTTCGTGTCCGTTTTCTCCTCTCGCCGGATCGGCATGATCGATCGCAGTCTCCGTCTTATCCGGTTCGCCGAGAGGGTTCGTGACGGTATTCGTGTAGTGCATGTTGTCCGCCACGAAGACGGTCGCGCGGTTCCGCACAAGGAGGTCATTATCCTCGCCCGAACCCGTATCATAATCCCAGAACTTCACCGCCTTGTTGTTCACTTTCACTTTCAGCGTAACGTATCCGTTCGCGCCGGCGTCCTTCTCCCCGAGATCCCAGACGACCGTCCGATCGGTGTTGACAAATTCAAATTCCGCTTTCCGCGCGTCTTCCTTCGTCTCATAGAACTTGCCATTATCTGACGCGCTGACAAAGTCGACGCCTTCATCCAGCGGATCCGCGATAACGATCCTGGCAGAAACGGCAACACCCTTATCGTCCACAGCGCTGTTATGCCATTCTATCTTGTAGGTAATCACATCGCCAACCTGGACGCCCGGATATTTGTTCGGATCATTCTTCGAATCCGATGGCTCTACATCTCCTCCGTTGATTTGCGTCTCGGTCTTCTCATCACTGAAAATATTGGCATAATGCCCTGCCTCCTCAT
>CAZTIY010000170.1:0-2806 GCA_964613765.1 uncultured Eubacterium sp.
TCAATGGCGGCGCCGTCTATTACCGGTCAGAGTGCCCTTGTCTCACAATATATTAAGGAGAGCGGACTTGAAAATGTATTCGATACACCGCGCGCTCTGATTTCAAGTCTTTTAATGAGCACAGCGAGACCGCTGTTAGATCCCGAAAACAGTGTTCCTTACTCGGTGAGACAGCAGGGAGCGGGACTCTCTAATGTTGACGCCGCTATATCAACTCCCGCGTATATTGAGATGTCTCCGGAATCTGTTTTATATCCCGAAACCGCTCGTGACGGCAGAGTCAAAGCGGAGCTCGGTGACGATGCTGAAAGAAACGGAGTATATACATTCTCATTTACAATTCACAATACATCAAAAGACGAGGATCTTAAGTACATAATAGATCCGTATATAATAACGCCGGAGATAATAGAGCAGGACGGGGAAAAGTTCATGAGTACCCACAGTATGCTCTTAAGTTCCGATGTTACATTTACGGTTGACGGTGAGGAACTGAACAGCAGAGTTTACGATATTAACGGCGACGGTGTTGTTGATATACTTGACGCCAAAATTGTAAACAGATTTGTGGCGAAGCTCGGAACGCTTACCGAAGAGCAGCAGAGCATAGCGGATCTTGACTCCGACGGTGCCGTTACGAGCGTGGATGTGTATCTTCTTCTAAAGTATATAAACGAGGGAGCAAGCCGTCTTGACGCGTCTGAACTTATTGTGCCGAAAGACAGTGATGTAACGGTAACAGTGACGATAAATCTCTCGGAGAGCGACAGGGCGCTGTTTGAGAACAATAATCCGAACGGGGCTTATGTAGAGGGATATATAAGGATGCACGGCGATGTGGATCTTTCCGTACCGTTTTTGACCTTCTACGGCAACTTTACGGAGCCCTCGATGTACGACCGTACCACATATACAGACTACCGTTACGGTTTCTCGGATAAGAAGAGTTACGTCTCCGAAACCGGAGTTGTTAACTTTGTAACAGTTCAGCCGGCGGGTTCCAATACGTCATTTCTGCTTGGACCGAACCTCTTCGCAAGTGAAGAAGAGTTCAACCGGGAGAGAAATATGGTGTTTTCAACGGAAAACACACCGCTTTACAGTGTGAACCCGACCTTTATCCGTGCTTCGGATCTCGTTCACGTTGCCGTGACTGATGCTGCGACAAATGAGACACTTTGGGATACACAGACGACATGCGGTGTTGCATTTTACAACAGCAGCGGACCTATGTGGATGACTACGAATTCACCTGTCTTTGTTCCTACGCCGGACTCTGCAGCGGGAAATGGCGACTGGAGCAAAAATCTGAAAACCGGCGATAAAATTAAGATAACCGTGACGGCTGCGCCGGAACTTTACACGGAAACGAAAGAAGACGGCAGTAAGTTCATCAAGGAAGACGAACTGGCAGACGGCGCTTTTTGGGAAACGGAAATCACGGTAGATAATGATTACCCGTCCATTGTCGAAGACAAATATAAAGGTGATGATGGAAGTTATGGAGATTATGCAACATGGTGGGATGCTGAAAATCAAATCAGACATGTGACATTCACAGTGAAAGACAACCGTCATGTAGCGGCGGTGCTGCTCTATGACCGTGACTATGAGAGAGTGCTTTTAAGAAAGGCAGTCGGTCAGACGGAAGCGGGCGTTGAGACTGAGGTTGACCTTGAACTGGGAAAGAACATAAGAGGAAATGAATTCAATGTTGTTATAGCAGACTATGCGGGAAATATGTCGGGATTTGGTTTTACCAGACCGATTACCGACCCCTCTATCGAGGCCGACTGGGACGAAACCGCGTTCTTCGGTCTTGCGGTAAACGAAAATGCCACAACGTGGAACATGGTCGATATGGAAAACGGCAGCACTGAAGAAGTGTTAAATGTGAGCCAGCTTGTAACAATGAGCGAATGGCAGACCGGTACGTATAAGGACAACAAGGTTTACGCGTTGGGCACGGTTGCGGAAGACGATCCTGTTTTCGGAAGTACTTTCGGCGGAAAAACATATTTCTGGGAGATGTACTCGGATGACCTCAGCCTGAACACATCAACCGGATTAAGATGGACCGATATTACCTTTACGGATATGACTTTCTCGCCGAGTTATGATTACGTCGTTCTTACGGCGTTGGATAATACTGAGTCACTGCCGAAGCTTGTTCTTATAGAGACGTCTCAATATACGGCGACAACGCTTGACTTAAAAGGCGGTCTTGCAGATGAAACAATAGCCGGAATTACATATCTTTACACAACAACGAAAAATAATGTTAGACATGACTGGTTCCTCTTAGCGGCTGCGAGCGGGAAGTTTTATGTAGCGGACATATTTGATCAGAATGGAATTTTAAGCATGCAGAATTTCACGGTTGGAACATGCGATACTTTGCATATTGAAGGAAGCAATCTCGAAAAGGTATGCGGCGCTACGCTTGTAAGAGACTATAGGTCAGGACAGATTTACTACCTCTTAGACGGCAGCCTCTACAAAGTAGACTTGAGCCCCAAGGCAGAACCGGAACCGGACTCAATGGAAATGGATATTACGGGAACTAAAGTAGAAGGTGATTCTCATTTCCTCGGAAATTCAAGTGTGCTTGTGCAGCTAAATGACAACGCGGCGGAACCTAAAGAGCAGGATAATAAAGCTCCGTGGCTGACGACAACTTCCGAGAGCAATATAAGCGAAATAATACTTTCAGGAGAAGAGATACCGGCTGACGTTGTCATTTCGGGTAATGTCAGATAGGAGGGGAGAAGATGAAAAAAATGAGAGTGAAAAAGGCGGCTGCGGT
>CAZTIY010000171.1:0-2790 GCA_964613765.1 uncultured Eubacterium sp.
TCTTTTTCATTTTCTTATGAAATATCAAAATTTTCACTAAAATTTCACTTCTTAAGGAATCTTAAGGGTTTCTTCTGAAAACAAGATATGTTAGAATATCACCCGTTAAGAAAAATTTAAGAATTTACTTTTAATTCTTCTGTACGCACATCGGGAGAGACGATGATCACATTTGATAATGTAACAAAGATTTACGACGGCAAGAACGTAGGTCTTGAGAACGCCAGCATCGATATAGACGCGGGCGATTTTGTGTTTCTCGTGGGACCGAGCGGCGCCGGGAAATCTACGTTCATAAGACTGATATTACGAGAGATTGAGCCCGATTCCGGGACTATCCAGGTCGGGGATTTTGAGGTGACAAACCTCAGCAACCGCGAGATTCCCCAGCTTCGCCGCAAAATCGGCATGGTGTTCCAGGATTTCCGTCTTCTTCCGAAGAAGACAGTGTTTGAGAATGTCGCTTTCGCCATGGAAATCCTTCATAAGGGCCGGCGTTCAATTAAGAGAAGGGTGCCGCAGATACTGAGCCTTGTCGGTATAGAAGACAAGATGAACCGGTATCCCAGAGAACTTTCCGCGGGCGAACAGCAAAGGGTCGCGATCGCGAGGGCGATTGTGAACAATCCCAAGGTTCTTATAGCCGATGAACCGACGGGGAATCTTGATCCCGTGACCGCGGAAGACATAATGCAGCTTCTTGAAAAAATAAATATGACCGGAACTACCATAGTGATGGTCACCCACGCCCGTGATATCGTGGACAAGATGAACAAGCGTGTAGTCGCTATCGAGAACGGTCACATAGTAAGGGACGAGTTCGGTCAGTACGGCTACAGCGATGCGGATTTCATGGATTGGGGGATCTTCGATAATGAGTAGGTTCTTCTACAACATAAAACAGGCGTTTATCCAGATGGGCAGAAATAAGGGTATGGCGGCGGCGTCTTTCTTCGCGATTACCGCCATGATGCTTATTCTCGGTCTGTTCTTCACGATATCTGTAAACGTGAATCTTTTCTCGGAGGTCGTGAAGCAGGATTATGACAGCGTGGAACTCTTTCTTAAGGATAACATCACCGCCGATGAGACGAATGCTATCATAGCCGACGCTAAAGCGCTTCCGGGCGTAACTTCCGTGTCTTACAGAACCAAGGAACAGGCTATGCAGATCATGAAGGAACGCTGGGGGGACAGCGGATATCTTCTTGATTCCCTGTCAGACAATCCTCTCCCGAACTCGGTGCTCGTAAAGGTTGAAGGCGTGGAGGCCGCGGATAATGTGAATAAATACGCGGGAACCAAGTCAGGCATTGAAGATACCAAGTATTATAAGGAGACGGTCGACAGACTGACCGCGTTTATGAAATATCTTCAGCTCGGCATCATGGTAATCATGGCTTTTCTCATCGTGATTTCAGTCGTCGTTGTTTCCAATACAATCAGACTGACTGTGTTCGCCAGGGCGAACGAGATATCCATAATGAAATACATCGGCGCGACCAACTGGTTCATAAGGGGGCCGTTCCTTGTGGAGGGCATAATGATAGGAGTGATAAGTTCACTCATATCCGTAGCGATTTCGTATTTTATCTACTCCGGGATCGTGGACGCGATAGGTTCGAAAGTCATGGTTATACTTTCTTCTCCGCTGATTTCCCCGCAGTATCTTATAACTAATCTTATGATTATTTTCCTTGCCATAGGAGTGGGAGTCGGTGCCTGCGGAAGCATAATCTCAATGCGAAAGTTCCTCGATGCCTGATTCCCGGAATATGCGGGATTTAATACGCGGATATGACCCGGCGCGGATATAAACCGCACATATAACCGCATATAACAAAGAGAGTAAGCCGGTAACGCGATGTGAATCGTTTCAACGTATACAGGAGGAGTTATGAGAACCGCGAAGCTGAGATTTCTTGTCACGCTTCTTTGTCTCACGGTAACAGCGGGAGCCGCCGCGGCATTTCTTCCTGGAAATGCCGCATACGCTTCAACAACCAGACAGAAACTGAGCGAGGCTCAGAAAAAGACGGAAGAAGTCTATGCAAAGATGAGCGCCACCGCAAAAGATGCGGAAGAGTATGAGAAGAAGATTGAATCCACAGAAGAAGCAATCAAAAAAAAGAACGCGGAGTATAACGCCGCTCTGAAAGACCTCCAAAAAACAAAACAGGATATGGCGGATCAGGAAGAGTCCCTTAATAAACGCGTGCGCGCCATGTATAAGACAGGGGCCGTCGGATACATAGAGATAATCCTGAGTTCGGGAAGTGTGACAGATCTCATTTCCAATGTGGAGATGGTAAAAAGGATCTACACGAACGATCAGAAGGTGCTGGGCGAGATAGAAGGACAGGCGAATGTGCTTGAGCAGAAAGAAGCGGTAATAAGTCAGGAAAAAGAGGAGCTCGCGGAGGAAGAGGCCAACCTTAAGGAAGCGAAGGCGGTTCTCGATGAAAGTGTCGCGGAACTTAAGAAACAGTATGCTTCCGTTAAGGCCGAAGAAGAGGCGCTGCAGAAGAAGCTGGAAGCGGAAACAGCAAGAGTCACGAATGTGCCTCAGAAATATTCGGGAGGCGTGTTCTCCTGGCCTTGCAGCGGACCGATAACCACGAGATTCGGTACGCACAGGAACTGGGATCCGTACGGCAGCAGACATCAGGGTATGGATATCGGCGTAGGCGCGGGAACACCGATAAGAGCCGCTGCCGACGGTACGGTGATCATGGCCGGCTGGTACGGCGGCTACGGCAACTGCGTGCAGATAAACCACGGAAGCGGGCT
>CAZTIY010000172.1:0-2752 GCA_964613765.1 uncultured Eubacterium sp.
GGTCAGTCCGCCGTGCCGCCGTCCGGATTTTGTTTTCCCGTTCCGCTCCCGGCGCCGTCGCCCGGCTCCTGCGTCTTTTCTCCGCCGTCCGCGCCGGAGGATTGCGACCTCTTGTCAGCCTGTTTCTGATTCTTCAACTGATTCTTAGGCTGCCTGGCGCCGCCCTGTCTGGGCATCCTGACCACGGGAAGTTCGAACCAGAACGTGCTTCCTTTTCCGACAGCCGTCTTTACGTCGAATTCCGCGTGATGGAGCGTAAGTATCTCTTTTACTATCGAAAGGCCTATGCCGGTTCCTTCCGTCGAACGGACGTGATGCGTGCTCGACTGATAATATTTCTCCCAGATATGGGGCACTTCCTCCGGGGCTATTCCCATACCGTGATCCTGCACGGAGAATCTCACCTTGCGGCTCTGCTTTTTCAGCGTGACGATTATCGTTTTATCCTCGCCGCAGTATTTCACGGCGTTTGTCATGAGATTGTTCATGACCTGTTTCAATTTTTCCTCGTCGCCGTTCACGAAGACGGGGCCCTGGGGCAGGTTCGCCTTAATGCGGTAGCCGTCCTGATCTTCAAGGATCATGAACGAGGACAGAACCTGTTCGGCGGCTTTTCTGATATCAAACGGCGCGCTGATGAGGACCATCCTCTTTGACTGCATCTTTGTCAGGTCCAGAAGATCGTTCACAAGCACATTCAGTCTGTCCGCCTCGTCTATGATCACCTGGAGATGCGCGTTTCTCTTCTCCGGGTTGTCGCCGGAGATGTCGCGCACCATTTCTGCGTAGGAGCGGATCATTGTGAGAGGTGTCTTAAGATCGTGAGAAACATTGGCGATGAGATCCTGCTGGTACTGGCCGGTCTTTTCCATCTCGCCCTTTGCCATGGTGAGCGTATCTGCGAGTTCCCGTATTTCCGTATAGCGCGAGCCCTTGAAAGTTACGGAATAATTGCCTTTTCCCATTTCGGCGGCGGAGTTTGTGATGTTCCTTATGGGGCGGCTGACCCTTCTCGCGATTATCATTGCGAGAGCGAGAGCGAGAATGAGAGAAATAAGGGTAATGTATTTAAGCTGTGAGCGGAGTATGGAAATAGTGGATTTCACGGGGTAGAGCGGGGAAAAAATATACATTATATATGTCCGTCCCCTGTAAGCGAGATCCTGCTCTCCAATCTCACGGGGAGAGGGCGTAAGGAAACAGGCAAATTCAAGGACTCTGCCGTGTTTATTCTCCCTGGAAATCCGCGTTGTGCTGTCAAATTCGCTGGCGTACAGCCTCTGTCTGAGTCCGTTTATCTCATCATTAAGACTTAAGCGTGAGGAGGCGGAAGGCTTGAAATTTTCCCCGCCCAGATTGTTAATGACGGGAAGGCCGTTCTCATCCTGAATTATTACAGTAAGGTCATCGGAAAAAGAAACATCATCAATAGTTTCTCTCAGTTCTTCGAGGTCCCCGCGGCTGTCGAGGAAAGTCTTGCGGATATCCCTCGCGGCCTCCGCCGTCTCGGACTTCTTCATCTGTTCGTAGTAGTTATTCAGAAAGAAAGTCTGAAGACCCCAGATCGCAGCGATTAGCGCGATCGCGAATACCATGAAGCATATCCAGAGCTGGAAGCTGATACTGTGAACGTCTAATTTGAATTTTCTTTCCTTTTCCATTTTGACTTATTCATCACATTCGAATTTATATCCGATTCCGCGGAGAGTGACTATGAAATCGCGGTAGGGTCCGAGCGCGTTCCTCAGATTCTTTATGTGCGTGTCAATGGTCCTGTCATTCCCGAAGAAATCATAGCCCCAGATGTCGGCCAGCAGTTTATCCCGGGACAGGGCGATGTCACGGTTCTCTATCAGGTAGAACAGAAGCTCGTATTCCTTGGGAGTAAGTTCGACCCGGTTTCCGTCGACCGTTACCGTCCTCGCGGGGATGTTGATTTCCAGACCCTTGAAACTCATTATATCCGACTTCGCGTTCGCGCTCGCGTTTCTCCTTGTGAGGACGGCGTTCACCCTCGCCATGAGCTCTTTCGGACTGAAAGGTTTGACTATATAGTCGTCTATACCGAGTTCGAAACCGAACAGTTTATCGTATTCCTCGCCGCGCGCGGAAAGCATGATCACCGGAGTGTTCTTCAGTTTGCGGATCTCCTTGCACGTGGAATATCCGTCCAGTTTCGGCATCATGATATCCAGTATGATCAGATCATAATCATTAAGTTTGCAAAGTCCGACAGCGGTCATTCCGTCCTCTGCCTCGGTAACCTCATAACCGTTGAATTCTGCGTACTCGCGTATGACCTCGCGTATTTTCTCTTCATCATCCACCACAAGAAGCTTATACATAGCCTTCCAATCCCCCTGTATTTCCAGACAATCCCTTCTCAGGAAACATAAACCGGCCCGAACCTCGAAGAAGGAATCATATTTATCTTTATTCTTCCCCGGAGGTTTTCTGATGCGCGTTTATCGTATGCTTATACTATCACAATATTTTGTTGATAAAAAGAAAGTTATGTGTTGACGCCCGCCCCGGTGTCTTTCGGGTTACGGTCCATACATGGTTTTTGAGAGACGGGCGGCATAGCACCGCTGCGGAAAAAGGTCCTCGCTTCACGCAGTTTCTGCGAGTGCGCTTGCCTCCTGCGGGGCGCGGGGTTAAACCGCTACGCTTAAACCCCGCGCCTTGCCGCTCACTTCCTCGCTCCCTCGTGAAACTGCATGCTCAGCTGCGGAAAATTTCCGCAGCGGTG
>CAZTIY010000173.1:0-2641 GCA_964613765.1 uncultured Eubacterium sp.
GCACGCCCGCCACCTTCCCGGCGCGGACGTTGCCGTTCCCGTCGGTTATGCCGCTTAGAGCGCTGTCTATTCCGCTTACGGCGTTTCCGAGCTCCGCCGCGTCCGATGCGCTCTTCTTGAAATAGTCGAAAATGTAATCGCCGAGCACGATCTTTTCCGGCCTGTTCCTTACGCAGTCCCATGTGAGTGATACGACCCTCGAGGGAGAGGAGATACCGAGCCTTGAATGAAAGCAGCGCACCGTGTCCCCGAGGCTGACTTTCTCCAGTTCCTCATAGTCCCTGTACTCGTCCGTGAGGGAAAGGAGCGCCATATCTATCGACATGGATACCGAGGGAAGGTCGGCTCCGTCCGCGAACAGCTTCTCACATTTCTCTTTGAGAGCCTTGTCGAGCGCAGCCTGATCCGCGCAGACGGTGATGTTCTCATCCTCGTCATCCGACGCGTCCTCAGCAAGTTTCACATCATCAAAGGCGACCGTGCGGATGTATTTCTTCGCGTACTTTCCAATGAGAGGTGAATCCACGTACCCGTCCGAGCCTCCGATGGTATGCCCGTTGTAGGAGAGCGGGACAAGCCGTGTCGCTACCTCAGACATATCCACGGAATACTCGATCCCGGTGATGTTCTTTCCGTATCTCGCCTCGGCTCCGTAGTCTCCTCCGGCACGGGAGTTTATTATGACCTTGTAATTGTCGTATAGGATCTCGCCGCCCCAGCGGGTGAGGAAGGTTGGCTCCTCATCTCCGCTTATCGCCTCCATGAGATTTCTCCTCACAAAGTACGCGGTGCTTTCGGTTTTGATGTCCGACTCTCCGGAGTACGGGCTTCCTGCCGTCATAAGGTCGAGAGCCTCCTGTCCGGTTTTGCCGGTCGGTCTGATGTCGGAAAGGAAGCAGTCATCAGCCGAGTCGTAAAAAACGGGATAAGCTGTCGCCGTTATCCCGTCATCCGTTTTCTTTATCTCCTCTATCCGGAAGAGCTGCCCGCCTCCCATAAATGTCGGAGCGGATATTACAGCCTCCTCCTCGATATATTTCCATCTGCCTTCATCATCGAGCGGGTGGCTGAGTTCCATCCTCCAGGTGCCGTTGAGTTCCGCTGAGAGTTCGCATGACTCCGGCATAAGGACCATATCGCCGTTACGCGAATAGTCCGTGTTATCTTTTCTGTAGATCTGTATCATAGAGTCCTCCAGTTCGGGATGACCTTCAGTTTGAAGTTTTCGCTTATCTGAATGGCGTTTTCACCGGGTTTAAGGAAAAGCCCGGCGTAGTCGCCTGTGACCTTCGTATTTTCAAGCTGGCCGCCATTCCGGTATGTAATCATGCGCTCCGTGTCGATGGTAAGGTTCTGCCCGATGTTCGCGTTCATAGTGTTTCCGTTCACGGTAAGTACGCACGCTCCTTCGCCGGTAATGACGTATATCGGGTGACACGTATCGTAGGGGTTGTATGAAGCGTCCTCCGGATCATACGGAAGGTCCCCGGCTTCAGCGTAGCTGTATCCCTCGCAGGTGAACACCGCTTTCAGCGTTCCCGCGGGTACGCAGCTTCTTTCGGCCGTTCCCGCCGTGACCTTCTTCACTCTGTAGAAGAAATCGGGATCGTCGGAGAACTTCAGCTTTCCGCTTCCCGTGAGCCATCTCCTCGCCCGGCGGAGCCTTTCGCTCCATTCATCCGGCTTTCCTTTGAAATTCATCTCGACCTCTATCTCGATGTCCTCGATTCCGCCGTCCGTTATATAGAGTTTCCCGTCCCTTCCGGAGATGGTGATCTCCTCATATCTTCGCTCGGGAGAGGGGATGTCGGGACGCCTCGCTACGGCAAGGCCGCAGTCACCCGCCGTTTCCCCGGCGAAACTTATCGTATATCCTCTCATATCAGCCCCTCACTTTCCCGATTGCCTTCGCGTGTCTTGATATGCCGTCGATGGCGGCCTCTGAGATGTATGATTTGAACTCTTTGTTACCGATATATACGTTAGTGGTCGTGACAAGCTGCATACCGGATGCGGGATCACCGGCGGACTGTAACGCCTCGCGGAGTATGCTCCTTAATTCAGCGTAGAAAGAATCAAGAGGAAGGACAGCCTCTTTGCCGGACTCCCCGCCGCCGAGAAGCGCGTCTCCCTGAGAGCCGAATATCTGCGCTCCGGAAAGAATGCCGCCCTCTTTGTACCAGTCGATTGAAAGGTGCGGCACGGACGGAGGCGCGAGGGAGAGCTTCCCTTTGATGGAGAAGTGCGGCAGCTTGATATGCGGAAGCGACAGCTTCATGCCGGAGAAGAACCCCTTGATTTTCTCCACGATACCTTTGACCGCGTTCTTCGCCGCCTCGACCGGCTTTACGATGGCGTTCTTTATCCCGTTCCAGACGGACGTCGCTGTGCTCTTTATTCTGTTAAAGACAGAACTTACCGTGTTCTTAAGGCCGCTGAACGCCGAGGAGACCCTGCTCCTTATGCCGTCCACTACAGAGGAGATCGTTGACTTTATCCCGTTCCATACGCTTGAGGCGACGCTCTTTATTCCGCTAAATACAGTGCTGACCGTACTCTTTATTCCGTTCACAACAGTTTTCACTTTCGTGCTTACGGCGGTCCAGACCGTGGTGATGGTATTCCTTATGCCGTTCATCAC
>CAZTIY010000174.1:0-2522 GCA_964613765.1 uncultured Eubacterium sp.
GCCCCGATAGTTGCCTATATTCGATTACCCCCTGAACAGTAACCAAAGGATACTTGTTGGGAAGAGCCAGACCGTCAGTGCAAAAAGGACGGGAGTCCGGTCGTCCGGTTGCTTTCTTCTCTTACTTCCCTGTCGTAAGCCTCCATTATCTGTCTGTTGTCGAATAGAAAGTTCATAATTTCCTGCACTTCCGGTTATGCGGCTAATTTACGGGATTCATCCGCGATTCCGACAGCCATTCCTGAACCGTCGCTACACTGGCATCGACTATTTCGGCGATATCCGCTGTTGGCATGCCTTTTTCCCTGAGACGATACGCTGTATTTTTTGCCTGTTGTTCCTTGCCTTCTGTCTGGCCTTGCTGTATGCCTTGCCGGATGCCTTGCTGTATGCCTTGCCGGATGCCTTCTTCTCTTACTTCTCTGTCGTAGGCTTCCATTATCTGTCTTTCATCAAACAGTGTGACCATAATATCATTTACCTCCGTCTCATGTTCAGAGATATACTTTTTTAAGATGTTCCGCTCCTTGCAGATCCGTATGGTTTCCGCTACCGCTTTCCGTGTACTCCCGTGCAGTCCGGCCAGCTCGTTAAGGACTTTTGTTAACATTATATACTGGCGGATTATGTCTCCATCTCTTCCGTCTGTCAGCACATGCACCTTCAAGTCCAGATCAGTCTCCTCCCCTCCGAAAAAGACTTCGGACAAGGAATAGACATCCTTCTCAATCTTTCTCTCACCTGTATATATCACATAAATCTCCGGCTTTGGTATGTCAATTCTTCTGCTTCCGTAGACGTTGAGCTTTCTCTCTTCAATATAGTCGTGATAAGTCTGCGCCAGGTATAACAGCGCACGGATCAGAATATTGACAGACCATGTTGACTGCGCTTCAGCTAAGATCACAAGCCGGTCCCCCACGGTAAACCCCAGATCATTATAGATATTGTTCACCATGATATTCTCAAGCGTGACAATATCTATCATGTCTTCCGTGACATCCTGCGCCTCCGGGTGAAGGGCGTAATACAGTTCCAGAACGTAACTGCGGTTCTGAAACATGTGAGTAAATACGCTGTCTTTGGCGGTGCGTTTGAAAACGGGGCCTTCACTCATGTGAACAACCACTCCTGTCTGTATAATTACTTAGGTCTTTAACTTAACTTGTTTTCAGGGCGTACATAATACCGGGCGTGAGATAATAACCCGCATGTCTTTCTACTTTTATAACCCATCAGAAGATAAAATTGCAAGAGGTTTTCAGAAAAACATGCGTAAAAATCTCCGGTAAAAAATGCGGACAAACCGTAAAATCAATCTGAATCAATCTGAACACCTGATAATTGAAAAATCAATAGGGCGGTCAGATATCCGTGGCGATGAGGAAGCGTGCACAGAATCAGAAAACCGACACAGGTAAGGAAGGAGCAGCCGGGGTGAATGATACAGTATTAACGGAAGAAGTAATTGAAAAATTCAGGAAATATCTGATATGCGCCGAGCGAAGCGCGCTCACCATAGATAAATACATCAGGGATGTAAGAGCCTTCGCTAAGTTCGCTAAAGACCGCGAAGTGAACAAAGAACTCATCGCGACCTACAAGCAGAAGCTGATATCGGACGGCTATGCGGCGTGCAGCATAAACTCCATGCTCTCATCCATAAACAGTCTGTTTACATTCCTCGGAAGAGCGGACTTGCGTGTAAAAAGAATCAGGGTGCAGAAGCAGATCTACTGCGCGGAGGGGAAAGAACTGACCAAGGCGGAATATATGAGACTTCTCAAGGCATCGGAGGATGACAAAAGGCTCAGGCTGATACTTGAGACTATATGCGGAACGGGGATAAGGATATCGGAACTTTCATACTTTACAGCTGAGGCGGTGAGGCAGGGAGAAGTTACGGTCTCATGCAAGAACAAGACGAGAGTGATTCTCATACCCGGAAAGCTGAGGAAACTGCTTTTATCCTACTGCAAAGAGGAGAGGATAAATACAGGCATGATATTCAGGACGAAAAAGGGAAAGCCTCTTGACAGGAGCGGCATATGGAGAAAGATGAAGGCTCTTTGCGAAAAGGCAGGAGTAGCGGCCGCTAAAGTCTTTCCGCACAATCTGAGAAAGCTCTTTGCGCGAACATTCTACAGCAGGGAAAAAGACATAGCAAAGCTCGCGGATATTCTGGGGCACAGCAGTATAGAAACGACCAGAATCTATATCATGACTACTGAGCGTGAACACAGGAGAAAGATTGAACAGCTTGGGCTGGTGATGTGAGATGCCCGAAGCGCATGACAGACCTGCGTCCGGAGAGAAGAAATGATATGTCTCGCGTAGCGGCTTTTCCGGGCATTCGTAAAGTTCCGGAAACGGGGAAGGGGATACATTCCGCGCAGTGAACCGGACAAACGTGAAAAGTCAGGAATGGCAGAGCGTGCCGCGTTCCGCGAAGCGGCGGCCCTGGCGCGCATGAAAAATCCTGAACCGGGGCCGGCCGCGAAGCGGAGCGGCATTCCGGCGGG
>CAZTIY010000175.1:0-2488 GCA_964613765.1 uncultured Eubacterium sp.
GGCGGAGCCGGTAGACCCGACGCTGCTTGAGTTCGACGACGAAATTTCCATGTAAACAGCAGGGTCCCGCGCAGAAGCCGCCCGGAACCGGAGCAGGTTTTGAGGCCGTGACTCGCGGGTGCTCCCGCGGCCGCCCCGGAACCCCGCGGCGACAATGCCGGCAAGGTGCGACCGGGTCCCGCATAAAATAACGTTTCCAATTAAGTATTTCGCATAATATTTTGTCTAATCGACACAGAAAAGGAGAGTAAAATCAATGAAATACTATGGCGGATGTGATGTTGGTTCAACTTATACCAAGGCTGTTATCCTCGATGAGGACGGGAAAATGATGGCCGATACCACGATCAAGAGCAAAATCAATTCCGAGCAGTCCGCGAAGATTGCCATGAAGGAAGTGCTCGACAAGGTAGGGCTTAAGAGCTCCGAGGATCTCGAGTACCTGATCGGTACCGGGTACGGCCGCAACAAGGTGCCTTTCGCCGATGAAAACATTTCCGAGATTTCCTGCCACGCTATGGGCGTGCACGTAACCGACCCGGACGTCAAGGCTATCATCGATATCGGCGGACAGGACGTAAAAGGTATCGCGGTGGACACTGACGGAACAGTAAAGAATTTCGCCATGAACGATAAATGCTCCGCCGGAACGGGCAGATTCTTCGAGGCCATGGCGCAGGCGTTCGAGATGTCTCTCCCCGATTTCAGCAATCTTTCGCTGACGGCGAAGAACACCATTCCCATTACCGCTCAGTGCACGGTATTCGCGGAATCCGAAGTCATTTCCCTCGTCGGCGAAGGCAAGCCGATGGATGAGATCGCTGCCGGTATCGAACTCGCGGTCGCGAAGCGCTGCTTCGTCATGGCGAAAAAAGCCGGCGCCACGGACAGCATAACACTGACCGGCGGCTGCGCGAAGAACGAAGGCCTGAAGCAGGCTATCGAGCGCGTGCTCAAGCTCAAGGTCATCAACCTGAAGACCGACCCGCAGCTGATGGGGGCTCTCGGTGCCGCTGAATTTGCCCGTCAGAAAGGACAGGCTAAATAATTTCCCCGAAGGAAGGATGAAGCCATGAAAAAATGCAAGGATAAATGCCCTGTATGCGAGGACAAGTGCTCAAAGAAACGCAGAAAATGCAGGAAATGTAAGCACGGATGTCCGGAATGCGCAGAAGCGGCCGTAGTCATAGCGGAAGAACCGGCGGAGGATATCCTCGAGGCGGTCGAGGCGGCGGAAGAATGTCTTGAATGCGTGGAAGAGGCCGCGGAGGAATCGGTCGAGGAGATCCTCGAAGCGGTCGCGGACACGGAAAAGAAGACCTGCCCCGTATGCAAAGCGGTAAAGACCGCGGCTGTAGTAACATGCGTCGCTACGGGAGCGCTCTTTACGGTTTATATGTTCAATATCGATCAGAAACTGCTCGCATGGACGTACGCGAGAGTGAATGACATATTTGACCGTAAACCGGTTGACATTAAATTCTGAAGCTCTGAATGAGACGGGAGCGTCTGTCCGGAAGGGCGGCCGCTCCCGCCTCGGCATATCCTGCGGCGGAAAAGATCCGCGGCGTCGTTTTTCGTCGCCGGTTCTGATGTTTTTCAGTCGGGAAATTACAGGACAGCTTACCGTCGGGCGGCATGTTTCGCCGGGGAGTACATGGTTAAATTCGTTTTTTCCGGTTTCCGGCCGGTCACGGACCGCGGAGGAGACGGGCTTTTCCGCGGGAGAGGAGATATTTATGGATCTATATAACACAGTTATTGACAGAATCGACGGACTGCTCGGAAAAACACAGCCGAAGCGTTATAAATACGATCCCGCCGAATGCTGGGACGATGCCGGCGGCAATCAGCTTGTCATGATGAAAGAATCCGCTTACGAGCTCGGCGGGGACAACAAGCCGGCCGTCAATTACGCCTGTGTGACGTCCGGTGACTACATTACAGATGACGAGATTCTGGTCTACGGGAAGGATCTCAACGAGATTAAGAACAGCACACCCTTTGCCAGGATCGTAATCGTAAGGACAGGCATTCTGGAAGGCGAGGGCGAGGAGAACACCGAGCCTCTGTTCAGAGCGATACAGGATATCGACTTTGTCAAGTATCATGTATATCCCAAAGGATATATGATCAGGTCATCCTCCGACAGCTACCGCGAACAGATCAGAGTGTCGAAAGAGGCTCTCAGAAAAGGCATAAGCTTTGAGAAAGTCGGCAATCTCTACATCAAACAGTATAAGAAGAATCCCGACATCAAGGCCGTGAAAATCATTTTCGCGACGTCGGACGACGCCGATTACGCCGAGATGAAAAAGGACGCGAAGAAGACCCGCGACATCACGCTGGCCCTGTCCAAAATTCTCGAAGGGATGTCGACCGACTGCAACAGCTGCAGCCAGAAAGAAATCTGCGACGAGGTTGAAGGACTGAGAGAAATGCACTTCAGTCAGAAGAAATCCGGCGCCTGACCGCTCACTTCCTCGCT
>CAZTIY010000176.1:0-2461 GCA_964613765.1 uncultured Eubacterium sp.
GGCGGTTCCGTCCTTTCCCGCGCCTTTCGAGCTCCCGCTGCACCATCTCGTGGACCTCCGGCGGAATGATCGCCTCGTGATCTTCTTTAACGTAGTACTGAGGAAGCTCGCCCTCGTTCTTTTTTACCTTCTTCCGCAGGTAGTCAACAGTGAAAGATTTCTGGGCAAGGGTGCATCCGTTGTATTTCTCCTGCCTTATCATGCCGGCGATGACCTCGCCGTGCCAGTTCTTTCCGGTATATGATCTGATACCCTGCTCATTAAGTTTCCCCGCGATGACATAGCACGAGTCGCCGTCAAGGAACATACGGAATATCCGTCTGACGGTTTCCGCCTCGTCCTCCTGAATTTCAAGCTTTCCTTTTACCGTGCGGTAGCCGTAAATTTTACAGCCTCCCGCCCGCCCTGTTCATACTGTTTCCGGATCCCCCCATTTGCAGTTCTCGGAAATGCTGCGGCCTTCCTCCTGCGCGAAGGAAGCGAGGATGAAAAGCATGAGCTCACCGTCCCCGTCCAGAGAACGGATGCCCTCCTCCTCGAACCGGACTTCCACTCCGAGTTCTTTCAGATGCCGCACTGTTTCCGGCAGATCCACCGTGTTGTGCGCGAACCTGCTGATCGACTTGACGAGCACGATGTCGATGAGACCGTTCTCGCAGTCGGAAATCAGCCGCTGAAATTCTCTGCGCTTTTCCGTCCCGGCTGATGTCGATGTAACCCGCCTTGTAAGCGAAACTCGGCGCACCGAGGTATTTCTTTTCGCAGCCGATGAACCCGGCGATGTAGTCCGCGAGCCTTTTTCTTTCGTTTCCCGTTACGTTGCAGCTGATTTCCGTTTTGAGTACCTCCTTTGTTCTGGTACTGTATTAATCGCTCTTGTGTCCGGAAATAGCAAGTTAATTCTCTGTAAGATATCGATTTAATTTTGGCTGTTAGGAGGCATATTATCCTTTCCCCGCGGGTTCTTTATCCTGTCCGCAACTAAACATTATGTTTATTGACAGCGGGGTTCCGCCGGACAAATAATTAGTCATGAGCAGAATAATCAACAAGCGTATGACCTTGCACGATCTCAGAAATTGGCGGGGCCTTACTCAAAAAGAAATAGCGGACAGACTCTCAGTAGATGCCATGGCATACAGCAATTGGGAGACCGGTAAGCGGAAAATCTGTCGGGACTACTACGAGCCACTGGCTGAAGCGTTCAATGTTTCCGTTCCGGTGCTTGTCGCCACTCTCATGGGTAATATGCCGGTACCCGATGAATCCCTGAGAGAAACTTTTGGCGACGCGACTGTGGTTCCAATTATCGACAATCGAAGATACAGCATTAAGTTCGACCGAAACATCAGGAATTTCATAACTGAGGAAATTCCTGATGACGGCAGCCCGGAAGATATTATCGAAATCGACGGACGTCACTGGTTTAGGCAGAGCAAGGGAATAATTCTGACACTGGATGAGTTTATAGTCTGCGATATCCTTCGCCGTACTTTTCCGGGACACGATAAGGATCTCACGTGGCTCGGCGACGGTATTCAGAAAGACTCTGAGAAGGAGTTCCTTGATTTCTTTATGCATACAATTTCCTATATTAGATTTATAGGCTCATGTCTGGAAAAGCCGGGAAAGGAGGCGATAACAAATGAATAAAGGCCACGGTGTGTCGGGGAGCACGCATACGCAGAGCCAGCTTGACCACTACGCAAACCAGCATAATCCGAACAGCGATGCGTACCGGTCAGAGCAGAACAATCACGCAAATCAGTGCAACCCGAATAACGACGAATACCGGGAAAACAAGTCACAGGATGAAGAGTGACAGCCGGTGCCTCAAGACCGCGGACTCACACATGCCGCGGTCTTTTCAGTCATCAGGATCCTCCACCTCTTTCAAGAGTTCGGAGTACATATATTTCTTTCCGTCACGCTCCACATATAGCGCAGGAGAGTTCTACCGGCTTTCCGGTTTTCTGAGCCATGAGCCACGTATAGATATTCACGCTGACATCCGCCTTGGAGAGGTCCTTTCCGTGAAGGCCGCCGCCCGTGACGGAATCTCTCATATCGGAGCCGAGCTTCCTGTTAGTCGCTCCGCTGTCAACGTCAGAGCCGCCCGTCCTGCGGCACTTCTATATAATCAACTTCTACATTTCCCGCGATGCGATGAACGATTCTCTCCACATCAGAGCGGGGAATGAAAACCGACGTCTCCGCGATGATATGGCACCTGCCGTGACCGAGCAGGACCTCTACCGCTATGCGTGGATCCTTCCGCAGCGCATAGGCCCGGTCCACTATCGCTCCGGCGATGCGATTCGCGCACTTATCGGGGTGACCAGGGTTGACCTTCTCAAACATTGCTATATTCCTTTCCTTGAGCGAAGCAGACGTTCCATCATATCGTCCTGCGGGGTCACTCCGCTGATTTCCACGGACGCGTTTTCCTTCACTATCTGGT
>CAZTIY010000177.1:0-2443 GCA_964613765.1 uncultured Eubacterium sp.
GGTCCTCGCTTCGCGCAGTTTCTACGAGTCGCTCGTCGTTTGCGGGGCGCGGGGTTAAACCGCTACGCTTAAACCCCGCGCCTTGCCGCTCACTTCCTCGCTCTTCGTGAAACTGCATGCTCAGCTGCGGAAAATTTCCGCAGCGGTGTTATGCCGCCGCCTCGATAGCTGCCTGTGTTCACTTGCCCTTTGAACAGTAGCCCGAAATGTGTTACAGACTCCGCGATTATATCACAATCTTGAATGTCAGTCCATGTTACGCTATAATTCAAAAAAGGACGAAGTGTTGAAAATCAGCCGTTTACAGGAGGGAATACACTTGGAGGACAGGTTCTCCGGACATAGATATCTTTTTCATCAGGGGACGGAAAGAAGGGCATATACCTTCATGGGAGCGCATCCCGCGGGTCCCGGAAAAGATGACGGCATAGAATTTATCGTCTATGCCCCGCGCGCGGTGTCTGTTTCACTCACGGCGGATTTCAACGGATGGAGACCCGGCGCGACGCCGCTCAAACAGCTTGATGACGACCCGACTCTCTGGGTGATACGCACGGCAGAGATCGGCATCGGTGACTTATACAAATTCGCGATAGAGGACGACCGCGGGAACGTCAGACTGAAGGCGGATCCCTACGCATTTGAGAGCGAGAAGGGAACCGTGAATGAGGGTCACATGATGGCGTCCCGCGTGACGGACATCGCTTACGGATTCCGCTGGGGAGAGGAAGAGGAGCGCTGGATGGAGCGCCGCGGCCGCAGGAACCCGTATAAGGAGCCGATGAATATTTATGAGGTCCACGCAGGTTCCTGGAAGAGGGGCAGGGACGGTTCGGCCATGGGTTTCCGCGAGGCCGCGGACGTGCTCGTGCGGTATGTTAAAAGCATGGGCTACACTCATATAGAACTTCTTCCCGTGATGGAATTTCCGTACGAGGGTTCCTGGGGATATCAGATAACGGGATATTACAGTGTTTCTTCACGTTACGGGAGCCCGGAGGATTTCAAGTATTTCGTTAAAACTTGCCACAGAAACGGTATCGGTGTTATCCTGGACTGGGTGCCGGCACATTTCCCGCGTGACGCACACGGACTGGCAGAGTTCGACGGCTACCCGCTTTATGAGGATCCGGATCCGTTCAGAAAAGAACACAGGGGATGGGGGACGCTCGCGTTCGATTTCGGGCGGCCCGAGGTACGGAGTTTCCTGATTTCAAACGCGTATTTTTATCTGGATGTCTACCACGCGGACGGACTTCGCGTGGATGCCGTCGCTGCCATGCTGTACCTGAACTATGACAGAAAGGAAGGCGAGTGGCGGCCGAATAAATACGGCGGGAACGAGAATATTGAGGCCGTTTCTTTCCTGCGCGAACTCAACCGTTCCGTTCTCACAGACTTCCCGGGGGCGCTCATGATAGCGGAGGAGTCCACCACATGGCCCCTCGTGACAAAACCGCCTGAGAGCGGGGGACTCGGTTTCAATTTCAAATGGAACATGGGCTGGATGAACGACACGCTTTCATATTTCGCGACGGATCCCCTGTTCAGGGGCGGCGCGCACAACCGGCTCACTTTTTCCATGACATACGCGTACAGCGAGAATTACATACTTCCGGTTTCGCACGATGAGGTCGTCCACGGAAAGCGGTCACTTCTGAGCAAGATGCCGGGCGAGTACGAAAAAAAATTTGACGGCTTACGTTCATTCTGCGTATATATGATGACCCACCCCGGGAAAAAGCTGCTGTTCATGGGATCAGAGTTCGGTCAGTTCATTGAGTGGGACGAGAATAAAGAGCTGGACTGGATGCTTCTTGATTATGAGAAGCATGAGAAGATGAGGCATTTCGTACGCGAGCTGAATCACGTTTACAGGGAACATCCCGCCTTATGGGAGTCGGACGACACGCCGGAGGGTTTCCGCTGGATAGACGCCGATAATTCACGGGACAGTACATATTCATATATCAGAAGGTCGGAGACGTCGGGAGAGGAGCTTGCCGTAATTCTGAACCTTTCCGGCAGGGACTTTGAATCTTATGACATCGGTGTCCCTGCCGCTGAGTATTACGAGAGAGTGATCGACTCGGATATGAAGGCATACGGCGGAAGAGGCGTGCGCCGCGGAGCGGGGTACCCTGTGACTGAGGGCGCGAGGAACGGAGAAGAGCAGCATATAACAATGGCGCTTCCCGCTTTGTCCGGGATAATACTGGTTAAGAGGGGCGAACCGTGTAACGGATGTGATTCCGTAAGGAACGAGGCAGTATAGCATACTATGTCGCAGAAAGGCGGTTTATATTCATGGACAATCAGGTTCATACAGAACCAGTCTGATCAGTGCCTTATCGGGCAGAATATCAGGTCAGTGCAGCCGGGAGGTGTTTGAACCGGTTCAAAATTAAGACCAATAAAGATTTAGTTCTGAGACTCGGCCAGC
>CAZTIY010000178.1:0-2435 GCA_964613765.1 uncultured Eubacterium sp.
AAATCATATCCATCGCGCCGTCGATACGCGGATTCAAGCTTCTGATGTCCGTCATCAATATCGGCGGTGTCCTCTTAATCGGCAAGTTCTTCAGGTGGAATATAGAAGAATGTCTGACGGCCTCAAACGCGAGTCTGGGAGGACCTACGACAGCCGCCGCTTATGTCATCGGCAAAGGCTGGTCGGAACTTATCGCTCCGGCAACCCTTGTAGGTTTGTTCGGATACATTATTGGCAACTATTTCGCAGTACTCACCGCGAACATTTTTGTATGACACGTACCCATGAAAGGCAAAATCACTATGAAACGTATCGTAGTCGGACAGATCATGCACGAAAGCAGTTCCCTGGCTAAATATCCTACTGAAGAAGAAAATTTCCGGAAAACGACAATATGGTATGAGAAAGATAATGTATGGAAACTGTCGGAAATAGGGATGAAAGACTATCTGACCGGTATTATGGAGGCCGGAAGAAAAGAAGGACTGGATATAGCTCCCTGTTTCTGCGCATTCGCCAACCCGTCAGGAAAAATTTCAGAGGATTGCTTCCGCAGTCTTCTTGACCATTTTTTTGACGGAATCGATGACAGTAAAAACATCGACGGTTTCTGCCTGGCGCTCCACGGGGCCGGAGTATGCGAGACAGAACCTGACGTGGAAGGGAGAATACTTGAGGAAATCCGCCGAAGATACGGTTTCGGCATTCCGGTCGTAATAACATTGGACCCTCATGCCAATGTCACCGGCAAAATGATTAACATGGCGGATGTGCTTCTTCCGTCAAAGCTGTACCCGCATACAGATACGTACGAAACGGGGAAAAAAGCAGCAAGGATGATAAAGGGAATACTTGAGGGAGCCATCCGCCCGGTAATGTACGTGAAAAAACTCAGGATGCTTATTCCCATCACTAAAGGATGCACGTATGAGGAGCCCATGAGATCGGTAATAGAAAAGTGTAAAGAAGCCGAACTCACAAATGGCGTCCTGGATTGTTCATTCGCGCAGGGATTCCCGTACAGCAATATTGAGGAATGCGGGGCATCGGTAATTGTTACGACGGATAACGATCCTGAACTCGCGGCGGAAGTCGCAGGAGAGATCGCTTCTTATGTGTCAGAGCGGAAAAGGGATTTTATATCGGATTATCCGACGGCGGAGGAAGGTGTCAATCAGGCTGAGGAGATTCTGTCACGCGGCGGAAAGCTTATAGTCATAAACGAGACCTCTGATAATCCGGGCGCCGGCACGCCGGGCGACGGAACTTTTCTACTGAAAGAATTGTTAAAAAGGAATATAGAAAAGTCCTGCATCGGCACAATAGTGGACGGAGAAGCGGTAAAACAGGCGGTCAGCGCGGGAGCGGGAGCAACGATTGATGTTACGCTCGGCGGTAAAACGGATAATTTACACGGTGAACCGGTCGCGGTAAAAGGCGCCCGCGTAAAGGCCGTATGTGACGGGAAATATAACATTCTGAGTCCTATGACGCATAATCAGCCCGTGAATTACGGCACTACCGTCCGGCTCATTTCCGGAAACGTAGATATTGTCGTTTCGACTAATCCTTTTCAGACCATGGATGACGGTATATTTACACTCCTGGGAATCAATGTTAAGGATTATAACATTCTGGGCGTTAAATCCGCGCAGCATTTCAAAGCTTATTTTAAGGAGCTGACAGATCATATCATAACCGTGGACTCACCTGGCATAAGCACAGGTAATCTGGACGCGCTCCCGCTTGACAACATCCCGCGTCCGGTATTTCCCCTCGACAGAGATGCCTGCCTCTTTTGACGCGGCATTACTGTTCTCCGGGGAGAATGACACTGGCGGTATGCGGCGCCTGCCCCCTTTCGACGCGGTATGACTGTTCGCCCGGAAGAATGACTCCGGTCGGAACCGGATGATCAGTCGCCGTCCGGTTACAGCTGAGACCCGTCACCTGAGTTATTGCCGCGCAGGAATCTTCACTGTCAGAAAAACATCAAAGCCGCCCTGTTATAACATCCGGGCGGCTTTGATGACAGAACAAATCTGTTATCACAAGACCTTATAATGCATATAAAACAATTCCTGTGATGACTGAAGAAAATCACAGTGGGCTGTTCGTAATTCTGAACGGCTCCGCAATCATAAACAGGAGCTTCAGTCTTCTTCCTGTTCAACCCGCATAATCATACGTTTTTCGACGTTTTCCTACAGTTTTCCTAACATTATTATGAAATGGTGAGCAATAAAAAGGTCAATAAGCGGAGAAATCAATATTGCAACCATGTTAAAGCTCTAATATATTAACGGGTCAGGGAAAATGTGAAAGCGGTTAGCCTTTCTGAAATTCAATTTTGAATGGAGGGTGTCATTTTTTATCGCGTGGTGTCGGTTTCTGTCAGGGGTATCGGTCTGATTCAATTTCCGGTTTTATTTGCT
>CAZTIY010000179.1:0-2433 GCA_964613765.1 uncultured Eubacterium sp.
TGAAGCCGGAATAACGGCGGGGAGGGAGTATGGCGAATTTTACTGAGTATTACGACAGGAATTTTGATCCGGCTAAGGAGAAAGTCCGCATAGTCGAATGGATCAGAGAGTTTTTTGAGGAGAACGGAAAAGGCTGCACGGGAGTTGTTGCCGTAAGCGGCGGGAAGGACAGCTCCGTTACTGCCGCGCTTCTTAAAGAGGCCCTCGGGAAAAACAGAGTCTTCGGTGTGATGCTACCGAACGGAACGCAATCGGATATAGATGTTTCGAGAAGGCTCGTTAAAATTCTTGATATTCCATTCGCGACAGTGAATATTCGCGCCTGTTTCAACGGTCTTATGGAGGAACTGAGGGAGAATCTTCCCGGCGGGATAACGGAGCAGACGGTCGTTAATTTACCCGCGAGGCTCAGAATGGCAGCTGTTTACGCTGTTTCGCAGTCAATGGACGGGAGAGTGGTAAATACATGCAATCTTTCCGAGGACTGGGTCGGATATGCTACAAGATATGGTGACGGTGCGGGAGATTTTTCGCCGCTCTCGCTGCTTACTGTGCAGGAGGTCAGGGGACTCGGCCTTGAACTCGGGCTTCCTGAGGATATAGTTTTCAAAACGCCGATAGACGGACTTTCCGGATCCACCGATGAGGACAGACTGGGCTTCACTTATGATGTTCTTGACAGGTATATCAGAACCGGTATCTGTGAAGATTCGGAGATAAAGGCGAGTATCGACGAGAAACACCGGAAAAATGTTTTTAAGTTAAGACAGATGCCGGTCTACCCTCATCAGGGCCCTGTACTTGCCGATCAGGAATGATCCGTAATTTAAGTCATTTAATAAAGAGACGTCAGAAACGCGCGCTCAGATGACCGCTGTTTCAAGAGCGATTTTCATCATATCAGTGAAGCTTTTCTGACGTTCTTCGTTATCCGCTCTCTCGCCCGTTACGAACTGGTCGCTGACTGTCAGTACGGCGAGCGCCTCTCCGCCAAGGAAAGCGGCGTTCGCGTAGAGAGCGGCCGCTTCCATCTCAACGCCGAGTACGTTCATCTTCTGCCATGGTAACCACCAGTCAGGGTCCGCTTCATAGAAATGATCGCTGGAGAGAACATTACCGGCTCTTACGGGTATGCCGAGCTTTTCAGCTGCACTCACGGCTTTCATAAAAAGGCTGAAACTGCAGGAAGGTGAATATGTGCCGTTAAGCCCGAACATTTGGCAGTAGTTGGAATCAGTGGAGGAAGCAATACAGAACAGAGTGTCGCCCACACGGATGTCTTTGTTGAAGCTCCCGCATGTGCCTGTTCTGATGATCCGCTTCACATTGAAGTTCTGAAAAAGTTCCCATGAATATATTCCCATGGAAGGCATTCCCATGCCGCTTCCCTGAACAGAAACCGGAACACCCTTATACAGACCGGTATATCCGTACATATTCCGGATATCCGTATAGAGAACAGGTTCTTTCAGAAAGTTTTCGGCTATGAATTTAGCTCTCAGCGGATCTCCCGGCATGATTACGGTTTCCGCGATATCAGCGTCTTCCGCTATACTGATGTGAGAAGACATATTACATCCTCCTCTCAATGTTTGAAATTTTCAATCTGTCTCCCGATATGCCTTTGAAGTTTTATTCCGTCACCCGTAAACGGATGGAATAGTTAATGATCTTGTCCTGACGATCTATATCCGTATGCTTACCCTGTCAGTTCCCGCCGGGTCTGTTCCCCTGACAGTCATTTAGAATTGACAGCCACATTGATTTTCTGCAGTAAATTCGTATTATCGACCCTGAACGTTTCGGCATTCCGTATGGTTTACGCCTTTTGCGAAAAAGCATCGCATAATTCACGTTTTCCCGTCCGGTATAATCAGCCGTAAATCCGGAATACGAAAAAACAGCCGGGAAACATGCCGACTGTTATGGGAATGTTTTCAGGAGCGTTTTAAACGCGTTCCGAAGAACATACGTGGGGACGGGTGAGATTTCAGTCAGCGGCTTTCGCTGCGTTGAGTTTTCTGGTAATCTGAGAAACGTGCCTGGACGCGGCCTGTCTGGAAATCGTATTATGCGAAGCGGCTCTCCTCAGAATCTTCTCGGCTTCCGTTCTCTTCTGCGCGGCGGCATCAAGATCTCCGGCGGCAATCAGTGCGTCGAACTCTTTAAGAACTGTCTTAATGGCGCCTTTAACCGCGCGGTTGTGTGCAGTTTTCTTCTCAGTGACCTTAACTCTTTTCTTAGCGGATTTAATGTTTGCCATAAATTACCCCACTGTTTCTTCAGTATTTCCGGAAAATTCGCGAGAACCATTTTACAATAACGCGCGGGACTTTTCAAGAAAAATTTCGTGATGTAAAATTATCGGCAGCAGCAGTTACTGTTCAGAGGATAAGTGAACATAGGCAGCTATCGGGGCGGCGGCATAACACC
>CAZTIY010000180.1:0-2391 GCA_964613765.1 uncultured Eubacterium sp.
CTGTTGTTCCCCCGGCGCCTGTTTGAAATGCGGTTTCAGTTCCCGGCGCCTTTTCTGTTCCACCTGAGGAAGAAATAGGTTACCTCCATAACGCAGCAGAGTGTCCAGCCCACGGGGTAGCTGAGTCCGACGAGTTCAGGGGTATTACTTACAAAGCGGGTAATTACGAACAGATAAATCTGTCTCAGCGCGACGAAACTCGTGAGCATTATTACCATGGGGCCGGCTGAGTCGCCGCGTCCCCTGAGAGCCCCCGCGAGAGTATGATTGACGCAGTTGAACAACATAAAGAATATGTTCAGTCTGATGAACATCGTTCCGAAACGGATGACTTCAGAATCGGGCGAGAAAATCCCCGTGGCGACGGGAGCGAACGCGAACAGAAGCGCGGCAATGACGCCCGTTATCCCGAGTGAGAGAAGAATAGCGCGAATGGTGCCCTGGTTTACGCGGTCAAATTTTTTCGCGCCGATATTCTGGCCGACGAACGTGGTTGCCGCCTGGGCCACGCTCTGCATGGGAAGCATGATGAACATGTCGAGTTTGTTGTAACAGGCCCACCCGGCCATGCACGCCGAGCCGAAGTGGTTGATGTAGGACTGCACGAACACGTTTGAGAACGCTGTTATGACAGACTGTACGCCCGCCGGAAGTCCTATGCTGAATATCTGCTTAAGAATAGAAAAGTCGCACCTCAGGTCTCTCCATGTGAGGCGGTAGATTTCTTCGCTCCGGGAAAGGAGAATCAGTATCATTACCGATGATAAGAACTGCGCGATGATGGTCGCGAGAGCGACGCCCGCTACTCCGGCGTGAAAAACGATAACGAACAGAAGATCGAGGACAGCGTTCACGACGCTTGTGAATATAAGGAACAAAAGGGGTCTGAGCGTATCACCGACCGCCCTCAGGATGCCGCTTCCCATGTTATATACCAGAAGGCCCATGATGCCGGCGAAGAAAATCCTGAGGTATGTTGTCGCCTCGTCCATTACATCGTCCGGAGTGGACATGAACAGAAGCATCGGCCGGACTATTACGATGCCGATGAATGTAAACAGGATGCCGCAGACGAACGTGACGAAAATCGTCGTTTCCACCGCCGCGTGCAGCCTTTCATTATCCTTCGCTCCGAAATAACGGCTGATGACAACGCCGGCCCCCGTGGAAACACCGTTGAAAAAGAACACCAGCATGTTCACAATCATCGTGGTCGCACCGACCGCAGCAAGCGCCTCCTTACCCACGAAATTACCGACGACAAGCGAGTCCACGGTGTTATACATCATCTGGAAAAGGTTGCCGATTATGAGAGGAACGGCGAAATAAATCAGATGAAGCAGTATATTCCCTGTTGTCATGTCCCTCGTGGACGCGGTGTTCTTTAAACGCATTATTAAAAAGCCCCGGAAATCAGACAAAGATGATGATTATGAACAGTATAAAAATCGCAGCGGAAACCGTGATTGCGAATTAAAAACTTTAATGAAATTCCCGAATCCTGATAATTGAAAATATTGTCCGGGAAGGGAGAAATTATACTGACCTGTCCCGCGGTTCCAGAACCTCATTCATGCTGCCGGTGCGGTAGCCGGTGAGGTCGAGTGTGACATATGTGAATCCGAATTCCTTAAATTTCTGACAGACAGTTCCGCGCACTTCAAGAAGCTTATCGAACTCCTCCGGCATTATCTCGATACGTGCCGTCATGCCGTGTATTCTGACCCTGACCTGGCGGAATCCCAGATCGAGAAGAAGCTGCTCCGCCTTATCCACCATAGAGAGTTTCTCCTTACTTATGGTCTCTCCGTAAACAAAGCGTGAGGCGAGGCAGGCGAAAGACGGTTTGTCCCAGGTTGGGAGACCGAGTTTCTTTGACAGTTCGCGTATCTCGGCTTTCGTAAGTCCTGCCTGTCTGAGAGGACTTTTAATGCCGAGTTCACTCACCGCGGTGAGTCCGGGTCTGTAATCCCCGTTATCATCAAGGTTCGAGCCCTCCGCGACCTCGGCGATCCCGTTCTCGCGAGCTATGTCAAGGATTTTACCGAACAGTTCATGTTTACAAAGGTAGCAGCGGTTCACGGGATTCTGTCTGAACCCCTCTATGTCCAATTCCTCAGACTCGCAGATATAATGCCGGATGCCGCGCTCCGCGCAGAACGATTTCGCCTCGTTCAGTTCTCTTTCGGGGAAGGATGCCGATTTCGCGGTGACGGCTAAAACCCGGTCGCCGAGCGCCTCATGCGCGGCGAAAAGTAAAAGCGTGGAGTCGACACCTCCCGAGAACGCGACCGCGACGCTGCCGAACGATCTGAGGTCCCTTAGCAGACTCTGATATTTCTCCTCCGGTGTCGCCATGAATTCGCCCCCTGTCTCCGGAATACTGTTTCC
>CAZTIY010000181.1:0-2351 GCA_964613765.1 uncultured Eubacterium sp.
CTCGACAAGGACCAGAAACTGAACATCGTAAAGCTGTTTAACAAGCGGCCAGTAGTCGCTGTCGCTTGAAACGAGAAGTACGGAGTCAATGTCATTCCTGTACACCTGCTTGCAGGTCTCTACGACAAGTGTCATGTCGACCTGAGATTTGTGCTCGTTGAGTCTCGCGACCTTTACCCGCTCGATTGGAAACGACGAGAGCTTTGAGAGTATGTTCCAGTCATTGACTTCGCCAGGACCGTCCGGATCGCCGCTTCCTGAAATGACTTTCCACTGTGACGTCGTGTAGTTGCTGTCGAAGAGAACTATCTTAACAATTTTGTCAAGTGCTGCCGGGGGAAGGCTGCTCAGAGCCGCCGCGAGCCTAACGGGATTGGAGTTCTCGCAGTCCACAACTGCTATCGCTCTGTCCGCCTGTTCGATGAATTCGCTTATGCTTCCGAGCGCCAAATCTCCCGCGTCTGATACAAGACTCCTGTCGGTGAATTCATCCCCGTGTATCTCGTAAAGGAGTTTGACGAACTTCTCATCGGAATAGAGTATGTTCCCGTCAAGAGGACCTTCCCAGTTAAGGTACGTCTGGTACGGAAAATCGTTTCTCCGGGCGAGGTAGGATGTACCTGCGGCCTTTACACCGGACGTTTTGAAACCGTTCGGCATAATGAATACGGGTTTCACGTAGTCCAGTTAAGCCATTCCGGAAACAGCCCCTTTACGTTTCCGATGCGGTTACTTATCTCGGTGTTTATCTCGACCACATACTCGTTCACATCGGGCCTCATCATATAGAGCTCTATTCCGTCCGTATTAAGCTGATTTAAAGCGTCCTTAGGGATAAGCTCCGGAAGAGAACCTATGTTCGCTATACCGTATCTGAACTCTGATGTAACAGCTGAGTAGTTACGAAGGAGCGCTGTTCTTATCCTGCAGAGATTCCGGATAAGCCTCGCACTCTTGTTTCCTTCAAGTCTCTCGTAGGTCTCCATTTGAGGGGAAGAATGCTCGGGTTCAAAGTGTTTTCTGTCTACTCCGATAAGGTATGCGACTATTGAAATTATGTTGAACTTCGGATTTCGGTAGTCGGTATACGGCCTTTTAGGCTCTTCAAAATATTCTTCAGTCATAGGGAACCTCCTTTGTTTAGCGTACCATTGAGTGAGACTGTTATCAAGCGTTTTCAAACCGCTTTCGCGCCCTCCGGAACGACAACGCACTCAAGAGCCGCCCTGTGCCAGCGGTGAAGAGTCGACCGGCCCACATGAAGCTTCCTTCCAATCTCCTCCCACTTCATTCCGTGGATATACCTGTACGAAAGAACGGCGCGTCCGTTCGCGTCCGGAACGGTTTCTATGACCTTTCTGATCTCCTCCTTAAGGTCGATGAGCCGGTCTATCTCTAAGTCTATCTCGCGCTCCTTCTCCCACACGTTTACAAGGCTCTTAACAAACGGAGCCTCGGTCGGCCTGTTTGGATCACAGTTCTCATGAAGCGCGGGGGATCTAAGACTTAAAGCCTTGTCCCTGAGTTCCTCCGCGTCCTTTATCTGTCTGTCTATGCTGACATCAAGCTTGTGCGCCTGACTGAGATACTCCTTCGCTGTCACTTCTCATCAGTCTCCTTCCTGAGTCTTTCAATAAGGTATTCCGGGTCTATATCCGTAAGTTCGCGGTACCAGCCGGAGCGGAAGAACCTCTCGCACTCAAGCTTCCTTCCGAGCGCACCCGTGTCCTCCGGATGCTTCCTTAGTCTCCTTAACGCGGACCGGTAGTCGTCTGCACACTGTTTAATTACGGCGTTCGCGAGTAATTCATACGGTTCCATTTACGCGTTCCTCTTACCCTGTGTGATTTCACGACAGTCTTCCGTGAAGCGTCTTATGAGATATCCTCTTTTTAAAGCGTAGCTGTATTCACTAAGCATTCCGGAAGAATATCCGGAGTCCGAGAAGAACCACACCTCGTCACACCTTCCCATAAGGACCTTCGCGAAGAACATTCCGAGATCGCGCTCCGCGGGATTGTCATCGTTAAGAAACTGAGGATACATAAGGTGCGGCGCTACTGGGACCGCGTTATTTTCCATCGCGAATCTTGCATACCTTTTCGCGGCGAGTGTGTTGGCTTTAATATCGCCAGCGTATCTGCTCGAGATATATACGACGGGGCAGTACCTCCTGTTCCTTCTTTTCCATTCCTCACTCATAACATTCGTCAAGGCTTCTCCTGCCGTAGGATCGAAGTAGTGTTCTCCGTTTCTGTAAAGTTCTCTATCCATTCTGATTCTCCTTAAGTTCCGATATTTCGATATAGATGCCGGCCGGCTCGTCCGACCAGCGCTTCTCTACGATCTCC
>CAZTIY010000182.1:0-2276 GCA_964613765.1 uncultured Eubacterium sp.
GGGTGCCGCGCGAGACCCGGGGAGATGAACCCGCGGCACCCCCGCGCCGCCGCGGAAGACCCGGAAACAACACAAGCGTTAATACGCCGTCCGCGGCTTCTCCGTCAAACGGCCTGTTTGTCTCTGAGAACACCATGCCGTACAATCTAACGTCGCGTCCCGGTTCCGGTGATGAACCACGGAGGGGGACAGTCCGCGATGCCGGCACGGAAACAGGAGACAGATTCCGGCGTGAACCGCGTGGATATAATCGTGAATATGATGATGAAATATCAGGTTCGGACAGAGGCAGACCGAGGCGTGATTTACGGGGAACCCGCGGATCAGGGGAATATAATGAAGCAAAACGCGGGGAGACCGTCGAAAGACCCCGTCGTGAGTTTCATGATTCCGGGGAGTCAGATTCAGAAGCGGGAGAAAAATTCCGGCTCGATTCAAGGGAATCCCGCGAGCGGAGTACTCCTCCCGAAACCGGTCTGACGGAATCACCCGCAGCGGCGCCGGGAGAAGCACCGGGCGAAAGCGCTGTCGATACTGACCGCGCGCCGGCGTACCAGCGCTCCGTAGTGACCGGCATACTTGAAATAACGGACGGCGGGTTCGGATTCCTGCGTTTCAACGATTTTCTCGCGGGGACGCGTGACGTGTACGTTTCACCCACGCAAATACGCCGTTTCAACCTTAAGACAGGTGACGAGATTACCGGAATTTCAAGACCTCCGAACGCGAGAGAAAAATTCGGTGCGCTTCTGTACGTCGAGGCGGTCAACGGACTCGACCCCGGAGACGCCATAAGAAGGACAAACTTCGAGGATCTTACGCCTATTTTCCCGAACGAGCGGCTGACGCTGGAGGAAAACCCGCGTGATCTTTCGACGAGGCTTATCGACCTTATTTCACCCATCGGCAAAGGACAGCGCGGCATGATTGTCGCGCCGCCGAAAGCCGGAAAGACCACGCTTCTTAAGAGTGTGGCGAAAAGCATAGAAGATCTCTACCCGGAAGTTAATCTGATGGTTCTCCTCGTGGACGAACGCCCTGAGGAAGTTACAGATATGCAGCGGAGCCTCAAAACCGGACGGGTGATTTTTTCCACATTCGATGAACTGCCGCAGCACCATGTCAAGGCGGCGGAGATGACGCTCGCCAGGGCGAAGCGCCTCGCTGAAAAAGGCGAGGATGTCGTGGTTCTCCTTGACAGTCTGACCCGGCTTACACGGGCATACAACCTGGTAGTGCCGCCTTCCGGAAGAACACTCTCCGGCGGCATCGACCCCTCTTCATTCTACGGCCCCAAGCGTTTCTTCGGCGCCGCCAGAAACATCGAGAACGGCGGCAGTGTCACGATACTCGCGACAGTCCTTGTAGATACCGGGAGCAGAATGGATGACGTTATTTATGAGGAGTTCAAAGGCACCGGCAATATGGAGCTCCATCTCGACCGGAAACTCTCTGAGAGGAGAATTTTCCCCGCGATTGACATTTACCGCTCCGGAACGAGAAGAGAAGAACTTTTGATGAGTCAGGAAGAGCTCGGAGCGATCTGGTCGATGAGAAGGGCTCTCAGCAACCGGCCGACACAGGAAGTTACGGAGGAAATCGTGGACAACCTCGCCCATACCAGAAAAAACAAGGATTTTATCGCGATAATCCGAAAGGTTCTGGGCTGAAAACGGTGACGCGCGGATTAAGCTGAGATTGTTATACCGGGCTTCACGTTCAGTGTGTCACGGCGTATTTCGCAAATTTATCGCGAATTTCTCCGGAATTTCCCCGGACCGGTTCAGTTACAATGATTTCTCAGTTTCATCCCCCGGTTGAAGAGACACTAACGGTATATATCAATGGATCTTAATAAAATTTTTCTGAAGGACGCCTGCCCGACATCGATCGGAGGACAGGCCGTAATAGACGGAGTAATGATGAAAGGGCCGGACCGCACGGCAACGGCCCTCCGCCTTCCCGACGGCAGGATTTACGTGAAGACGGTTAAAAATAAAAACCTGACCGGTCCCGCAAGTCTCCCGTTCATCCGCGGCGTTTTCATTTTTGTTAATTCCCTTGTTCAGGGAGTAAAGAGTCTTAATTTTTCGGCGGATACGCAGATATATTTTGAAGAAAATCCTGAACCCGGATCGGATGCGGAATCAGGGAGGCACGATGTGAATCCGCAAACCGGATTAAATGCGGAATACATGAAGCACAACGTGAACCCGGAAACCGGATTGAATGCGGAATCCGGGAAACACGACGTGAACCCGGAAACCGGATTGAAT
>CAZTIY010000183.1:0-2225 GCA_964613765.1 uncultured Eubacterium sp.
GCAACGGTGCTATGCCGCCCGTCCCTCAAATATCATGTCAGAACTGTAACTTTTTAATAAGCTGTCCGGTGCGCGTTTTTTGTATTCCGGACAGTATTTTGATAAACTTTCCCGTGTAGTACAATAGGACACGGAAATCCGGAACCTGATGAAAATAAGTACCCTGTGTACCTGCAGAGGCCGGTGTTCCGGGTTTCCGCGAAAGAAGCCGCTGTGTAAATCAATACCCGGATAAAGCCGGGAGAATTATTACTGATAAAGCCGGAAGAGTTATTACCGGATTACGCGAGTCGGGAATCATGGGAATTTATCTTTGTTATTTCAGTCCCTGCCATAATGTTGAGAAAGTACTTGAGGCCATAGGAGAGGGTCTTGTCAGAATTATTACGGACGGGTCACCGGACAGCATCCCGGACGCAGCGGAAGTTTCAGGTGAACATTTTGATCCCGCGGAGCCGGAGCGTGAAGAATCCTTTTCTCCCTTTGACATTGTAAGTGAGATTGATTTCACACTGCCGCAGGGACGGCGCGGGGAGATAAGGTTCTCCGGGGATGATCTGGTTCTTCTGGGGTGCCCGGTCTACGCGGGAAGAGTGCCGAATAAAATCATGCCGTTCATACGGGACAGCATACACGGGGACGGGACGCTGTGCGTACCTGTTGTCGCATACGGAAACCGCGCCTTTGACGACGCTCTGTCAGAGTTATGCGCGCTCGCGGAGAGTAACGGATTTATACCGGCCGCCGCGGCGGCGGTCGTGACGGAGCACAGTTTCGCCTCTGAAATCGGGTGCGGAAGGCCGGACGGGGACGACCGGGAAGAGCTTAAGCAATTCGGCGAACGGATCGCGCGAAAAATTTCTTCAGGGGACCGTTCCGTTCCCTGTGTGCCGGGAAGAGCCCGCCCCGGTTCATATTACAAGCCGCTAAAGGAAGACGGACAGCCGGCGAATTTCCTTAAAGCCGTCCCGAAGACCGACATCTCCCGCTGCAGACACTGCGGTGTATGCTCCTCAGTGTGCCCCATGGGCTCAATCGGAAGAAACCGCCCCGAGACCACGACCGGCGTTTGCATCAAATGCCAGGCCTGCGTTAAGAGCTGTCCCGCCGGCGCGAGATACTTTGATGACGGGGATTTCCTCTCGCATAAGCGGATGCTTATCACGAATTATTCTTGCAGAAAAGAGAGCGCGTTCTTTCTGTAAACCAGGTCCCGGCTTTATGAACTGCACCCGCGCGACATCGCGCTTTACGCTCCGGGCGTCGGAGCTTCCAAAGACGATCTTCCCTGCGTCCGGGATGGTTATCCTGAGGGCATGAAGGCCTGACCGCCTTCGCGACTGAGCATCAAAACACTGAGCATCAAAACTTCGATCTTCCGGACAAACTGTGACGGTCACCTAAGAAAAGAAGGAACCGAAAAGCCAAACGTATCCCCGGAAGGATCATTGAGGAACGACCTGTATCTGTTGATACCCGTCATGAGTTCGGATTCGAGGTATTCAGCGCCTCTACTTCAGATACGGAAAGACCGCTGATCTGAACAATATCGTCAATGGAGAAGGACATCTCAAGCATTTTCTTCGCTGTTTCTATCGCCTTATTTCTTGCTCCTTTGGCTTCACCTATGGCTTCGCCCCTGGCCTGTCCTATCGCCTCTCCTATCGCCTGCCCCCTGATCTGACCTCTGTGTTCAGCGTCCATTTCGTTGATTCTGTAATTCATAAATGCGTCCCTCCATTCCCTGCTCATCTTAGCTTCTGTAACAGCCTCATCAATCTTACGTATAAAACTGTCACAGCTTTCACTTACCGGGTATTCACTCGTGTTGTTCATATACCGGAGAAGCTCCTTAAGTTCAGGCGATATATCACCCTTATATCCCGCCGTGTTGAAGAACAGCTTGTATGCCCCGTCATCAAGAGTGCGCCCCGTCCCCTCATCACACCGGTTCCTGAAACTGTAACGGTATAGGCCTTCCCCGAACGGATCGTACTTGCAGATGAATATCACATAGCACGGTCTCAGTTCGCCGTAATATTCTCCACGATTAAGCTGAGATACATCGATATGCGACTGATAGAGGCGGCTCCTCTTCGGAAGGTCACTTTCGCGGGAAGTCTGCATTTCTATGTCATATATCGTGTCCCCGTCATCAAGATACGCGTCGAACCTGACCGCTCTGCTCCCGAACGGACCCGTCATAGTCTTCTGTACTTCAGGTC
>CAZTIY010000184.1:0-1239 GCA_964613765.1 uncultured Eubacterium sp.
ACGGAGCTGACCGCGGAAGAACGTCTCCTGCGGGCGATTTTTGGCGAGAAGGCGCGCGAGGTGCGCGACACGTCCCTGATGTATCGCGCGTGCTTCCGGTGGAGGATATGCCGTTTCTGCCGAACGGCCGCCCCTTGGACATCGTGCTGAATCCTTTGGGCGTTCCGTCCCGTATGAATATCGGACAGGTCCTTGAAATCCATTTGAGTCTGGCGGCAAAGGCGCTTGGCTTCCATATCTCCACCCCGATTTTCGACGGGGCGGACGAGACGGATATTCAGGATACGCTTCAGCTGGCGAATGATTATGTCAACTTGGAGTGGGATGAATTCAAAGAAAAGCATGAGGAAGAATTGCTTCCCGAGGTGCTTGATTATCTGTATAAAAACCGCGGCCACAGAGAACTGTGGAAGGGCGTGCCGATTTCCAGCGACGGAAAGGTGAGCCTGCGCGACGGGCGCACGGGCGAGTTTTTTGACAGTCCTGTCACAATCGGCCATATGCATTATATGAAGCTTCATCACTTGGTAGACGATAAGATCCACGCGCGATCCACAGGTCCGTACTCTTTGATCACGCAGCAGCCGCTAGGCGGCAAGGCGCAGTTCGGCGGACAGCGTTTTGGAGAGATGGAAGTCTGGGCGCTCGAAGCGTATGGCGCGTCTTATACGCTGCAGGAGATCCTCACCGTGAAGTCCGATGATATTATCGGCCGCGTGAAGACGTATGAGTCGATCATCAAAGGCGACAACATTCCGGAGCCGGGCATTCCGGAATCGTTTAAGGTGCTCTTAAAAGAATTGCAGTCTCTCGGCCTTGACGTGCGCGTACTTGGGGAAAACCGAAAAGAAGTGGAGATTAAGGAAACCATCGAGTACGGCGAGACGGATATTCGCGCCGTATTAGAGGGTGATCGCGGCTACCGCGGCGAGGAAGAGCCGCTTGGCGATTATGGCTTCTCAAAGCAGGAGTTTGCAGGAGAAGAATTGGTGGACATAGATGAGCCGGAGGAAGACGAGGATAACTATTACGCGCAGATCGACGACGGCTATGACGACGATGTTGAATAAGGAGGGAGCCATATATGCCGGAAACTGTCAATAATAATGAAGGATACCAGCCGATGACGTTTGACGCGATCAAGATCGGGCTGGCGTCGCCGGATAAGATTCGAGAGTGGTCCCACGGGGAAGTAAAAAAGCCGGAAACCATCAATTACCGGACCTTAAAGCCGGAAAA
>CAZTIY010000184.1:1249-1635 GCA_964613765.1 uncultured Eubacterium sp.
GCGTAGTCTGCGACCGCTGCGGCGTGGAAGTCACCAAGTCGAGCGTGAGAAGAGAGCGCATGGGGCATATCGAACTGGCGGCCCCGGTTTCCCACATCTGGTACTTTAAGGGCATCCCTTCCAGAATGGGCCTGATACTCGACCTATCCCCGCGTACCTTGGAAAAGGTGCTGTATTTCGCGAATTATATCGTGCTTGACGCGGGCGACACCAACCTGATGAAAAAACAGGTGCTTACGGAAAAGGAATATCAGGAAGCCGCGGAATCCTATCCGTATGGAAGCTTCCGCGTGGGCATGGGCGCCGAGGCGATCAAGGAGCTTTTAGAAGAGATCGATGTAGAAAAAGAGGCGGCGGAGCTGCAGGCTGCCCTGAAAGACGCGACC
>CAZTIY010000184.1:1645-2225 GCA_964613765.1 uncultured Eubacterium sp.
GACCGGTCAGAAGCGGGCCCGCATCATCAAGCGTCTGGAAGTGCTTGAGGCGTTCCGCGAATCCGGAAACCGCCCGGAATGGATGATCCTCACGGTGATTCCCGTCATCCCGCCCGACATCCGCCCGATGGTGCAGCTGGACGGCGGACGCTTCGCGACATCCGATTTAAACGACCAGTACCGCCGCATCATCAACCGCAACAACCGCTTAAAGAGGCTGTTGGAGCTTGGGGCGCCGGATATTATTGTGCGTAATGAGAAGCGCATGCTGCAAGAGTCGGTGGATGCGCTGATTGACAACGGACGCCGGGGCCGTCCGGTTACCGGGCCGGGCAACCGCCCCTTAAAGTCTCTTTCCGATATGTTGAAGGGAAAATCCGGACGTTTCCGTCAGAATCTGCTCGGAAAGCGCGTGGACTATTCAGGCCGTTCTGTAATTGTAGTCGGCCCGGAACTTAAAATTTATCAGTGCGGCCTGCCGCAGGAGATGGCGATCGAGCTGTTTAAGCCGTTTGTGATGAAAGAACTCGTGGCAAACGGAACCTCTCACAATATTAAAAACGCGAAGAAGATGGTGGAG
>CAZTIY010000185.1:0-2154 GCA_964613765.1 uncultured Eubacterium sp.
TGCGCATGACTTTGAGGACGTGTTCTTCTGTGCCGTCACGGTCATACTCTTTCCGGCCCCGACAGTTGTCACAATTTTTGATGACGTGCTCGCGGAAGACCTGATACGGGATCCCGTCTTCGTTTTCACCGTCATGGAGCGGACTCCGGAGAGCGCTTTTACCGCCCCGTGCGCTTTTTCGCCCCAGTAACCGCCGATCCCGAAAACAAGACAGAAAGCGGTCAGTATAACGGCGGCTCTGTAAGTTCTCCTCATGCTCAAAATTTTCATTTTCCTCTCCTGTTACAGTTCACATATTGTATTTGAGGGACGGTCGGCATAGCACCGCTGTGAAAAAAGGTCCTCGCTTCGCGCAGTTTCTACGAGTCGCCTGCCGTTTGCGGGGCGCGGGGGCAAACCGCTGCGCTTAAACCCCCGCGCCTTGCCGCTCACTTCCTCGCTCCTGCTATAAAGTTTGTGGGGGTCTGTTCCCTGACAGCCAGTCAGGACTAACCGTTTCATTGCTTAAGCTCCTTCGTGAAACTGCATGCTCAGCTGCGGAAAATTTCCGCAGCGGTGTTATGCCGCCGCCTCCTATAGCTGCCTGTGTCCGCTTACCCTCTGAACAGTATCCCTCCCCTGCCTAATTTTTATCAACAAGGGAAACGTTCGTTGTATTCGTTACTTATTTAGTTTATAATTTGCCTTAGATTGTTTTCAGTTTGAGAAAGGTAATAAAATATGAATCATCCTTATAAAACCCGTGAAGGCGGCGCGACAGTCACGGTTTTCGCTCCCTATGACTGCGGAAACCACTGCCCGTTCTGCATAAACAAGGGTGAATACGCGGATACCTCCGGCTTCAATGAACAGGCTATTCTCCGTTCCATCAAAATCATGGATGAGATCACGCCCTTCTGTGATTTCGTATTCACGGGAGGAGAACCTTTCGCGAACCGCGAATCTCTCCAGCGTATGCTTGACCTTGTTCCTGATACACATCGCGTTTTCATAAACACCACACTCCCTCTGTTCGACGGTCAGACTGAACAGGATATCATTGATTTCACCCGGCATAACAGGGATAAGATCACTTGTATCAACGTGTCACGCCATCTTGTAAAATATGTTGAAGAATCTCCGGACAGGCTCCTTTCGGATGTCGCCGTCCCTGCCCGCGTGAACTGCGTCCTTTACAAGGATTATCCGAAAAAGGATCTTCCCGCGTATCTTGAACGCTGGAAGCGTTACGGCATTCCTGTCCAGTTCCGTTTCGATTATACGGCCACGACTCCGGAGAATCTCTATGACCGCGAGAGCGATCCCATACTCCCCGCACTTGAGGAAATCGCCGAATACAAGGGGCTCGACGGATGCCGGATGCGCTGCGGTTTCCATTTCGACTATCAGGGACTGGAACTTACTTATCATAAGACTCTCCCCTACAGCACCATAGTTGAGACGGATGAAAACGGCACCGCCTATGACATCCTCTATGACATCGTCGTAAAGCAGAACGGCGAGATCCGTTCTGACTGGGACGATACCGTCCTCGACATCGATAAATACCGTAATGTCACTTTCGAGCCTTATGACCTGCGTGTCCTTGAAGGCGATATCGGATAGGGGATACACCATGGATAATGAAAAATCAGAAAGAACCCGCTCACGCAAGAGAAGCAGGATTATCGCCGCGGCGCTGTCCGCCGCGTTCGGAGTCGTACTGTTTGTATGGCCTAAAGCTTCTCTGGAAATTGTATGCAGAATCATAGCGGTCATGCTCCTCCTTGACGCCGCCGTTCTTCTCATCTCAGGATTAAGACGCGACGAGGGAAAATTTTTCCCTCTTATTTCAGGCTTTGCCGTACTCATAGCCGGAATCGGGCTTCTTCTGAATCCGGATCCGTTTATTGCCTTCATCCCGACTTTCGTGGGAATCGTAGTCTCCGCCGACGGCCTGATCAACATATGCGAGACTGTCTCTCTGGGCCGCCGGAAGTACGCGTACTGGAATGTTTCCCTCATACTCTCGATACTTACGATACTTCTCGGTCTTCTTCTCATATTCAAGCCGCTCGGAATCGCTAAATTCATGGTTCGTGTCCTCGGCGCGGTAATTCTCTATAACGGAATCTCTGATATCTGGATTACTTCCAGGAAACCGGATTTCGATCC
>CAZTIY010000186.1:0-2092 GCA_964613765.1 uncultured Eubacterium sp.
TCGGAATCGTGACGGCCTTTAGAGATGAACAATCGCGGAAAGCATCGACACCTATGCTCTTCACACTGTTCGGAATTGTGACGCTCGTTAGAGATAAACAACTACAGAAGGCTTCGTCACCAATGCTCGTCACACTTTTCGAAATCGTTACGCTTGTTAGAAAGTTACAACTTATGAAGGCATAGTCACCTATGCTCGTCACTCCATTCTTGATAACAACTTTCTTGATGGGATCGCTCAATTCATTCCACGGCTGCCGATAATAGTCGTCGTAGTCATCCATCGCTCCGTTTCCGCTGATGGTGAGGGTGCCATTATCAAATTTCTATGTTACGCCTTTGCCGCACGAGCCGCTCTGAGCCGCCGCTATCGGCGAAACTTTATCAGAACTGATTTTCGTTTCCGTTGCAACGTATGCCGCCTCGCCGCTCTCATTCTCGCTGGCAAAGCTTACTCCCGGCACGGCAAATATGCTGAGCGCCATTACAAGAGTGAGCATGATGCTTGTCAGCCGTTTCAATCCGTTTTTCATCTCGTACCTTCTCTTTCCGCTTTAAGACTGTTGAATATTTCGCGTCTACAGCGCACCCTGGTCGCATTTTAGCTCAGGCTGACCGCGCTTCAGCGCAGGAGCTTGCCCGTAATAATCACTGTAACATGGTTAATCAGGAAACATACTGACAGTATAGCAATACCCCCCCCAGGGTCAAGCATTTCCCAAGGGTTTTGACAGTTCTGAACAAAAAAGACCGACCCGCATTCGGGACGGAATCTCCCCATGCAAAACAGCATTACTCTCACGCGAAACAGAATAGACGGCACGCTGGGCAGGATTGACCGTAAACTGAAACACCCCCTCCGGAGTCTGAAATTAAACGCCCCGGGAGGGGTGTCCTCCTTACTTCTGTTTCCGCGCGGCAGAACGGCCGCGGGTTCAGCGGCATGCCTTTATCGTTCTTAATTCCATGAGTGTTAAACTGAGACCGTTGATTTCGGGCTCCGTCACTTAAGAGATCCGTGTCATTTAACATTTTGAAATGATCTCCCGCGAGAGTCTTCCGTCCTGCGATCCGGCCGAAAAGTCAACGCGGGATGAGATGAATTTAATTGCGGGCAGGGAAAAGTCCGGAAAAAAGGTGATATAATTTACGGAGTGAATCCGGATTATGAAAGGAGTGAACATAATGGCACGATTCGAGGATATTTATTATGATTCGACTACAGGTAAAAACACTATTCATGCTCTCAAGTGCCTGCCGGAGGAGGGTGTGAAAATAAGAGGCATCGTGCAGATAGCCCACGGAATCGCCGAGCACATCGACAGATACCGCCCGTTCATGGAGTTTCTCGCGGGGAAAGGCTTTGTCTCGGCCGGAAACGACCATCTCGGCCACGGCAGGAGTATTAAGGATGAGAGTGAAAAAGGCATTTTCTGTGAGGATGACGGCTGGAACAAGGTCGTCGGCGATATGGCGAAACTCCACGACATCATGGCGGAAGAATTCGCGGACGCGCTGACCGGCGGCGCAAAATACGTCATATTCGGACATTCCATGGGGAGCTTCCTTCTGAGGACGTATATCGTCGAATATCCGGATAAATATGACCTCGCGATAATCTCCGGCACCGGACATCAGAGCGCGATGATTCTGACGGCGGGCAGCACGATAGCGAAGAGAACGGTAAAAAAGAACGGCTACGATTCCGACGGCACCAAACTGAACGATCTCACTATGGGCGGCTACCTGAAAAAAATCGAGAATCCCAGGACTCCGTTCGACTGGCTCTCCCGTGACGAGGCCTCCGTGGATAAATACGTCGCCGACCCGATGTGCGGTTTCATCGCGCGGGCGGGGCTTTACGCGGACATGGTTTCCGGACTGAAATTTATCACCGACGAGGCCAACATCGCGAAAGTGCCGAAGGACAAACCCGTTTATTTTGTCAGCGGAAGCGAGGACCCTGTCGGGGACTACGGCAAGGGCGTGAAAAAAGCGGTCGAATGTTTCCGGAAGGCCGGTGTCAAAGATGTGACGCTGAAGCTCTATGAAGGGGGCAGACACGAGATGCTGAACGAGATAAACCGTGACGA
>CAZTIY010000187.1:0-2079 GCA_964613765.1 uncultured Eubacterium sp.
ACCAGTATTCTAATACTGTCGTCTACAATAATTTCCCGTGGCCTGTTCCCACCGAAGCACAAGAAACAAGAATAAAACAAACAGCACAGGCGATTCTTGATGCACGTGCAATCTATCAGGATTCAAGTCTCGCAGAACTCTATGATGAATTAGCCATGCCTCCTGAACTTCGAAAAGCCCATCAGGAGAACGACCGCGCCGTCATGCAGGCTTACGGGTTCTCCGTAAAGGATATGACAGAAAGCATGTGCGTCGCCGAGCTCATGAAGATGTATCAGAGGATGACAGAGAAAACAGAAAAATAAGCAGGTCAGGCTGTACGGAAGAACCCGGAAAGCGATAACAGAAACTATCCGGATCTGCAAGGAGCAAAACATCTTAAGGAAATATATATCTGAGCATGAAAGTGAGGTAAACGATATTATGTTCACACTATTCGACAACGAACAGATAATGGAGGCTTACGGAAGGGAAGAAAGAAGAGAAGGCATCCGGCAAGGACGTCAGGAAGGTCATGCAGAGGGTAAGGAAATGCAGGCCAAAGAGACAGCATATGAACTTCAGAAAATGGGACTGACGACAGATAATATCGCCAAAGCGGTTAAAGTAAGTGCTGATGTTGTCAGGGAATGGCTGTCGGAGCCGCAGACGAATCCCGCTAATTAGCTAAATGACCGGAAGTGCAGGAATCGCTGTTATAGCCGCAGACAACACCGGCGGAATAACGTATTCCCGAATTATCAATCCGTGAAAAGACAAAACAGCCGCAATGCTTGTGTTTTCAAGCGTTGCGGCTGTCTCTTATGTTGTTCATCCGGCGCAGATGCGAACCGCTCCGGCGGCAATGCGCAGTTGAGGCTCTCTACCAGGAATTTTCGTCCTCGAGAACTTCAAGCGTCGGGTCGAGGGGCTCCTCCCTCATGACCGTTCTCATAAATGTGTTGATCTGATCCCTTACTCCCTGTCTCGATACAATACGGGGATCGAAGAGCTGGTGCTGAACCCATACCAGCGGGATACCGCGCTCCCTCGCCCTGTCTTCAAACATGCCGTGCATTCCGCTGAGAGCCTTGCAGGACATGTGCTCCCAGAGAATAATCATATCGGCGTTGAATTCCTCCACATATTCGAACATCTCATCAAGAAGCACCCTGTACCCTCCGTGCGTACGGTTCCTCATTATCATGTTCTCTGTAAGCCACGCCATGTCGTAGTAGGCCTGCTCTCTGTTTTCCGGAGTGTCGGTATCGGCTATCATCCTCGTGTTGATCATGGAAAGCATGTCGGTCAGAGGAACTATGCCCCAGCAGTTGAGAATCCACAGCAGAAAATCCATGTAATAGTGCGACTGCACGCCCCATATAATGGCCCTGTGGCGGTACTCCTTAGCCATCATGCCGTGTCTCCCGTACGCTTTTTCGGCCAGTTTCATGATTCGCCTGTCGGCTCTCTCAAAATCCGGAAGCTTGCCGCAGATAGCCATATAGTTGGTCTCCGTGTAAAGCGCGAGGTTTGATCCGAATACCTGCGGATAATCCGTCTTGTTCATATCGAGCCACTCTATGCGGCACTTTGTGGCGAAATTCACTCTGCGGGCGCACTCGAAGTAGTAATCCCAGTCCCATTTCTCTCCGGTATGCTCTTCGATGAATTTAACGGCTCTCCTTATCTCTTCGGCGGCGTAATCCTGGACATCGTCCTCTCTGTGGCGCAGAGGCGCGGGAAGACGGAAAATCGGTATGCCGTCCTCTTTCTCGAGTCTCCTCGCGATAACGCCGTTACTCAGGAGCGAACCGTCGCAGGTGGTGTTGCACTGAATCGCGCAGGCTCCGAGAACAGGATAGTCGTCATCGATCGATATTCCGTCCTCCACGGCAGGCATGGGACATACATCCCCGGCAAGCCCGTATTCCTGAACGACATCCAGATAATGCTCCATCGAATGCTGGTTGAGAAGTACAGGGATATAGGTGGACGGAGTTTCACGGCTGAGGCTCTTCAGCGTGGGGAACCCCATCATGACGGCCGTCATCTCGTTCTCATCGACAAGCACCACCTTGTCGGAAAGCTTCTTGTCGT
>CAZTIY010000188.1:0-1986 GCA_964613765.1 uncultured Eubacterium sp.
CTAAATTTCGGACAATATTTTTGAGAAGCGTTCCTGTGTAGTAGAATAGACACAGCAAAATGCATATCGAATTTACATTATGCTTTACAAAGCATCCTGTCAATGAAGCAGAAGTGAAATTATCAACAGCAGAGCCTCGTGCATCTAATGATTTAAGCCCTGAAAGATAAGAAAATCAAAGCGGAAAGGAGCCTGTGATTCGGATTATGCCGGGTCATGCACAATATAAATGAAAGATTTACGCGTTACGCTCTCCGGTCTCACCATGGATAATCCCGTTATCCCGGCGAGCGGCACTTTCGGCTACGGGAGGGAGTTCCGGGACCTTTACGACATCAATATTCTGGGATCGATTGCCGTGAAAGGCACCACAGTCGAACCCCGGTACGGGAATCCGCTGCCGAGAATCGCGGAGGCGCCGGCCGGAGTGCTTAACTCGGTAGGGCTGCAGAATCCGGGGCTTGAAGCTGTGATACGCGATGAATTCCCGGCGCTGAGAGAAAACTACAGGAAGCCTTTTATCGCGAACATCAGCGGATTCTCCGTTTCCGACTATGAGAGGCTTGCGGAGGCTATGGACGCAGAGCAAGGTGTCGGAATCATAGAAGTGAACATAAGCTGTCCCAACGTGCACGGCGGCGGGATGAGTTTCGGAACGGATCCGGACCTCGCGGCGGAAGTGACCCGTGCAGTCCGTCGAAAAACGTCGCTTCCCGTTTATATGAAACTCACGCCTAACGCTCCCGATATTACGGAAATAGCCGTGGCATGTGAAGATGCCGGCGCGGACGGAATCTCATTGATAAATACCGTACTCGGCATGAGGATCGATATAAAGGAAAGGGTTCCCGTGCTGGCTAATATTACGGGCGGGCTGTCGGGTCCCGCGATTTTTCCGGTTGCTCTCCGCATGGTGTGGCAGTGTTATGAGAAAGTGTCGATTCCGATTATAGGTATCGGCGGGATTTCTTCCGCGGAAAACGTCATAGAGATGATGATGGCCGGAGCGAGCGCGGTTGAGGTCGGGGCTGCGAACCTGCGTGACCCGCTTATCTGTAAGAAAATCATTCAGGATCTGCCCTCTGTCATGGCAGAGTATGATGTAGAAAAACTTTCAGATATAATCGGCGCCGCGCATGAAAAATAGATGTGAACCACAGAATTGACCTGAGATATCCGGTTCAGTGCGCGGCAGGATGACAGGCATCTAAAAACGACGAAAAACGACGACACCGCACACGCCGTACAGTAATATCCGGTGCACTTCAAATAGTAGAAGCGGCCACCGACGAATTTGCGCGAAAAATGCCGTCACCGAATAAAGTATGAGAAGGAGGAATCCGTGCGGAAAAAAGACGTGATTATCGCGTGCGACTTCCCGGCAGGGCAGGACGTAATGCAATTTCTGGATCGCCTGCCCGGAGAAAAACCTTTTGTAAAAATCGGGATGGAACTCTTCTACGCTGAGGGACCGGATATCGTCCGGGAGATTAAGGCGAGAGGTCTTCCGGTTTTTCTGGATTTGAAGTTGCATGACATACCTAATACCGTGGAGCGGGCGATGGCCGTTCTTAAAAACCTCGGAGCGGACATGATCAACGTGCACGCCGCAGGAGGAGTCAGAATGATGGAAGCCGCTCTGAAAGGTATAACCGGTCCGGAAAATGATAACCCGGAAAGATCGGTAATTATCGCGGTGACCCAGCTTACATCCACAGGCAGAGAGGTTATGAACCGCGAACTCAGAATTCCGGGTGATGTTGAAGATACAGTGGCCGCGTACGCAGAAAATGCCTATGCCGCGGGGCTTGACGGCGTCGTTTGTTCACCTCTTGAGGCCGGACTTATCCACAGTGTATGCGGAAAAGATTTTCTGACTGTAACGCCGGGCATACGCTTCGCTGACAGCGCTGAAGATGATCAGACAAGGGTCACCACACCCGCCCGGGCGCGTGAACTCGGATCGGATTTCATCGTAGTCGGAAG
>CAZTIY010000189.1:0-1893 GCA_964613765.1 uncultured Eubacterium sp.
TACTACGTCTACATCGGCACAAATACGACCACCGATGAACAAACAGACGAATCGGTTAACAGTCTGCGGGTCTTCCATAACAAGGACGTTCGCGAGGACGATCCGTCCCACGGCGAAGTAAGCACTGATATCGTCACCGTCGAGGAAGAAGGCGGTAAACAAAAGTATTACGCCGCGTCCGTATGGCTCGTTTCGAAGTCTGATTACGACACTTTGAATGGTCAATCACCTGAGGAGGCGAAAAAAGGCTCAAAGAAGGAACACTGCTATCTTCTCACGGTCGATCCTACGGCAGGCGCGGGAAGCAGCACTTCATCAACGGATATCCAGATTGACTCTCCGTATTTGACGGACAGCGCCTACTGGACTGAAACAGTCAATTTCGGCGACATTGATGCGGACAGTCTGTATGATCCGATTATTCCGCAGAAAGATCGCCCGGCATTTGCGGAATATGATAAGACGGAAATAGCGAATAATACGGCTGAAGTGACCCTGAAACACGGCTACGGCCTGTTGTTCACAGGTATACAGGGCGGCAAGAACTATCGCTTTACGGAGAAACTGACGGAGGCTGACATCCTGGCGGGCTATACGCTGAAAGAGGCCAGGCACGCCCAGCAGTACGGCAGTCTGAACACCTACAGACCGGGATCGAACAGCTTCAACGACCTGGGAGTCGGTAATCCGGGGACCGGCTTTTCAAGCCGCGGAAACGAGCCGTTCTACCATACCAACGCGCAGATCTGGGAGTCATATGCGACCTACAGAGGCAGTAGCAATAACAGCAGCCTGGCGGCGGACGGCAACCACCATGAACCCGGCGCCGGAGGAAACCCCTCCTGCGTCAACGGCAGAGCGGACGAAGTTCAGAAAGACGGCAGCACGCGCCATTACTTCGTCCGAAACGGCGAACTGGTGGATAAGCACTTTCAGGGTGAGGACGGCGCGTTTAACAATAACCGTTATGTGGTAGGCGCCACGGCCCATTTCCTCGTGAACGGCGAACAGCAGCAGGACGCTTCTGCAAAGCTCCCTGTACGGCGAACACGGATTACGCCGGGGCCTATTCCCTCTTCGGGGATACGGGCAATTACGAGGAGCAGGCGCACTTCATCAACACCTATGAGCCGGGTGCCATTGAGATCACAAAGAAACTCGACTCTCAGGACGGGACGGAGATTAACGATAAGGACAAGAACAGCGAGTTCAGCTTTACTCTCAAACTTACTAAAGGCGAATCAGGCACAGATGCTTTAGATACCATTCTTTCTTATACCGTAACCGATGAAAACGGTAACGGTGTCAGGAGAGGCAGACTGCTGCCGCAGGGTACGTCGGTGTCTGTTGATGGTGACATAGAGGCTAAATCGGCCGGAGAATGGGAGTTCACTCTCAAAGCCGGAGAGATCTTACATGTGGGCAATATGCCGGTCGGTGAGGTATATAACTACAGCGTCACTGAAGACTCATACAACGGATATGGCACTCAAAGCAGCCCCGGCAGCGGATCAGTATCCTCAGGCACCGTGGAACCGGGCAAGGGCAATAAGTCAGAACTGTCCTTTACCAATACCAAGAAGAAACCGGAGCCCACAGAACTTGATCTTAATCTGACGAAGAAAGTCACGGAAAACGGTAACAGACTGAACTATGCGGGCATAAAGGAAGGAGAATTCTCCTTCCTGGTGACGCCGAAAGCGGGCAACCCTGCGGACGACCCGATAAAAAATCAGGACGGCTGGGATGAGAAAACGGGAAGACTTACCGTGAAGAACAAGGCCACTGAGGAAGGCGATGATTGCACCGCCAAAGCGGATATCTTCACGAAGGATAAGACGCGGTTCACCAGGCCGGGAACATACGAGTACACCGTGCGCGAAGTGATACCGC
>CAZTIY010000190.1:0-1809 GCA_964613765.1 uncultured Eubacterium sp.
ACAATACATCAAGGATATCATCATGCTCGCAGTTTCCTTTTTTCTGTTGATAACCGCGTGTCAGCATTTTCTTGGCAACATTCCACAGTTTGTCATGATATTCTGCCGCAGGATCCCCGGATGCTCCGCCGTCTGTTTCCTGACAGAACTCATCAATGATCTCCTCAATCAGCTTGTCGATGATCTTCTTTTCAGCTTTCGGGTCGAACTTTCTTCTGCGTACTCTGCTGCCCGTCACGAGAGTCTCTATCAGTTTGTGTATCATTGTGCCGAGAACGTGCGGTATTGTATTCGATTTGGACCCGGTCTCTTTCCCGGAGGGCAGATCATCACTGCCGCCATGATTTTCCTGCCCGGACTGCTTCCCGTTATTTTCCTGTCCGGGATCCCCGTGGGAGTTTTCCTGTGAGACGCCGCTGTCCTGATTCTCATCATCTGCATCTCCGGTAACATCATTGTCTGCTAATTTAGACTTGATCTTCCATTTGCTCGGACGCTCAACAGCATATGTAACTTTTTCTTTATTATCGCGGTCTTTTAACGCGGATTCCCTCTCTGCCTGTTCATAAAGCTGAGCGGGATCAACGAACTTTTCGTCCGGCACATTGCTTTCGGAGATTGAAGGATCATCACATTTTCCGGTTGATACGGGCTCTTCAGATACTTCTCCGGTTCCGGGAACTTCCGGTTTCGCGGAGCCGGAGGAGCCGGTTGGAACAGGTCCCGCGGAGCCGGAGGAGCCGGTTGAGACGACGGACTGCGGAGTTTTCGCGCCTGAGGCTTCATGTTCCGGGGCTTCCGTGCCGACGGCATCGGGTGTCTGATCTTCCGGGACACCTGCTTTGCGTTTTTCGTCTTCGGCGAAGAAGTCTTTCGGGGCATTTTCCTGATCTTTTGTGTCGAGCAGCGGCTGCCAGGCGGACTTCTTGCTGCTCTTCTCTTTTGGAGTCCGGCAAATTATCAGGGCGTTCTTTGCGCGGGTCGCTGCGACATAGATTTCCCTGGATATTTCTGCTGTTTGAGCGGCTTTTTCATCATTCTTTTGTTCATCAAATTTTTTGGTCTGAATAGTATATCCCTCTAACGAAAAAATGTGTCCCTGCGGTCTGTTAACATTATCAGCGCTGCACTCTTCACCATCATTATTTTGTGTTCTGCTTTTATTGCCATGCACAATTCTGATTTCGGGTGAAACAGATTTGGGTTTATCCTCTGCCGCCAGTATCACGATCGGGGCCTCAAGGCCCTTGACCTTATGCAGGTTCGCAAGGTGCACCCGATCCTCTCCTTCGCTTAAACTCAGGCAGCGTTCTTCGCCGGACTCGCCGGATAAGCAGCTTTTTATTAAATCTCTGCCATCCTTTAGTGTTCCGACTCCGCCTTCACGCTCAGCGTCTCTCAAAAGCTCAAGTGTATAATAAAGCACTTCCATATCGTCTGCGGACACGGTATTGAAGAGCTTGAAATCGTCTATGATCTTTGAGAAGAGGGATGCCGGTGTCAGAAACTGCGTCTGTTGAGAAAGCTCATTTAATATGTCGATTTTCTCTCTGACAAGTGAAATCGCTTGTTCCTCTGTTTGTTCTCCGTCACCTTTTTCCTCTTTGCTGTCTTCTTCATACGGTAATTTAAGAGGCAATTTCCCTCCGGCGGCGCCGTAGTTCAGCAGGTCTTTTTCTGTCAGTCCGATCAGCTTTCCTGTCAGAGCGCCGTATAACGCTATCTCATCTTTCGGATCGGCAACCGCGGCGTATATTCGATATACTTCTCGCAGAGCACGATTCTCCGCGAACAAAACCTTCCCTTCGA
>CAZTIY010000191.1:0-1807 GCA_964613765.1 uncultured Eubacterium sp.
GAAAGACATAGGCGAGTTCCTTTCACCGGGTAATGTGGTGGGACGGGCTTTTCTTTACCTGATTAACAAATAGATACGGTCGTGAATACAGCGAGGTTAGGCGTATTCTACATTATGAACGCAGGAGATATCCTTTCACAGACACAGCACAGCGTCCGTGAAAGGATATTTTTCGTGACAAACGGAAACGGCAGTAAACATCGGCAGAGGGGGAGGACCTGTCTATTTCAATGGGACCGCTCGGTTCTGCTTTTATTACGAAGAGGATGCCGGAAGACTTCTTTTCTGTTGATGTTATAACACGTATCACCGGACTTTCCGCCTCCGGGGTTGAGGCGGTGAGGCTGATTATTCTCTCTATGATGATATGCTTTTGACTTTTACGGTTGCATAAACTCAAAGCTGTCCCGTGGCCTGTTATTATTGCCGTGGGGCGCTTTTTTATGTTGATTTCATTTCGTCGTTATTGTATCTTTAATTCAGTTCCCGCGGCTGTATGTGCAACTGCGGCCGTGTGTGCGCCCGCGGTCGTATGTGAGCCCGCGGTCGTATGTGAGCCCGCGGTCGTATGTGAGCCCGCGGCCGTGAGTGACTCCGCAAGGCGTGTGTCACCCCGCAAGGCATCATACGTTTGAGAAAGTCGAAATAATGGAAGATATAGAAGATATATCAGAAGATTTAGCAGGGAAACTGTGAGAACCGGTGACGCACACGAACAACATCCGGAAATATACGGTCAGTCAGAGCAAGGCCGGTCTTGCACGTAAGACGGACATTACCGCAATGAGAACGAAGCATAACCGGATAATATGAGGAGACCGGCTATGAAAAATCAAGCATATCTAAAATTTCATAAATAAAGACACGAGATGAATTAAAGGAGGCAAGTGTATGGATGATTTCAGCAGATTCAGGAAGATAGATGCGCATTCGCACATAGGTCGTTTCGGCAGTCCTTTCAACGTGGACTTTGATGATCAGAGGCTTATCGCGCAGATGGACAGCTATCAAATAGAGAAGACGATACTTTGCGCGGCCTCGTGCCATCTGAATGACGAAACTCTGCAGGCGTTCCGAAAGCATCCGGATCGCATTATCCCGCTTGTATGGGTGAATCCTGCCGAAGGGCAGCCCGCCTATGACATGCTGGAGAGATACATCAGAGACGACCGCTTTGAGGGCGCCAAGATGCAGCCTCTCTTCGACGCATACACCGCTGACGACCCGTGCGTGGATCCCGTGGTCGAGATATGCCGCAGCTACAACAAGCCCGTCTTTGTTCACTGCGGTCATCCTCCCTTCTCCCTGCCCTGGCAGATCGCTCTCCTGGCGGAGCGTCATCCGGACGTTCCGGTTGTGATGATACACATGGGGCACGGTCACGGTGTTTACATTGACGCTTCAATCAAGATGGCCTTGAAATACGACAATCTGTATCTGGAGTGTTCCGGCATGCCTATGGGCTGCCAGATCAAGAACGCCTACGAGCAAGTCGGTGCGACAAAAGTAATGTTCGGTATCGATTCTCCTTTTCATCATCCTACTGTCGAGATACAGCGCGTGATGAGCTGCGGACTGAAGGACAGCGAACTGGAGGACGTATTTTACAACAACGCCGCCCGTCTGATGGGCATTCTATAATCTGTCGGGTTGAAACCGCGAAATCTGTCGGGTTGAAATCATAAAATCTATCGGGTTGGAATCATAAAATCTATCGGGTTGGAATCTCGAAATCTGTCGGGTTTGTATTGTCAAATCTCTCGGGATAGAGCATAATACAGCCAGAGGTGATCATTGTGGATAACGA
>CAZTIY010000192.1:0-1740 GCA_964613765.1 uncultured Eubacterium sp.
CTCTCAGAAAAGTACAGCATAAAACCCGTAATAAGGAAACCGGCGCCGATCATCAAAATATTACTGTACAGACTTTCAAAAAAGCTGTTAAACAGCAGTCCGATTACGGCGGTGGGTACCGTCGCGACAATAATCATGACGCCGAGTTTCCTTACGGGCCGTTCATCAAGTCTCAGGCCTTTTCCTGTCACGAGATCGGCGACCGCAAGACATAATTCCTTAACGAGTTCCCATATATCTTTACGGTACATTATAAACACTGATACGAGCGTTCCCAGATGGAGGAGAACCGTGAACATCAGAACATTGCTCTCCTCCACGCCGAAGAAATGCTGCAAAAGCGCGAGATGACCCGAACTGCTGACCGGAAGAAACTCCGCGAGTCCCTGCACAAGACCCAGAAATAAAGCCTGTAAATACGACAAATGCTGACCTCCGAAATGAACGCCTGTTATTCAATGCTTACTTATAATCTATATAACCCTTCTCTACGAGCGCTTCGGCGGAAAGTACGGCGCCGCCTGCGGCCCCGCGGACCGTGTTGTGAGCGAGTCCGACAAATTTGTAATCGAAAATTTTATCCTCTCTCAGTCTTCCGAACGTGACACCGAACCCGTTCTCATAATATACGTCCTTCATAACCTGCGGCCTGTCGGGTTCTTCAAGATATTTTATGAACTGTTCCGGCGCGCTCGGAAGTTCCGCTTCCTGCGGGAATCCGCGGTAACCGTTCAGTTTTTCTATCAGTTCTTCCTTCGTCGGTTTTTCACTGAAATTGATGAAGACTGTCGAGGTATGCCCCTCCAGAACGGGGACCCGTATGCACTGGCTTGTGATTACGGGACTTTCCGCCTTGACGATCTGTCCGTTTTCGATTCTGCCGAAAATCTTGAGAGGTTCCTCCTCGCTCTTCTCTTCCTCCCCTCCTATATACGGGATGATATTGCCGACCATCTCGGGCCAGTCTTCAAAATTTTTACCTGCACCGGATATAGCCTGGTATGTAGATACCACTACTTCCTTCGGACCGAATTCTTTCCAGGCCTGAAGAGCCGGCACATAGCACTGGATGGAGCAGTTCGGCTTTACGGCGATGAAACCTTTTTCGGTTCCGAGACGTTTCTTCTGGAACGGGATAATCTCATAATGCGCGTCGTTAATTTCGGGGATCACCATAGGGACGTCGGGTGTCCACCGGTGGGCGCTGTTATTGGAAACCACGGGGGTTTCCGCCTTCGCGTACTCCTCTTCTATCGCCTGAATCTCTTCTTTCGACATATTCACGGCCGAGAAAACAAAGTCAACGCCGGAAGCTACGTCACGCACATCGGAAACGTCCTTCACGACGATGTTTTTGACACTCTCCGGCATCGGAATATGCAGTTTCCAGCGGCCTTCCATCGCTTCTTCATATGTTTTCCCCGCGCTTCTTCCGCTGGCCGCTATCTCTGTCACTTTAAACCAGGGATGTCCCTCCAGAAGAGTAATGAAGCGCTGTCCGACCATTCCTGTCCCGCCAAGAACAGCGACATTGAATTTTCTCTCAAGTGTCCTCATTTAAGTCCTCTCTTTCTGATAATACCCTTATACTCCCGGAATCCGTGATCCGCGACCTTCCGTAACCCGTTACTTTGAAAATCCCGGACACTATATCCCTTTCAAACTGTTATGAATATAACCAGGAAATTATATCATGTAAAAAGGACTGTAACAAGCGCTCCGGACGCCTGACAGACCCGT
>CAZTIY010000193.1:0-1694 GCA_964613765.1 uncultured Eubacterium sp.
GATATTTATCTGCCGATTCCCGGAAACGGGAGCAACCGGCTTAACGCCGCTTACGCTTTCGGCGGGACGGACCTTCTTGTGAAGACGATCAGAGCGAACTTCGGCATTAACGTGGACCGGTGCGTCGTCGGGAATTTCTATCTTCTTATGGATCTCGTGGATGCCCTCGGGGGCGTGGAAATAGATGTGACATCTGAAGAGATAGAATACATGAACAAAGGCATACGCGAGAATAACAGGCTGCTGGGGCATCCTGCCGGCGAGTCCGCGCTGGATCCGGCCGACGCGGGTAAGATTCTGCTTAACGGGAATCAGGCGCTCGCGTACTCAAGGCTTCGTTATCTTGGGACTGATTTCGCGAGAACCGGAAGACAGCGTACCGTCATTTCCGCGTGCATGAAAAAAATGCGGAAAATGAAGCTCAGTGAGATGAGTAATTTAGCCGGGGAATTTCTCCCGCGGGTAAAGACAGATTTGACAAAGGGCGACACGGCCTCGCTGCTTCTTACGGCGCTCACACTCGGAAGTTATAAGACACAGGAACTGACCATACCGCGGGACGGAACATATAACGGGGCGAACATCAACGGCATGAGCGTACTTGAGATAAATTTTGAGGCGAACTCGAGGGCGTGGTCCCGTCTCGTGAACGGTGAGGATTCTGAATAAGTCCGGCCGGATCAGGCGGGATACCGTGTGATTTTGCCGCAGGCGGTGTCATAAACGTACCGGCGGGATCTGTGAACACTATGGGGCGCGAATGTAAACGCGGCCGTGCCTTATGAACGGAAGGGATTCTGAATAAATAATGAAAGGACTTATACTTGCCGCGGGGCGCGGAACACGGCTGTTTCCGATGACGCTTCCCGTCTGTAAACCGCTTCTCCCTGTTTATGATAAGCCCATGCTGTATTATCCGCTTTCGCTTTTGATCAGCGCGGGGATATCGGAAGTAATGATTGTAGTTCCGCCGGGAAGAAGGAATGATTTTGTCGAACTTCTGGGAGACGGCGGAAAGTTCGGGATCAGGATAACTTATGCAGAACAGATAAAGCCGCGGGGAATTGCGGACGCGCTCCTTATAGGGGAAGAATTTATCGCGGGCGGGGATGTCTGTATGGTGCTCGGGGACAATATACTTTATGACCGCGGGCTGAGTGACCGGCTTAAGCGTATCGCGATGGAAAACAGGGGGGCGACCGTTTTCGGATATTATGTGGAAGACCCGAGGCCTTTCGGCGTAATTGAATTTGACGGAGAGGGGCGTGCCGTATCTATTGAAGAAAAGCCGACGGAGCCGAAATCGAATTATATCGTGCCGGGTCTTTATTTCTACGACAGTCAGGCGGTGGAATTCGCCAGGAGGCTTAAGCCGTCCCCGCGGGGCGAACTTGAGATAACGGACGTTAATCTGGAGTATCTCCGCCGGAGTGAGCTTAAAGTTGAAACGCTGAGCAGGGAATCCTCCGTCTGGCTCGATGCCGGAACCGCCGACAGTCTTTTATTCGCCGCGAATACAGTGAGGAATCTCCAGAAAAAGACAGGGAGGTATATAGGCTGTGTCGAAGAGCAGGCGTTCCGCCAGGGCCGTATTTCCCGTGAGCAGCTCCGCGCTCTCGGAGAAGAGCTGAAAAACACCGTTTACGGCGAACACCTCATTTCCGTGAGTCTGGGTCTTCCGGAGTATATTTAAT
>CAZTIY010000194.1:0-1635 GCA_964613765.1 uncultured Eubacterium sp.
GAAAATTTCCGCAGCGGTGTTATGCCGCCGCCTCGATAGCTGCCTGTGTTCACTTACCTTCTGAACAGTAATGTCGATCGGGAAAGCAAAACCGGAGGCCGGGGCAGCCGCTCCGGAACAAATTTCTTTTTATGAATTACAGTTCGCAGCTTATCAGATCCTCGAAAGTCTGGCGGCGGACGGCGAGGCGTGCAGCACCGTTACTTATCATGATGAGCGCCGGCCTCGGAATCCTGTTATAATTGGAACTCATGGAATAATTATATGCTCCGGTTGTGAGTACGGCGATTATGTCACCCCGCACCGGTTTAGCGATGCTGATATTCTCCGCGATCCTGTCACCGCTCTCACAGCAGCGTCCCGCTATTGTGCAGATAAAGTCCTCCGGAAGAGCGGCCCGGGTCGCGTTCAGTACAGTATAAGCTGACTTATACAGCGCGTACCTGGGATTATCGGTCATGCCGCCGTCGACAGTTACATAAGAGCGGTAGCCTTCTACCGTCTTCACCCCTCCGGCGGAATAGAGAGTCACACCCGCGTCAGCTACGATGCTTCTTCCGGGTTCCATCAGAATTACCGGAACCGGTATGCCTGTCTGAGAAAGTCCGCCTCCGATGTGTTCCGCGATGTCACGTATGTTTCCTTCTATATCGACATGAGGATCGGATTCCGCGTACCGGACGCCGAAACCGCCGCCGATATTGAATATGCGGGGCGTAAAACCGGTTTCTTCATTAATTTCACGAGTAAATTTTATGAGTATGTCGGCCTGATCGAGAAATGAATCGCTGTCGAAAATCTGCGAACCTATGTGACTGTGAAATCCCGCGACATCAAGATTTTCCATCGAGAGGGCCTCTTTCAGGAAACGGGCGGCCTGCCCGGTTTCTATCGGAACGCCGAACTGGGAGTCGACCTTTCCGGTGTTTATCGCTTCCAGAGTATGAGGATCCAGACCGACCGTAACCCTTAAAAGGATTTTCTGCCTTATGCCCAATCTTCCGGCCTCTTTATTAAGCACTTCAAGCTCGTTCGGATTGTCGCAGATGAAGAATCCCACGTGGGATTTTAGTCCGTATACGATATCGTCGTCAGTTTTGTTCGAACCGTGGAAATAGAGCTTTTCTGCCGGGAAACCCGCTGAAAGCGCCGTAAAAATCTCGCCCGGGGACACTACATCGGCGCTCAGTCCTTCATCGGAGATAACAGGATAGATTCCCCTGAAACACAGCGCTTTTCCCGCGTACAGAGGTACGGAGCCCTCCGGGAAATATTTTTTCATGGCTTTGATATAAGTTCTGCAGTTTTCCCTTATCCTGTCCTCGTTTAGGACGTAAAGCGGTGTGCCGTATTCTTTCGCGAGTTCCGCCGCGTCAAGCCCCGCTATGGTGAGATGACCCTGTTCATTTACCGAGAGATAATCGTAAAGCATAAGACATTATCCTTTCGTTTCAGGTTTTCCTGAAGATACTTATTCAGGCACGTCATTGATTTTCTGCCGCGTTTTTATGATCTTATCATAACCGGGAAAGCTTTTCCGGCAGAATCTCACATGTTTTCGCTTCCCGCAAGGCGGAACCGTTACAGTTCACACATGGTATTTGAGGGTCGGGCGGCATAGCACCGTTGCGAAAA
>CAZTIY010000195.1:0-1276 GCA_964613765.1 uncultured Eubacterium sp.
TGTTCCTTACGAAGGAGAAATGCGCTCCCCACCTTGAGAAGGGCGGCGCTAAGAAGATCATCATGTCCGCTCCCGCCAAAGATGATACCCCGATGTTCGTTTACGGCGTCAACTCCGACACCTATACGAAGGATATGCAGTACATTTCCAACGCTTCCTGCACCACCAACTGCCTGGCACCCATGGCTAAGGTCCTGCAGGATAACTTCGGTATCGAGGAGGGGCTTATGACTACCATCCACTCCTCTACCTCGAAGCAGAAGACCGTCGACGCCCGTGACAAGGACTGGAGAATAGGCCGCGCTGTTTACAGCAACATCATTCCTTCCACCACCGGCGCGGCTAAGGCCGTGGGCAAGGTTATCCCCTCGCTTAAGGGTAAGCTCACCGGCATGAGCGTGCGCGTTCCCTCCGGGGACGGATCACTGGTGGACCTGACCTGCAGACTGTCCTCCTCCGCTTCCTATGACGAGATCGTGGCCGCCATGGAGAAAGCCGCCGAGGGCGAGTTAAAGGGCACTCTGGTCGTTACCCACGATCCGGTCGTTTCACAGGATGTCATCGGGTTTAGCGCTCCCTGCCTGTTCGACGCCCAGGGCGGCATAGCTCTTAATGATAAGTTCGTTAAGCTCCTCGCCTGGTATGATAATGAGTGGGGATACACCAGCGCTCTGATCAGGATGCTCGAGCACATGTACAATGTCGACAACGCCTGACGCGGACATCGACAACGCCTGACGCGGACGCGGAAAACGGCGCTCACGGGCTTCGACGGAGCGCGGATGTGGACCGGCACAAAAAGCGGCTCTCCCGGAACAGGCGCGGAAATCAATATTCAGTTTTAAAGGCGGCATATCCGGAAGCAATCCGGATATGCCGCCTTCGCGGCGAAAATCTTTATTGCGCTGATCATTATCTCTAACGAAGGACCGATGCCGATAGCAGCGTGAGAATGACAAAGATTTCAAAAAGCTCCGGAGAGATACACTCGAAGCGGATCGCGCACTCAGAAAAGCATTTTTCGCGGTCGTTTAATCTCTTATAACGGATCTGATGATCTCCAACAACTCCGCTCCGTCAAGTGTTTGTCCGTTATCCAGGATCCTCACATTCTCTAAATCTGACTTATTAATTCTTTGAAGCAAATCCAGTTTTACAAAGGACTGTCTTAAAAACGGCGGATTGAATTTATGTATCTCTCTATTAGTCGACCAGGTTAGTTTCCATTCTTTTCCGGCTACAGAAGAAACCGTGAGAATTTCTACATATTCCTCAT
>CAZTIY010000195.1:1286-1585 GCA_964613765.1 uncultured Eubacterium sp.
GTCTGTCATAAGCAGGAACCTGGCCGTCCTTGAAAGGTATTCTGCCCCATATGGCCTGTCCCGCGACGAACATCCGGGACATCAGAAGATCACCAACTTTCCATCATCCATATAAATGCTGTACGCCTCATCTTCACATACTTGAGAGAATCTCTCAAGCTCCTCAATTATTTCATCCGTTATAGTCATTCCATCATAAAAAAACGTTACGCCATTAACTACTTCGCGTTTAGACGATTTTTTCCGCGTTTCCTCATATGCCTTAACCGCTCGTCCTACGGCCTCAACATCTTCGGGAT
>CAZTIY010000196.1:0-1578 GCA_964613765.1 uncultured Eubacterium sp.
CCCTACATACCCTCCTCAGAGTCAGGCAGAGAGGCAATAATTATCCCGTATCATTATCTGCATAAAACTATCTAATAATCTTATATGCAGAAGGGCGTAGCCTTTGCATTTCTCATTGGAGAGAATCCGCTTGACCGTAGTGGAATTCCATGTTGAACCATGAGTCAGAGGACGCCTCATCATTGGTACGCTGTACCCGGTCATTGAAATCACAGGAGTTGTATCCGTATTATGAGAATTACTGACATTCTCAGAGCTTTACTGTATAATCCGGTCAGGAGAATATGCCAAAGGAAATAATCTGCCGGCGATTGCATCGCTGCTTAAAGGGACAGTCCCGGTATTACGAGATGATGATGCGGGAAACATCGATGAACTGATGACTCTGTTGATTCAGCCATATTCGGGATTGGTTTATGACCTGGATATAGCGCTATTAACGGAAAGCAGAAATGAAATTTACGGATATTCTCCTGATCACGAGCAATCCTTCTCAAAGGTAGCCGAAGATACAGTTACATACAATGAGGAAGCAAACGATGACTGAGAGATGCAAAACTGACGGAAATTCTGACGAGAGAAAAGTCCGGGGCATCCATACCGGGGATGACGATTTCTTTTGAGCAAAGGTTTGGTTTCAAATGGTTAATTTCGGAAATGACTGGGACGATATGTTGAAAGGCGAATTTGATCTCCCGTATTACCGGAAACTGCGTCAGTTTCTGATAAGCGAATACAGAAACGGTACGGTCTACCCTGATATGGACAGGATATTCAGCGCGCTTAAGGCTACTCCGTTCTCGGAAGTAAAGGCGGTCATTCTGGGTCAGGATCCGTATCACGAGCCCGGTCAGGCTCACGGTATGGCATTTTCTGTTCTGCCCGGAGTCGCGAGGCCGCCGTCACTCGTGAATATTTTTCGTGAACTTGAGGACGATCTCGCCATCACACCGCCTGAGGACGGGAGCGGGTATCTGATGCCCTGGGCAGAATCAGGCGTCCTGCTGCTCAACACCTGTCTCACCGTAAGGGCGCATGAAGCCGGTTCACACCGCGGTCAGGGCTGGGAGATACTTACGGACAGAATTATCAGGCTCCTTAACGCCCGGGCGAAACCTGTCGTATTCATACTGTGGGGAGCGAACGCCGGGAAAAAGAAAGAACTTATAACTTCTCCCGCCCATCTCGTGCTGGAAGGCGCGCATCCGAGCCCGCTCTCAGCTTACAGAGGGTTCTTCGGCGGTAAATACTTCTCTAAAACGAATGAATTTCTGATTGCGTCCGGCGAACAGCCGGTAGACTGGGATCTGAAGCACGGAGAGAGATTAACGTGATTCAGTTACAGAATTAAGAGAAGCTTTAGGTAAACGGAAACATTTTCAGAAAAAAGAAATATCAGAATAAAAACCCCAGAAACGAAACATCAGAAAGGGAAACCGATGAGTGACACGACCGTAAGAACCATAACTATCGCAATCTGGCTTATAGTCGCCTTTATTTTCATGCTGATCATCAATATGCATACAAAGCTCGTTGACAGGAAAAACATGGCGGTGGATAAATTCAACCGCATGGACA
>CAZTIY010000197.1:0-1566 GCA_964613765.1 uncultured Eubacterium sp.
AAAGCCCAGCGGCTTTCCCTCATCGTTGATTATCACGTCAATCTCATCCGTGAGAGAAATGACCTGTATCAGTCCGCCTCTCCTGCCGTAATTGACGTACCTCTGCTTGGCGTCGAGTGTGTTCTCAATGGGGCTTAAATACCCGCGATAGACGATGCCTGTCCTTTCATCTACGCGCATCATATATGCTAATATCGTCTCAGCCATTGACAGCCGCCTCTTTCCCTTCATCTTCCGGGGCATTCATCAATTCATAGGCGTTTATGGCCTGGGATTGACTTTCTGCCTCAAATATCTCAGACAGCCCCTTTGCCCCGTCTGGATCTTCCATCAGCTTATCGACGTCCGGTTCTTCTTTCGATTCATCCGACACTCTATTTGATCTGCCAAACACTAATTCCGGGGCATCAAACAGCGCTTCCGACTCAACCGACACTTTTGTGTCTGTGTCATCGCCGCCGATATCAGTACCCACGATGTTATCTGGGTCGGATTCCTCCGGAAAACCCTCCGAATCCTCCGAAACGTCATCAATACTTGCGGTTTCACAAGTAACCTCACTGGTTTCAGATTTACTGGTACCCATGTCGGGCATAAGTCCGTCGTCCTCCGTCAGCCCTTCGTACAGAGCCGCATCCCTTGCAAAAGGCCGTTCCGTCTCCAAAGGATCAAGATGAAAATTCCTGCACAGGGCGAGGAACATTACCCGCAGCCTCATCTGCACTGACTTCGCCTTAACATTACCGCTGCCTGATGCCGCGTCATAGGACGGATAGACGGCATTTGAAAACTCATTGATGAATGTCCTGAATTCAGTCGGCTTGATGCCGTGCCTTTCCGCGATATTCGCTATGACGATAACGATAGGCACATTGTTTTTCTTTAAGAACTTGTTTCCCGTCATGAATGCCTCATCAAGATACCCGATGGTGTCAGAGAGCATCCTGCGCCTGTCACCGGTGTAAGTACCCCTGATGCCGGACGCATAGGACAGGCACATTCCCGCACTGATGGACTTGTACTCCGTACCGATAGCCATGTTATCGAGAAGCAGCGCCCCCTGGATAAGCATCAGCAGGTCATCCTCCCGTCTTGCCTGCGCCTCCGTTACTTTCACGGCCTGTGTGAAGAACCGCCCTTCCAACAGTTTGGAGAAGAAACTGATAAGATCTGTCCCCATACGGCTCTTGGCTTTCTGGATCTGGCTAAGCGGGGTGCCGTTATTAATGTTAAAGAATAAAGTTTCAGCCTCCTCAAGCGTATATCCCTCAAGGCACTGGATGTTAAATCTGTACTGGGCGATGGCACTTTGCAGCTCCTCCGGAAGTTCTGAGAACTTCAGTCCGGCAAGGTCGTAATCAAAGCCGTCGAACTTCGCCGGCGGCGTCGCGCTGTGGCAGCGCCACTCATCGTTCATGTAACTGAAAATTGTAGTTATTCTCTGCTGGCCGTCAAGAATGTTATAGATATAAGTATCCCTGCCTTTCTCGTCCTTTCCGCCTTTGTCCTTAAGGAACAGGACTGGCGGGATGTAACTGTCGGTAAGGACAGACCATATCAGGCTGC
>CAZTIY010000198.1:0-1562 GCA_964613765.1 uncultured Eubacterium sp.
CGGGGCGTCGCGCTTGATGAAGGCTTTTAATCATAGTATAATCACAGGCGGAGGTCGGTTGTTATGAACAAAGATACTATTTTATTCGACGCGGGAAAGGCTCAGAGAAAAACGACCAGAGAAATTCTGGAGTCCGTGTATCAGTCCCTGGAGGAAAGAGGTTATAACGGAATCGACCAGATGGTCGGCTATATAATTTCCGGCGATCCGTCATATATCACGAGTCATAATAACGCGAGGCTTATGATAAGCAGGATCGACCGGGACGAACTGGTTGAGGAGATACTCAAGGCATATCTTAAGAAATGATGATTCTGACAGGACGACGGCAGGTACTGTCAACCTGCCGTTTTTTTCGTAAGGAGTACGTTTGAGAATCCTTGGACTTGATATAGGCGATAAGACCATAGGCGTATCCGTAAGTGATCCGCTCGGTATAACAGCGCAGGGCATTACCACTATAGAACGCGTCGGAATCAGAAAGGACGCCGGAAAGGTAATTGACATAATTAAGGAATACGGCTGTACGTCGGTAGTATGCGGACTGCCTCTTTCGCTGTCCGGAAATGACACACCGCAGACAGAAAAGGTGAGGGCGTTCGGGACGATGCTTGAGAACAAGCTCAGAAGTTCCTCCATGCAGGATGTCCGGATATACTGGCAGGACGAGCGGCTTACGACGGTTCAGGCGGAGAGGGTACTTATCGAGGCGGATCTGAGCCGCGCGAAACGAAGGAAAGTAATAGACAAACAGGCGGCGGTAATCATTCTGCAGGCCTATTTAGACGGAATGAACCGTAACAGACCGGAAGAGTAAAACCGCGGGACCGTTTATATGAACATGCAGATCAAATATATGAGTATATGAGGCACACCCGGAAGGAGGACCAGATGAAAAAAGTCGGGATTATAATGGGAAGCGACAGTGATCTTCCGGTCGTAGAGAAGGCAGTGACAACTCTCGAAGAACTCGGAGTTCCGTACGAGGTTCATGTGTATTCCGCTCACAGGACTCCTTCGGAGACCAAAGAATTTGCGGTAAACGCACGTAAGAACGGTTTCGGCGCCGTAATATGCGCGGCGGGAAAAGCTGCCCATCTTGCGGGAGCGGTGGCCGCGAACACAACGCTTCCCGTAATAGGAATCCCGGTTAAATCTTCCGCGCTGGACGGACTTGACGCTCTTCTTTCAACCGTACAGATGCCGGGAGGCATCCCTGTAGCGACTGTAGCCATAGACGGGGCCGCAAACGCCGCGCTCTTAGCGGCCGAAATCATCGCGGTAACCGACGGGGAACTCGCGGAAAGACTTGATAAAAAGCGGAGTGACGGCGCCGCGGCCGTACTTGCGAAAAACAGTGATATAGAAAAGAAATATAACCGCTGACGCAGGCGCGATCCGTTTTTTTACCGCGGGCATTGTGTACGATATTCCGTGTTTATAATTTCTGAGTGTGAATACGGTATGTCAGGCACGATTGCATGCAGTATGCGGTATGCAGAATACCGAAGACGCGATTTCAGTTGCGGAATCCGGAGGGATCTGATGGCGAAAAGTTTCAG